>PDUC01000016.1 GCA_002747255.1 Acidobacteriota bacterium | reverse complement strand
TTGACATATTTGAAATATAGCATATTATATATACGCTATTCAACAAGAGATAAAAAAAATAACTTAACTTCCACCTAATTTAAGTGAGGAATGTGTGTTATAAACAGCAATGCAGAATCATTAAACAAACATTCATGCTACCTTCCGCATTTTACAATTAAGAAGAATATCTGGAATACGGAACTAACTCTAGTCAATACTGCCAATTCAGTTCAAAACATTACAATTAAATTATACTCTTCAGAAGGAAAGCTCCATGAATCGAGCCAAATAACACTGGGTGCCAGTAGTGGACTTCATCGGAGTATCAATGAAGTTTTCCAGGGGATCGTGATTGATTCAGGTTGGCTTCAGATAATTCCTGAGATTGAAGCCTCTGTTGCTGGAATTGTGACATTCACATATCTCCCGACTGAGGCAAAAACCAGTCTGCCTCTGGTAGATGACACCAGCAGTGAACTGGTTTTCCCGTTAATTGAAAACAATGACCGCTTTAATAGCGGGCTTGCTGTTGTTAATTTGTCAGAATATTACCAGGAGATATATATTAGGGCTTCTGATTTATCCAGTAATACGGTTGGCATTCAGAGCCGCTGGCTGGCACCGTTTGAAAAGGTTTCTGTAATGACCACAGAACTATTTAGTGACAACTTGCCGGAACATACAATCACGACAATAACTGGAAAAACGGATTTAGCGGGTTTTGCGTTGACATTTTCAAAAGAGATGGACTCCATTGTTTCAATTCCTGCTAGAGCCATTTTACACGGTACCACGAACCGGAATCAATTTGCTCAAACTGGAAACTATGAAGGCGAATACTGGCCGGATAGCAGCTGGAGGACTTGCCGTCCCGAAAACGTAGGGGTGAATTCAGAGAAACTGGTAATTGCATACGATTATCTGGCAAATAACCAGCTGAACTCAAAAGGGGTTGTCATTGTTAAAGATGGCTATATTGTCGGTGAGGCTTACTTTAACAATTTTTCCCAAAACAGTCTCCACAGAAGTTTTTCTGTAGCAAAGAGCATTACAAGTGCCGCCATGGGAATTGCAATTGATAAAAAATTCATTAGCTCTGTTCATCAGAAAGCACATGACTTTTTTCCAGAATGGAACGATGAAGTGGGCAGAAAAAAAAGAATGACCATTCAACATATTTTAACAATGACATCCGGCCTGCAATGGAATGAAGAGGAGTACTCAACCGACACAGAGAATGATGATGTAAGAAAGATGGTGAACTCTAGAAACTATCTTGAATATATCCTGAGCAAAGATTCAATTCATGAACCTGGAACAGTTTGGAATTATTCTTCTGGTGATTCAATGCTGTTGTCAGGAATCATTCAAAGAGCAACAGATATTAAGCTTTGTGAATTTGCAGAAAAGCATCTTTTTAAACCCGTTGGAATGGACCTTGTTTTGTGGGATTATGATTCAGCTGGTAACACTGTAGGAGGATGGGGCATTCATACAACTGCCAGAAATTTTGCAAGATTCGGATATCTTTATCTGAAAAGAGGAAAGTGGGGTGACAATCAAATTATTCCAGAAAACTGGGTTGAAGAATCGACAAGCCCTTCTTTAACAAATATATACTATTATGGATATCAATGGTGGCTGCCCAATGCATGGTATGATGTAGGCAATTTTACTATCCCTGAAAGCACATTTATTGCAATAGGAATCTACCGACAGTATATTTATGTGGTTCCAGAACACAACCTGGTAGTCGTCAGACTGGGGGATGATTATGGATATGATATTCCATGGCACACTTTGGAATTCTTACAGTTAATTGTTGATTCAATCGAGTCTCCCTGATCTGTTGAGCCCTTAATTTCAAGGGTGAAGTACGATAACAGGGACAGTTAAGTAATTTCATAAGATCAATTGACTATTGGAAAAACAAAGAAGTGAAGCGGGTGCAGTAGTTTCTGGTGTATCCCACATTAGACTTATTGAGATAGAATTAGATTAAATACGAGTAAGGTACAGGTAAGCGATTGCTTCATAAGTACTTTTAAAAATTCAATGGATTATTGCATTTCAAATTCTCGGGAATGCAGGATATGGATGGTGTCTCCTGTATTCCCGGGTCTATATGTAACGAGGTGGGTGGCTCTGCTCCCATTCTTCTATAGAGGTCTATTTGCTTCCTGGTTATTTCTCCTGGTTGAATGGCATGTCCCGGGACTGCAAAACTCTCGGTTGAATCGAACTCATCCAGTACTTCTGTCATCGTAGCATCCTTTAAAGAGCTTCGCGTCCTGCATTTGCTTCTTAATATACGGCAGGATGATGAGCGCGATGAATTCCACAAACAACTTGCCGTCTAAGCTCTTTTCCAATGAGACTTCTACTCTTCTTAGCCACAAGCGCTCTTTGCTATTCCCAAACGCCTTCTCAACAGGGGCTTTGTTTCTGTATGTTGCCAAAGCTTTTAGCGGGTCTTTGATGTCGTTGCACAACAGCGTAAAATAACCGTCATTTCGTTTAGCCTCAGCAATGGCCTCCTCTTTGGGTGTCGATTGCACATCCCTATTTTGGCTGTCCAATAATTCACGTCCAATAATTCATTTCAAAACGAGATAGCCAACAAAATGAACATCAGCCATTCTGCTGTCGTTCTCTAACTTGAAATGAAGACCTGAAAGACTTCGTTTGCCAGTAAAATGCCTCTCTCTGTCAATTTCACCTTTCCGTCCGCCAGACTCACAAGTGCATAGTCTGCCAGCTCTTCTAAAGCCTCTTTTTCCTGCTGTGTGACCCAGCTTAGAGGGATCCCGCTCAATAACCTCAAACCCTGCAGGCACTTTTGCCTTCTGAACTCCCCGTCTGACCAGGTTTCCCGCTGGCATTCGCCCGTACCCTTATCATGAACCGATTCCAGATAACGCGCGAGTTGGGTGTGGTTGCTCCAATAGGTCTTGCCCAGGCGGCCGTGGGCTGCGGGACCCACACCCAGGTAATCGCCAAACTTCCAGTAATTGCTGTTGTGAACCGATTCGCAGCCCGATTGGCAGAAATTACTGATCTCGTAGTGCTTGTAACCACAAGATTTTAATAGTGTCGTCGCTGCTTCAAACCACTCTGCCTGCTGATCTTCAGTGGGCATGGCTCCCGGGTAGCGGTCCAGGGGTGTGGGAATATCCCGTTCGAGAAGGTACAGCGATAGATGCTGCGGCTCACAGGCCGTGATCATCGCCAAATCGCGCTCAACCTGTTTCCGTTCCTGGAAGGGTAAGCCCAGAATGTAGTCCACGGAGCAACCGTGCTTCAACCCGCCTATTTGTTCCAGAGCCCTGAAAACCATCTCAGGTGTGTGATTGCGCCGCACGGCTTTCAGCGTTTCAGCCTGTGTGGACTGGACTCCCAGTGACAATCGTGTAACGCCTTTTCCTCTCAGACCAGCAACCCATGTTTCGCTGACGTCTTCGGGATTGGCTTCAACGCTAATTTCACAGTCTTCATCCAGTCTGAAGTGCCTGGCAACACAGTCCAAGATGGAGCACAGCAACTCCAGGGGCAGGAAACTCGGTGTACCTCCGCCAAAATAAACACTTTGAAGCGGTCTGTCCCCCACTTGCTGGCGGTAGAAAATGAGTTCCTGCTGAACAGCCTTTGTGTAGTTTTCAAACCACTCCTTGTGCAGCGAGGGTTTGGTGTTTCGGCGGACAGCGACCACTTTAATGTCAAAATGACAGTAATGGCACCGGCTCCGGCAGAAAGGGACGTGAATGTAAAGCGATAAGGGAGCTTGCAAGGTCACTCGACTTCGTGCCGCATGTAATCCACGATCACGGGCGCCATACTGAACACTTTCAAGAATGGATCATCAAAATCACACACGCGGGGATGGGTGTCCGTTATGCCAATCCAGCTGAAACAACCGCTTGCTTTCAAGTGGTCCAGCGCGGAACCGGGAAAAACACCGTGAGTGGCAAAAGCGGCCACACTGAGTGCTCCGTTGGCCAGATAGGTTTCGGCGGCCTTGATCAGTGAACCGCCCGTGCGGATCATGTCGTCGTAAATGACGATGGGCCGACCCTCGACCTTGGCGTTCACCCCTGTTATGCGTGTCTCTTCTCCCGACAGGCGCTGCTTGTACACAAACGCGGCCTCCACTCCGAAACTGTTGGCCAGGGACTCGACCCATTTGGCCCGGCCCGCATCGGTACTGGCTAAAATGACATTCTCACCGCTTTCACGCAGCACATCGGAGACAAGACTGCGTGCCGATAACTGAGCTTGCCGGATGCTGCCCTCAAAGTAATGGGGTACACCGTCGGTATGCAAATCCACAAAGACAAATTCATTGCCCATGCGTGCTTTGGGAATGGCCGATAGAAGCAGAGCTCTGTTTTTGGCGGGAATCACCTCCCCGGCATTGCTGGCCCGCTCCATGGTGGAATATCCGAAGTAGGGAATGATGACTGTCAGTGAAATGGCCCCACCGTAAACCAGACCACACGCCAGATCAAACAGTTCCAGGGTATCGGAGTCACAGATTGTGCCGCCCACCAGAAACACATCCTCGCCCTTGGTGCGATCCAGAACGCGCATGTAGCGTTCGCCGTCGGGAAAACGCCTGCGATCCAACCCACCTGGAACAAAACCATCGTAGGCACAAATGCGGTCCCGCAAGTAGCGATACCGCTCTGTGCAGAATACCAGTCGATCTTTCAAGGTTGCTCCTCCTCTTCACAGGGTCGCAATAAATCAAAACCACCCGATCGAATCATAATGTAACATTCAGACCAGCACTCGACCATTTCAGGCTGGTTCAAGTCCAGTTCAAACCGAATGTACGGCTCCGCCCAGAGCGTCACGTGCAGCATGTGCTGATGATCCTCGTAAACCTCACCCACGAGTGCGGGCCGCCTAAGCATACGGTCCAGAATTCCAAGCGGTCTGGATCTGCCACTTTGAATGCCCTCTTCCGCCATTTGAATGTAACCATGTGTTTCAACACCATCCGAAGCGCAATCATCCACACCCTGAATGTGGAAAACAAGAGAATGACCGGGTTCCCGTTTATGAGGAAGAACCTCGACCTTGCGCTGTGCCGACCCGATAAGTCTGCCGATAAATGACAATGTCCATTCCTTTTTCTTCCGTGCCGCAGTCAGGCTCGAACCCCAGAAGCTGCTTTCAGCTTGACGGAAGACCGTTATCTGATTCTACAGAATCCACCTTTTGACTCTAGCATATTGACGGGAAAATATCCCGAACAATTCCGCGCAAATGTCCCACTCAAATCGTCAATTCACTTGCACTCCCCAGAAACAGGAAAACAAGCCGTCGTTTTCAATCTAACGCATTTCTAACATGAGCCTAACCCTGCTTTCATCATGACCTTATATGCTAACACTGCTTGAACAGGCAACTCATGAAAGGAGAAAAACAATGAGGGTATTTGGAATTTTAGCCGCAGTTTTAATTATTGGATGCGGAGGTGGACCGGGAAGTTCACCAAACTCAAAGGGAAACAAACGCACGGTCTTACAAAACAAGGGATCGGACACACTGGTCAACGTGGCTCAGGCATGGGCAGAAAAATATCAGGACATTAACCCCAATCTGGCTATTGCCGTTTCAGGCGGCGGATCGGGTACGGGAATTGCCGCACTCATCAACGGCACGGTCGATATTGCCAATGCCAGCAGGGCCATGAAAGAAAAAGAAATAAAACTGGCAGAAAAGAACGGTCAGAAGCCCGTGGAATTTGTCGTGGGCTACGACGCTTTGGCTATTTTCGTTCACAAAGACAACCCCATTGAATCCATCACCATCGAACAACTGGCCCAAATTTACGGTGAAGGCGGATCGATTGTCAGCTGGTCGGATCTGGGCATTGAAATACCCGGCTGCGATGACGATAAAATCGTGCGCGTCAGCAGACAGAACAACTCCGGCACATTTGCCTACTTCAGAAAAGCGGTCCTGGGTAAGGGCAAGGACTTTAAATTGGGTTCAAGAGACATGCACGGTTCCAAAGACGTGGTCGATCTGGTTCAACACACACCTTGCGCCATTGGTTACAGCGGACTGGCCTACGCCACCGATGAAATCAAAATGGTCTGTGTCGCGCAGGGCGACGCGGATTGCGTGGCTCCTTCTGTCGCCACAGCCAGCGACCGAAGCTATCCCATTGCCCGCCCGCTGTTTATGTACACCAACGGTGAACCCACCGGCGCCACCAAAGAATACCTTGACTGGATCCTGAGTGATGAAGGTCAATGCATCATCATGAAAAAGGGCTATGCACCGGTTCGCGACGTAAGCTGTCCTTGAATACATAGACAGCTAAACACCATGTTGGGAGTTTTTGGAAGTTCCCACAAGAGTCTTCAGCCTGGAAAAGTGGGATGGTAAAAGACAACCCACTTTTGCGGGCGAACCGGCATAACAGGGCGAAAGTCACTCAACGCGCATCGCCAAGAAGACGATTTTCAAGAGAAAACAACCACCTAAAAGCGGGAGAGAAACGATGAATCAGCCCATTTACGAAAAAAGACTGCAACGGGATTACCGTAAAATTATCAAAATGGTTGCAGCCGTATCGACAGATATTGAAAAGTCATTGAAAAATTCGCTACACGCCTTGCTAAACAGAGATACGGATTTAGCCTATCAAACCATACTGGGTGACAACCCCATCAACAGGCAGATCAGTGAAATCGACAAAAAATGTCATTACTTTGTCGCTCGTCACCTGCCAAGCGCGGGTCACCTGAGGTTCATTTCCTCTGTTCTGAGAATTAACATCGGCCTGGAAAGAATTGGAGACTACGCCGTCACCATCAGCAGGGAAACCGCACAGCTCTCAAAACCCATCAATTCAACCATAAGAAGAGAGCTTGAGTACATGGCCCGGGACTCGTTCCAAATGTTCAATCAGGCCTTGAAAGCCTTTACAGAGCAAAACGCCGATCTTGCAAAGGGCACAATGGCCTTTGCCGACAACATCGACCATACTTTCTCGATCATCTTCTCTGAGCTGGTTCAAAAAGGTGAAAAAGATGTATTTTCGGTGCAGGATCTCTTCAGCATTCTGGTTGTTCTCAACCAACTGGAACGAATCAGTGATCAAGCCAAAAACATCTGTGAGGAAACCGTCTTCAGTGTGACAGGTCAGATGAAGAAAAAGCGCCCGGTCAAAGTCCTGTTCCTGGACAAGACCAACGACCTTTGTGGACCCATGGCCACTCAAATTGCCCGTAAAGCGTTTCCCGAAAGCGGTATCTACCAATCCGCGGGCTCTTGCCCTGCTGAACAAGTCCGGCCGGATTTAATCGAATTCATGGATCAAAATGGATACAACCTCAGCTCGGAAGTACCGGACGAGTTCCAGTTAACCGATGAGGAACTCAGTGAATACGAAGTCATTGTGTGTTTAAGGGGCGATTATTCGGAATACGTCTCCCAAATTCCGTTTCACTCCGTGGGTTTGAACTGGGAGCTGCCCGAACCACCTGATGAAAACGCATCGGAAGACGAAAAAAAAGAGAGCTACACCCGGATCCTCAAGCATCTGGTTGAACAGATTAACACTTTAATGACGACCATGAGGGGTGAGGAGGCTTCCTGATATGTCTACAACCCATAATCCAGAAATAAAGGCGGCTGACCGCCTCACACTTGACTGGTACATAGACAAGGCCGTTCAGGCTCTGGTCTTTGTTTGCGGTATCTCAGCCATTATTTTCATTATCGGCATCTTTGTTTTCATTTCAAAAGAGGGCATTGAATTTATTTGGGGTGCTTTTGATTTCAGTGAATTTTTCTTCTCCACCAAATGGCGGCCCACCTCCGAGGTCAAGCCCACCTACGGCGCGCTGGCACTGATCACCGGAACCGCCAGCGTCACCGGCATGGCCATGTTGGTGGCTGTCCCTTTTTCACTTGGAGCGGCCATCTACATCGCGGAATTTGCCCAGGGCAAAACCCGTGAAACCCTGAAAGTACTGGTTGAACTCCTAGCCGCCATTCCCTCGGTTGTCTGGGGCTTTATCGGTTTGAGCATTATGAATTCGTTCATCATCAAGACGTTCAATGTGCCAATCGGTCTCAATGTGCTCAATGCCGGAATCATTTTGGGTCTTATGTCCGCACCCATCATGACCACCATTGCGGAGGATGCCCTTAAAGCGGTACCCGATCACTACAGAGAGGCCGCGGAAGCCATGGGTGCCACCAAATGGCAGATTATCTACAAGGTCGTCCTTCCGGCCGCTAAAAACGGACTGGTCTCCGCTGTACTGCTGGGGGTGGGCCGCGGGTTTGGCGAAACCATGGCGGTTCTGATGGCCTCTGGTCACGCCATTAACATTCCGGGCTCCGTTTTCGATTCGGTTCGAGCTCTAACAGCCACAATCGCAGCCGAATTGGGCGAAACAGCCGTCGGGTCCGACCACTACCAGGCGCTCTTTACCCTTGGTATTTTCCTTTTCATCATTACCTTCCTGATCAACCTGACAGCTGATCTGGTTGTACGCGGCATCAAAAAGGGGTGACGTGATGTTTCAAGCAACAGCTTTAAATAAAAACAACGACAAAGTGGAAAGTCGCTATAGAAATCTCTTTCTGGGCATGACCGTCCTGCTAATCATACCGGTTCTCATTATCCTCACGCTGCTGATCATCAAAGGCGGACCGGCCATTTCCTGGGACTTTCTCGTTCAGTACCCCAAGAACGGCATGACTGAAGGCGGTATTTTTCCGGCCTTGCTGGGAACCATCTACCTGGTGACCATGGCCCTGCTCTTTTCTGTGCCTCTGGGTGTTGCCGCCGCCATTTACCTCAATGAATATGCCGGAAACAACTGGTTTACCCGCATCATCAATCTGGCTATTATCAACCTGGCCGGTGTGCCTTCCATTGTCCACGCCCTTTTTGGCGTGGGCGCCTTCGTTATTTTCTTTCAGTTCGGAACCAGCATTCTGGCGGCAAGCCTGACCCTGGCCATTATGACCCTGCCGGTCGTGATCGTGTCCACCAAGGAATCCCTGCAAGCGGTTCCGCATGCGTTCAGGGAAGCATGCTGGAGCATGGGCGCGACCCGCTGGCAAACCATCAGGCGTATCGTCCTGCCCAATGCCGTCAGCGGCATCCTCACCGGTGTGATTCTCGAAGTATCCAGAACCGCGGGTGAAACCGCTCCCATCATGTTCACAGGGGCGGCCTTCTTCCTGCCCTTCCTGCCACAAGGGGTTTTAGACCAAACCATGGCCCTGTCACTCCATCTCTTTGTCGTTTCAACCCAGGTCCCCAACGTGCCCGAACACCTGCCCTACGGGGTCGCTCTTCTGCTGATATCCATCGTGCTCATTATGAATTCGGCTTCAATTGGATTCAGAGTCTGGCTGCGCGGCAAAAAGAAATGGTGAGGATGCGATGATGACTAAAGAAACCCAAAGAGAACCCATGCTGAAGGTCAGGAGCCTCTCCATTACCTACAACGGCGTACCCGCGCTGTCCGATCTCAATCTGAGCATACATGAAAATGAAATCTACGGCATTATCGGGCCGGCAAACAGCGGCAAGACCTCTTTCCTCAAGGCCATCAACCGAATGGATGCCTTTAACTCTGAAATGTCGGTCAAGGGCTCCATTCAATTTCTGGGTCAGGATGTCAGCACCTGGCGAAATGTCTACGCGCTGAGAAAGGAAATCGGCGTTGTCTTCCCGCTCCCCATTGGACTACCTTTGAGCATTTACGACAACGTGGCGCTTTCTCCTCGTTTATCCGGTGTTAAAAAGAAAGCTGATCTGGATCCCATTGTAGAGGAATGCCTCAAGAAAGCGGCTCTCTGGGATGAAGTCAAAGACAGACTGAACTCGCTGGGCAGCTTGCTCTCAGGTGGACAACAGCAGAGACTGACCATTGCACGCGCGCTCTCTCAAAGGCCCAAACTGCTCATTCTGGATGAATTTTCCATTGCCGTCGACCCGGTAACAACCATGAGGATTGAAGACGCGCTGAGGGAATTGAAAACTGAGACGACCATTATCATGGTAACCAATCTGGTTCAACAGGCTCAAAGACTAGCCGACCGCACGGCCTTTTTCCTCAATGGAGAATGTGTCGAAATCAATGAAACACAAGCGCTGTTCTCTGGCAAAACGAAAAACGAAAAAACCAGAGATTACATCTTAGGCCGTTTTGGCTGATTCGGGGGAAAGATTCATGACAAACTCTGAACAACAAGGAAAAGTACCCCAGCGGTACGCCATTTCAACCGTCAACTTCAGTCTCTATTACGGTACGTTTCAAGCGCTGTATGACGTCAATCTGAATGTCAAAAACGGGCTCGTTACATCGCTGATTGGCCCCTCCGGCTGCGGAAAATCAACCCTGCTGCGCTCGGTCAACCGAATTATCGAGAGACTGGGTTACGTGCGAACCAGTGGCCATATCAACGTGCTGGGAACCAATGTGCTGGATCCGAGCGTGGAGAAAGTCCAGCTTCAGAAAAATGTGGGGATGGTCTTTCAAAGACCGAATCCGCTGCCTATCTCCATTCGCGAAAATGTCCTCTTCGGATACAAACTTCACATCCCCGGATACAAGAAAAAGAGCGCTTCAGAGCTGGACGCCATCGTAGAGGACGCTCTCAAGCAGGTATTGCTGTGGGATAAGGTCAAGGACAAGCTCGATCAAAAAGCCACCCATCTCTCCCTTGAAGAACAGCAGAAGCTCTGCATTGCGCGGCTTTTACCTGTCAAACCCAAAGTACTGCTCATGGACGAGCCCTGCTCGGCTCTGGACCCCAAAGCCACAGAGGCCGTTGAAGAATTGATCTGGGAGTTACGCGGAGAGTACACCATTCTGATCGTCACCCACAACATGGCTCAAGCCAGACGCGCCAGCGACGAATGCGCCTTCATGCTGATGGGTGAGTTGGTTGAACATGCTAAAACAGAGGAAATGTTTGTAACGCCGAAGAATCAGAAAACTGCCGATTACATTGAAGGTCGATACGGTTAAAGACAGTAACAATCAGAAAACCAATGCACAAAAAAGCGCGGTTTCAGGCAGGGCATGATACACTCCAACTAAATCTCCTCTCCCGCAATCTCAAAAAGCGATCACCGATGGCAAGCATGCCATGAAATCCAAAAACGCAAGACTCGAAACCCATTTAACCGGTTGCAAGACTCTGCCTGTAGTTCCCCAGAATGGCAGGCAGGGTTTCCTTAAACAGAAATGCGATGAGTGTTAAAGTTGCGAAATATTCGCGTTTTCCAGATAGCACCTAAAATCAGGGAGTATAACGTGCATTTCCAGCCATGCTCTTTTTTTAACGAATCTTCCGAAAAAAACACCTTGAAAAATCGACATAAATCATTTAATTAATACATTTTATTGGTGTTTTGGTCTGTCATTGTTAGTGGGTACGCAATCACTAACAATGACAGTTTTGGCTTGCAATGCAGAAAAACCCGCTGTTTTTTGGATTATGGTTAAGTCATTGAATTAAAATGTTTTGAGGTGTGCCAACTAAAGCAAAGTCAAGAAGTCAAGTGTAAGCTTTTTAGTTTCAAAAGTTACAGTCGAATCAATATCCGCAAGCTCCCGGAAGATCCATTTTGACACTTCCTCGATGGCAGCAACACAGCCATTGCCAGCAAGGTATATTTGCAATCGTAGACCCGCAGCACTGGTCGGCTCGGTTTCTTACAACTCTGTTTAAAGCTGAAAAAAGCAGGTGTAAAAATTAAATTAAATGTGATATCCTTTTGGGGTAGAATTTTTCCGATTCAATTTTTCTTGGAGGCAAATATATGGCTCGTGGAAGCTATCAAGATGAAATACCCGCATCGCGTGTAAATATTAAGTATGTTAAGTATGTAGGCGACGCAACTGAAGAAGTTGAACTGCCTTTGAAACTCCTGCTCGTTGGTGATTACACCATGCGGGAAGACGATACCCCTGTTGAAGATCGAAAGAAAATCAACATCAACAAGAACAACTTCAACAGCGTCATGAAAGAACAGAAGCTGGGTTTGAATTTTTCAGTCAAGAACGTGCTGTCAGGTGAAGAAGGCGATGAAATGGCCGTCGACCTCAAGTTCGATTCACTGAAAGATTTTTCACCAGAGAGAATCGCTGAACAGATCCCCGACTTGAAAGTACTGCTTGAAGTCCGCAAACTCCTGATGGACCTCAAGGGGCGTGTGGTCAACAACACCGGCTTCAGAAAAGAACTCAACAAGATACTTCAGGATCCAAGTAAGATTGATGCTCTGCGCGGCGAACTCGATAAAATAGCGCCATTACTTGAGAAAGAAGAATAGGAGGAAACAGATGGCTCAAGAGGAACTCAAAACCGGTGCACCGGAAGGTGAAGCACATGATCTTCTGGGAAGCTTGCTCAGCCAAGTTGATCTGAGTACTCCGGACAAACCCATAGAACACATAGAAGAAGCGGCTCAAAATCAGCGTATTGCAGCCGCAGTCAACCACTTTGTTACCGCGTTAATGCAAAGCGGAAAGAAAGTAGAAAAATTGGAAAGAGATCACATTGATTCGCTTATCAAGGAGTTGGACTCCAAGCTCAGCAGCCAGATCAGCGAAGTGATGCACCATGAAAAATTCCAGGAAATGGAATCCGCATGGAGAGGACTCAAACTGCTGGTAGATAAAACCAATTTCAGAGCCAATATCAAATTGGAAATCCTCAATCTTTCCAAAGACGACCTTAGGGAAGACCTGGAAGACTCACCCGAGCTATTGCAATCCGGCATCTTCCAGCACATCTACAAACAGGAATACGATCAGGCTGGTGGTGAACCCATTGCGGCTGTTATCGGTAACTACTACTTCAGTCAATCCAACGCGGATGTCGCCATGATGAAGAACATGTCCGCCATCGCGGCGGGATGTCACGCCCCATTCATTGCCAGTGCCAATTCAAAAATGTTAGGCCTGGATTCGGCTACTCAACTGCATAAAATCAAAGACATGGATGATCTATTCGGCCAGTCCGAATACACAAAGTGGCGTGCGTTCAGAGACACAGAAGACGCTCGCTATTTGGGACTCACCTTCCCTCGTTTCCTTTTGAGGGCACCCCTGAACCCGGAAGACAACCCATCAAAAGCGTTTGACTTTACAGAAAGCGTAACCGGTTCTGAACACAGTCGGTATCTCTGGGGCAACGCTTCGATTGCCTTTGCATCGCGATTGACTGAGAGCTTTGCCGCAAACGGTTGGTGTGTCAATATTCGCGGTCCTCAGGCGGGTGGCGTAGTTGAAGACCTGCCACTGCACATGTACGAAGACGAAGGTGAAAATAAAATCAAAATTCCCACCGAAGTCATGATATCGGACAGGCAGGAACTGGAACTGGCAGAAAGCGGCTTCATCCCTTTGACATTTTACAAGAACAGGGACTATGCCTGCTTCTTCTCGGCCCAATCAACTCAAAAAGCCAAGCGCTACTCAACAGCGGAGGCAACAGCCAACGCCAAACTGTCATCCAACCTGCCCTATCTCTTCCTGGCTTCCAGATTATCCCATTACTTGAAGGTCATTCAGCGTGAAAACATCGGTGCGGCCAAAGAAAAAGACGATCTGCAGAAGGAACTGGATCTCTGGATTCAGAAGCTGGTGACAACCATGCCCAATGCTGGTGCTGAACTCAAAGCCGAGAGACCACTGAAAGATGCGAAAATCGTGGTATCGGATATTGAGGAATCACCTGGATGGTATGCTGTTGAAATGTTCATACGCCCTCATTTCCAGGTAGAGGGAATCAATGTTCAGCTCTCCCTGGTATCTAAAATGCCAAAAGCGGAGTCTGGCTCTTAACTCCAACCAATTCATAACCGAAAAAGAGGGCATACAAGCCCTCTTTTTCAGCTAAAAGGCATGGATCAAGGCATAGATACCCCTAAGTGCGGTTTGAAACGAACCCAATCGCGGTTGTTCCGTCATAATACGCCTGATCTGTCACAGTACACAGAAAAGTTGACAAGATGGTATCCCGAGACGATCATTTTTATTACATACAGGAAATGCGTTACCTGAATAAAGAAGGCATCCATTTCGCAGAAAAGCATCCGGATATTGCGGGCAAGCTAGGGTTGGAAGGCGTGCATGCTGAATTGCGTGATCCCCATTCCGAACGCATCCTGGAGGGCTTTGCATTTCTAACCGGACGAATAAGAAAAATGCTCGATCGCCAATATCCAGAATTGGCCCATGCCCTTTTCAATCTTATCTTCCCCACTTATCTCAAACCGGTTCCCGCTAAAACCATAGCCCAGTTCACTTCCCGGGAAGGGATGCTGGACAAGCCTCAGCTCATTCCCAGAGGTACGGAAATACACGGTCAGCTGAGTGACCAAAAAGTCACATTTACAACCGCGCATGAGCTCCTTGTTCAGCCCATGACACTCGACAAACTGTATATCGACCCCGAAAGCCAGTCCGACTTCTCAATAAGTGCTGTCTTGAAAGTCCACGCGGGAGCCGATCCACAGGTCATTGACTACGATGAAATTGAGTTCTTCATTCACGGAGACCCGAGTCTGCGCTTTGAGCTCTTCAAACAACTCAATAACCAGTTGAGTTATGTCAGTATCAAAGGCCTCAACTTGCCTCACGAACTGCTCGAAATACAATGGACCGGGTTCCAGCCGGATCACTCCTTTTCACCGGATGAGGACCACACCTTTTTACCCCTTCACCTCATAAGAGACTATTTTGATCAGCCGGAAAAGTACATGCTGTTCAAAATAAAGGGTCTAACAGACGCTCTGTCATCACTCATGGATGATCTCTCCGATTTTCAAATTGACTTCCACTTTAAAACGCCTTTTGCAACCGGTTCCATGTTCACCTCCGCTAACCTCCTGCTGCACGCCTGTCCGTGCCACAATGTCTTTAACATGACCAGCGAACCCCTGGAGATCGATGCCAAGCAGCTGGAATACCGCCTTATTCCAGATCTCAACCAACCCCAAATGGAAGTCTATTCGGTGGAAAAAGTGCTGGTATCAAAAGAAAGGGACCGGCATGAACTGCGACCCTATTATCACTTCAACCGCGACTCCATTGCCAATAAAGAGCAGTATTTTTACGCCCTTAGAAGAGAACCCGGAAACACAGGCGGCTGGGAGACCTACATCCGCTTCTTTAAACTGAAATATGAAAAGAACGACCTGTTAAAAGGTTATACGGGCAGTACCCGAATTCGCGCCACACAGGGCAATTTTGCAAGAAATGTAAAAATCGGGCAGTTAAACAAACTGGACCGCGCCATCCCGGAAACCATCTCTGTCAAGAACATAACACAGGCAACAACCCCCTGCTGGCCGAACCTATACACTGAGTCCGATTGGAATTTTATTTCACACCTGGCTCTTAATTACAGAGATATACAAGACTTAGAATCTTTGAAGAAACTACTTACCTTGTATAATTTTTCAAATTCCGAAACTATTACCAGGAAAATAAACGGTCTTTTACACGTGGAGAAAAAAAGGGACTACATTATCGCAAACGGACGGTGCATCAACGGTTTCACGCTCACTCTTGGCTGCGATGATCAGAAATTCCAGCACGTAGGGGATCTCGTGCTCTTTGGCAGGGTACTCGGGCATTTCCTGGAAGCATACTGTCCGTTCAACAGCTTCATCAGATTGGTCATTGAAATAGGGCACCATCAAAAACTGTTGGAAACCGTTGTCACGGGTTAAGCTATGCAGTCTATTTCACAAGCTTTCACCGCCATCAACACCCTCAAGGATGAAGCTCAGGATAAAGGATTATCCATACGCTACGTCCCTGTGACCAGCCGCGCATTCTCGCCCACCATCATAGAGAGAGTTGAAAAAACAGATCAATGTCTGATTGTCTACTTGAGTTTGACCGCTCTCTACGGGTACAACGGCATTTTACCTGATTATTTTTCAGATGAAATAATCAGAGAGCCGGCCAATGGCTTAAAAGCGTTCCTGGATATCTTCAATCACCGACAATTTGAATTGATGGTTGATATTTGGTCCAAGTACCAGTTTTTCAACGCAAATACACTGGATGCCGAGAGAAAGACAAACCAAAATATGGATTTAATTCTTCTTTCACTGGGTGGTTCAGTCTGTAATGGAGAAGAAGGAGCACCGCTCTTTTTAAGAGGATTGAAACGATACCTGCTGGCTCTTTTTCAGCGCAAGGAAAAAACGCCAAAAGGTCTCATCTTTCTGTTGCGTTCCTTTTTTGGTCCCCTGCAATTTGAGATTGTGCAACACACTGTTTCCCACCGCAATATTCCACAGGATCAGCGTACGAAACTGGGCAGCAGTACTTCAGTTCTCGGCTCTATGGGCAATTTTCTCTGTGGTGTTAAAATGGAGGATACAGACGGCAGCTTTTCTTTAAACATTAAAGATTTGGACTTGAAGACCTTTAACCGATTTCTGCCGGGAGGTGCATCCTGGGAGGAGTTGAAACACTTGCTGAAAGTCTATACTTCAAATCAATGGGACTGTTTCCTTTCTCTGGAACTGAGAGCAGAGGAAATACCGCCATGGCAAATAGGGAGCATGAGATTGGGGGCCGACTCCTGGGCTCTCAGTGAAGAAGCCTACGAAAATGCGTGGGTATCACCCGGTAAAATTGGAGGAGACATGACATGACGGGTTTTCTTCAAAAAATAACGGGAAAAGACTTCGATGTCCTTGGCCAGGAAGATTCCATAGAAAGACTGGTCGAATCTATCCAAAGCCACATGGTGCTCTTACTCAACACACGCCAGGGCATGACCTTTCATTTGGATAAGTACGGACTGCCGGATATTCATTCGGTCTATCACGAACTACCCAAATCCCTTGACCAGCTGGGCGATCAAATCAAGGAAACCCTGGAAATCTATGAACCCAGGCTTCACAATATCAAAGTGAAACTGAAAAACAAACCTGAAGACACCTTCAGAGCTACCTTTCACATTACGGGAATTGTCAAAAAGGGCAGTGAAGCTTCCAAAATCATATTCCGGACAGATGTGCTCAACGACGGCAGCTCTGAGACCAAAGTGGTGGATCGCTATGAGTGAAACACGGGCCTCATTGCTTTTTTCCAATCTGGAGACCATTCTTCAAGGCGATCAAGACACCGTCTGGATGGCTTTGGATCGCTGTATTTCAGCCATTAACAAGGGCATAAGCAGCACAATCAACGAAATACTTCATCACCCGGATTTCAAGAAAATGGAAAGCCTTTGGCTTGGACTTGGCTATGTGGTTCAGCAGGCAGACGTATGCCCCAACATTAAAATTGAGATTCTAGACCTCAAGAAAGATGAAATTCTGGAAGACTTTGAGGAGTTCCTGGATCTGAGTGACTCCGGTCTTTTCCAACACCTCTATAAATCCGAATACGATCAAGCCGGCGGCGAGCCCTATGGCTGTATGCTGCTCAATCACGAATTCGACTGCTCCAAGAGAGACCTCATGCTCTTGAGACAAATCGCCAGTGTGGCAGCCAGCTGCCATTGTCCAGTTATAGGGAATGTCTCTGCTTCTGTTTTTGGACTCAAAAGTTTAGACGACCTGCAGGAAGTAGAAGATTTTGAGCTTCTTTTTGGCGGACCGGAGTATCGTTCATGGAGGAAATTTCGCGAAGAGCTCGACACGCGCTACGTCAGTCTTGTTCTACCGCGATTTTTAGCGCGTACACCCTACACCTTTTCCGACTCCACCTCCTTTTTCTTTGAAGAACAATGTCGGAAAAAAGAAGATTTTTCATGGGCGCCTGCAACCTACGCGTTTGCGAGCCTCGTCATGAGAAGTTTCTATCGCCACGGATGGTGCATCCATATTCGCGGTCCCAGAACAGGTGGAATGGTACATGAATTGCCCCCTACTGCAATCAGTATCAGAGGGTTACAAGAGGTAAGACCACCCCTTGAAATCAGTTTTTCTGACCAGCAGGAGCATAAGCTTAGCGAACAGGGCTTTATTGTGCTAAATTATTATAAATCAATGCAGGGAATATGTGTCTTTTCAGCACCGACTCTCTATGTCGACCGAATTAAGGACGATGTGGGCAGTAAACGCTTTTCAGGCAGTCTTCCCTATCTGTTTCTCGTATCACGATTGGCACACTACCAAAAAGTGATTCAAAGAGAACACGTCGGCATTACAAGTGATGGTAAGAAAATGGAAAAGGAATTGTCAACCTGGTTGAAAAAGCTCGTCACGACAATGCCTAATCCCGACCGAAAACTGCGAGCGCGTTACCCCTTGAGTAATGCCTCTGTCACCGTTGAAGAAGATCCGGCCAATCCCGGCTTCTTTTCTGTTTCAATGGTTCTCAAACCTCATATGCAACTAGAAGGAGTGAATGCAGAACTCACTCTCATTTCCAAATTACCTAGAGACAAGGAGTAAAGAATGGATCCACAAAACATCAAAGCATTGCTATCCAAATTAAATGCAACTATGGCAAAATCTATTGAATCAGCGGCGGGAGCCTGTATTCAAAGAACACATTATGAGATTTCGGTGGAACATTGTCTGCTAAAGCTCCTGGATTTTGCAAATTCCGATTTCTGCTTAATCCTCAAAGCACTTGAAAAAGACCCTGAAGTGGTTCGGACTGAAACAGAGAAGTCCATGGAAAGACTGAAAACAGGCAACTATTCCAAACCGAAATTTTCTGCCATTCTACTGGAAGCACTTTCACAGGCATGGAACTTTGGTAGCCTGGAACGAGGAGAACAGAAATTGAGATCGGGTCATTTCCTGATCGCTCTTCTGAGAGATCAACTCTGGCTGACAAACAGCGGCATAGAGTCGCTGAAAACGCTGAACCCCGATGCGGTTGCCGTCAATTTTGACACCTTTACTGAAGGCAGTGATGAAGTGATGCTGGCTCGCCCCAAAGGAGCCGGGCCTGCAGGTGATGCCGGGGTATTAGACGCCTTTACCGTCAATCTTGTGGAAGAAGCTGAAGCGGGAAACATCGACCCTGTTATTGGCAGAGATGAAGAAATTCATCAAGTAATCGATATCCTGTCAAGACGCCGAAAAAACAACCCCATCCTGCTGGGTGAACCCGGAGTGGGCAAATCGGCCATAGTCGAAGGTTTAGCGCGCTTCATCTCGGAAGGAAAAGTTCCCGACATGTTACAAGGTGTTCATATTCGAACACTTGACCTGGGAATGTTAAAAGCCGGGGCCAGCATGAAAGGCGAATTTGAACAGCGCTTGAAAGACGTTATCGATGCCGTTCAGGCAGCTTCTCCCCCTGTCATACTCTTTATTGACGAGGCACACACCTTGATTGGAGCCGGCGGGTCGGCTGGATCAGGAGATGCCGCCAACCTCCTTAAACCGGCACTGGCGAGAGGTCAGCTGCGAACCATCGCTGCTACAACCTGGAGCGAGTACAAAAAATACATCGAGAAAGATCCGGCCTTGGAACGACGTTTCCAGGTTGTTAAAGTGGGTGAACCCAGCATAGAAAAAGCAACCGACATGCTCCGAGGTTTGAAAGCGAAATATGAGGATCACCATCGAGTTGTCGTACTGGACAGCGCCATTGCAACAGCGGTCAATCTCTCCAGCAGATTCCTTTCAGGTAGACAGTTACCCGACAAGGCCATCGACCTTCTGGACACCTCCTGCGCACGAGTTCGCCTGAGTCTGGAAAGCGAACCCTTTGCCATAACAAGCCTTGAAAACAAGATTGAAATTATGAAAAAGGCAATTGCGGAAAAGGAGAAGGATGAATCGCTGACCTTTGAACAGGATCCAGAAATTGAAGAGCTGAAAAGCCAACTAGATAGCATGATTGCCAAATTGGCTGACTTGAAATCAAAGTGGATCGCCGAAAAAGAACAGGTTGAAAAAATCATTGAACTTCAATCGGAAGAACACAGTGAAGCCAAGGATGGTGAAGAAGAGACAAAAGAATCTGAAGAGCCGTCTGCTGAAGATCGGAACCGTAAGTTGAAAGAGGCTCAGGACAAACTGGCGGTAATTGGCGGAGAAGATCCTCTCATTTCCTACAGAGTGACCCCTCAGCTGGTTTCTCAGGTTATTTCCGGCTGGACGGGTATTCCCGTCGGGAAAATGGTGAAGGACGAACTCGCTGATCTTTTGAAAATCGATTTAAAACTAAAAAAACGGGTTATCGGTCAGGACCATGTGGCAGACCGAATCGCTTCGGCCATCAAGTCGTCCAAAGCCAAAGTCAATGACCCCAATCAGCCCATAGGCGTTTTCCTGGCAGTGGGACCATCCGGTACAGGTAAAACGGAGATGGCGCTTGCCATCGCAGACACCCTCTTTGGCGGTGAACGCTTTGTGGTTCAGATCAATATGTCCGAATATCAGGAAAAACACACGGTTTCACGACTGATCGGTTCTCCTCCTGGTTATGTGGGCTACGGAGAAGGCGGAGTCCTGAGTGAAGCGGTTCGTCAACGCCCTTACTCTGTCGTTCTGCTGGATGAAGTTGAAAAAGGGCACCCCGATGTCATGAACCTCTTCTATCAAGTATTTGATAAGGGCTACATGGCAGATGGTGAAGGAAGACACATTGATTTTAAGAACACCTTGATCATGATGACCAGCAATCTCGGCAGCGATATTACCGAAGATATGTGCACTGATGAAGAATGGCCCAGCACGGAAGAGCTGCTGGAAGCGCTGCGCCCGACGTTGAATCAGTTCCTGAAACCCGCACTTCTGGCACGAATGACCGTCCTGCCCTACTTCCCACTCTCAGAAAAGGTCATGAAAGTCATCGTGGGTTTAAAGCTTCATAAAGTCGTCAAAAGACTGAAGGAAAACCACGGGATTGCTGTTGGTGTCACTTCTTCGGTGGTTCAAATGATCAGTGATCGATGCCGCCTGGTGGAAGCCGGGGCAAGAAATATCGATGCCATCCTCAAAGGCGAGCTTCTGCCTCAAATTGCCAACGCGCTCTTAACCCAGTTAATAGAAGGCGAAACCATGACCAAACTGACCATTGACTGTGAAGAGCACGAATTCAAGCTGGAATTTGAAGCCTGATCATGCCAGCAAGCAGCTTCCAGCTGCTGTAACCGACAACCTGCCTGAGAACAGGCCAACTGTTCTCAGGCAGTAAGAAAGAGATCATCTGTTCATTTCTCTATACCTCTTGAAAAGAGCCTCGGGCAAAGGAGTTCACTTGGATCGTTACCAAACTTTCCACAACATCATCACCAAGGCGAATGTCGCCTCTCGTCACGACATCATTACCCGATACATCGATTCGGTTGTCTCTGACTTGCGATGTGAT
Source organism: Acidobacteriota bacterium (assembly GCA_002747255.1). Lineage (GTDB taxonomy): Bacteria > Acidobacteriota > Holophagae > Acanthopleuribacterales > Acanthopleuribacteraceae. Next base: position 3,177 of record PDUC01000016.1, on the reverse strand, counting down.
CGCGGTATGTTTTTTTCCGGCTCGGCTGGCAAGCACCGCTGTGAAAGCGCACAGGGTCCCAGAGGAGTTAAACTGGAATTTTCTCCAAAAGAAGTGCCAACCGATCTTCTGAATAAATGCTTTAACACCGGTTCCGTTATTACAGAAAGAATACCCATTGTACCGGAAAGCGCGAAAGCCTCCACGAGCAGCTGGGGTCGTATTAAAATTAAACATATTCTTGTTATTCCTGCATTTGCAGGCAAAAGAGATGGTAAGCCCGTAACAACCGGGATCGTTTACCTTGAACGCTCACTCAAATTACCATCCTTTCAGGAACGTGAAATCCTTTTCGCCCGATACTTGATCAGGGATATATCACACCTTATTCAGAGTTCGGCCGTTTATGAAGCGCAGACTTATCAAATCCATCAATTAAAAGAAGAAGTTGTTCAAAAGCGTATCGGAATGGTTTCAGATCACCCATCCATGTTGAAATTGTTCAGGAAAATCAACAAACTCGCAAAAGTGCCTTCCACAGTCCTCATAACCGGAGAGTCAGGCACGGGAAAAGAACTCGTGGCACGAGCCATCTATAATTTAAGCGAACTCCGGGGCCCCTTTATTTCCATCAACTGTGGTGGTATTGAACCCAATCTCATGAAAAGTGAACTCTTTGGTCACAAGAAGGGCAGTTTTACGGGAGCCCAAAGTGACCGGGACGGTCTTTTCAAAAAGGCGGAAGGGGGCATTTTATTCCTGGATGAACTGGCCGAAATGCCCATGGACATCCAGGTACTGCTCTTGCGAACACTACAGCTCGGTGAAATCCTGCCTGTGGGTTCCGATTTACCTGAAATTGTGCATACGAGAGTAGTAGCCGCGACCCATCGCGATCTCAGGGAGATGGTTGAAAAGGGAACATTCAGAAATGATCTCTACCAACGCCTGAAGGGCATTAGCCTTGAAGTGCCTCCTTTGAGAAAAAGAAAAACCGATATTGAGCCTCTCATGCACTTCTTCCTCGATAAGTACAACAACAAATTGGGGACAAATTTCAAAAACTTCAGTGCTAAAGCAAAAGAAAAACTGCTCCTCTATGATTACGAGCAGGGAAACGTCCGGGAGCTTGAACACCTGATCGAGCGAGCGATGGTATTTGAAGACGATACCATTGAAGTGGGTATAGATAACCTCTTATTTGAAGGAGAGTCCTCACATCACGTTGGAAAATTCAACAGTCCTTTTGAAGAGCGAATGGCGGCTTTTGGAAGAAAACTGATTTTAGACGCCATTGCCAAATCGGGAGAAAATAAAACGAAGGCCATGAAAAGTCTAGGTCTTCCACGCACCACTTTTTATTCCTTGCTGCACAAATACAACATCAAATAAAGGGAGACATTATGACTTCAAAACTAAATATTGGAACGCTGAACGCCGTTTGCTTCGGTAATTTCTCGGGAAAAACAGGGCAAAGACCCGATCTAACCCCTCATCTGCTTACACCGAACACCTGGGAATCGCTTTGGATGGATCTCCAGCCTCACACGAGTGTCGTTATCGCACTACCAGGCGTCAGTGACTTTAATGTAAGCATTCGGTTCCGTAGTTTGAGAGATTTCAGCGAAAAGGGCCTCGTCCAGACGATTCCCATTCTTCAGGTCACTCGTGAACTACGGGAGATCATTGCCCAGACCAATGCTGAAAACACATTGACCAAAGAGCACCCTGTCTTCTCAAGGCCGGAAATCGCACTCATTCAAAAAGCTTGCGGCACTCAAACGGACGAAAATGTTGTCGTGGACTTGTTGAGTATGGTGGATATTGGTGAAGAAGAGGAAGAATCCCTGTCGCTGAAATACCTGTTGAAAGTCTTTAACTCACCGGTTTACGACGGACATCAACGCGAAAAAGTACTCTACGATCTTACAACTCTGGAAGGTGAAATATTCAAACAGATATACAAAGACAATCAATTTCAGGAGCTTCACGCGGCTTGGCAAACACTTAAGTTCTGGGCAAAGAAGTCCAATGCCATCAAACTGGAACTCGTTGACTGCGATCGGTCTGAACTTTGTGATGCCATGTACCTCAATTACATTAAACCCGATGATGGCAAACCAAGACCTCTTGATCTGGCATTCACGCTCTACTCTTTCGATCAGTCGGAAGAGGCCCGACATCAATTGTTGTATTTAGGCAAAATGGCCGAAAGCCTGTCCGTTCCCTTCCTCGGCAATGCCGCACCGGCTCTTTTTGGTGCCAAGACTGAAAAGAGAGTGGGACACATAAGAGATTACAGCGGCAAATTTTCCAGGCCGGAATATGCCAAATGGCGTAAACTCCGCGATGAATCCGGCAGCAACTGGATTTTCCTGTTTGTGAACTCCTTTACCCTTCAAACAGAAGACCCAAGAATCTGGCTGCCCTCTTCCGCCTGGGGTGCAGGATTACTGCGTTACCTGCTAGATTTAAACATCTGGCCCGGTGAACTGCTCGGCCCGTATGGTCGTATGGAGTACGGAGAAGAGGTTCTATTGAATCTGGATGACGCGCAAGTCAATGACCTGGGTTATAACGGTTTTTGTATCTTAACGAAGGAAGGCGAATCTCTTAGGATTTCTTCCATGAATTGCATAGCCTCCCTCCGAATTCCGTCGCACGCACAGTCCGATGCATCTGCAATCGTTCCTTTTACACTGGCCTATCGCTTCTTCAGCGGTCTGTGCGCGCGAACATTCAGCTCCTTCTCTGGAGAAGGTGCCTTCACCGAAACCCTGAAACAGAAATTCAACTTGGAGGATGAAGACATCAAAGTGGAAGAAGGTGACAACGGTCCTGTCATTCGCATTACAGCTCCTTTTGGAATATTTGGAATTCGACCCGATTTCATTATCGGATAAGTACCGTGACAGGTTCATCATTCACTGCTGGATAATAAGCCACCACCAACACAGAAAACGCGCTGCACCGACCGATTAAAGTGATGTTGGCAGTTGTATTTCAGGCTTTTGCGCATAACGCAAAAGCCTGTTTCTGCAACCTGTATCAATCTGAAAGTCCGCTCTCTTTAGCGTTTTTCTTGAGAATACCGAATAGCACCGATTTTCATTACGTAAATCGGCATAGCCCTTTTATACTATGAAAAAGAAGCCATTTCAAAGTTAATCCATGCCCTTAACCAGGGTATCCAGGTGG
>PDUC01000032.1 GCA_002747255.1 Acidobacteriota bacterium | reverse complement strand
ACCAGGCGTTTGCCTGTTTTGCGGCTGGCGGTGTTGGCAATGAAGTAACACGGAGCCACCTTGAAAGATTGTACTGCTGCCTGTTTCTGAGCTGTGTTTTCCTGACCTGAAACCAGGCAGCCTGAACCCGCAAGTAAAAATATACTGAAAATAGAAAAAAACGCCTTCATAAAAACCTCTTATGGATGAGCAGTGATGAATTTTAATATTAAATTGATATGACATTCTATCACGGTCCATTTCCATTTTCAAGGGCGAATTTGCCCCATGTTGTGAGAGCCTTGTGCTTTTTCAGGACGGAATACCTCCATGCTTGTCATACATCGTTCGTTATGAGTTGTTTGGTTCCGAAGGGACGTTGTCTAATGAGGGAGGGAAGAAGGAATAGGCTTTTTAAGTGAGCGCGCAGGGCATGGTGTGGGGTCATCCAGGTTGATGAACAGGAAATCCCGAACATCGACCAACCCATCGCCATTAGGGTCTTGTTCATTATTCTGACGCCAATCTTGGCACAAAAACCAGAGGTCTTCCAGTGAATTACAGCCATCACCGTTGAGATCCAGTATTTGAAAAGCGTGACAGAGAACCAGAATGTCATTTGCAGACGTATAAGCCAATTCATCTGTGACAAATACTTGAAGTTGCGTATTCTGGTCAACAACAGGTAAATTAAGGGTATGATCCGCTTGGTAGGTTTCTCCTGTGGTTAAATTGGTCCACTCATAGATCAAGTTACCTTCAGCGCACTGATCCTCAACGGTAAAAATCAAGTTGTCCAACCCTTGAGCGATTGACACAGGAGTGACCAACGTATTCAGTTGATGTTTCACAAGTACATACAAATGCTGAGGTTCACTTTCGCCGATAGGGTTGGAAGCTGTAACCGACACATTGCCAGAAAGGGAATCGAATAGCACAAAAATGGAGTGGTTTCCCTGTCCTGAAAGGATGCTTGCATCAGAGGGAACCGTCCAGTGGTAGTAAGAAGCTCCTGGGACATTAGGGCTGGTATATTGGTGAACATAACCTTCATTGTCGACACAAAGAATAGAATCTCCATAGATTATTTCAGGTTGAGCCGGGGCGAAATTGATTTTTGAAACAAAGATATCCTTATAACCATCATGCGTTTCGTCAAAAGCGCCGCTTGTGCTGGGGTAATTACCGGAATTGGTTTCGCCCGTCACATAGGCGTTGCGGCTAGGATCCACTGCGATTCCGTTGGGCTCTTCATAATTCGAGCCGCCGAGGAAGGTGGAATAAATCAGAACACTGCAATTGCTGTTCAGCACACTCACAACGACATCCCAATTGCCATTGAATGTCTTGTCAAAGGCGCCGCTTGTGGTGGGGTAATTGCTGGATCTGGTAAAGACCGTCACATAGACATTGCCACTGGTGTCCACTGCGATTCCCTTGGCTCTGTCATAATCCGTGCCGCCGAGGAAGGTGGAATGAACCAGATCACTGCCATTGCTGTTCAGCACACTCACAAAGCCATCATGATTGCCACTGTATGCTTCGTTATGGGCACCGCTTGTAGTGGGGTAATTGCCTGAATCAGTATAGCCCGCCACATAGGCTTTGCCGCTGATGTCCACTGCGATTCCGAAGGCATAGTCGTTATTCACGCCACCGAGAAAGGTGGAGTAAACGAGGCCACTGCCACTGTTGTTCAGCACACTTACAAAGGCATCCCTATCGCCATTGTGTGTTTCGTCAAAGGCGCCGCTGGTGACGGGGTAAGTGCTGGAAGAGGTAGAGCCCGTCACATAGGCATTGCCGCTGGTGTTCACTGCGATTCCGTAAGAATGGTCATCACCCACGCCACCGAGGAAGGTGGAATAAACGAGGCCACTGCCATTGTTGTTCAGCACACTTACAAAGATATCCTTGTTACCATTGTATGTTGGGTCAAAGGCACCGCTGGTGACGGGGTAAGTGCTGGACAAGGTAGAGCCCGTCACATAGGCGTTGCCGTTGGTGTCCACCGCGATTCCCCAGGCATACTCATTTTCAGAGCCACCGAGGAAGGTGGAGTAAACCAGGTCACTGCCATTGTTGTTCAGCACACTCACAAAGCCATCCGTATTGCCATTGTGTGTTTCGTCAAAAGCACCGCTGGTGGCGGGGTAATTGCTGGAATAGGTAAAGCCCGTCACATAGGCGTTGCCGCTGGTGTCCACTGCGATTCCCCTGGCCATGTCAGTATCCGTGCCGCCGAGAAAGGTGGAATAAATCAGGCCACTGCCATCTCTGTTCAACTTACTCACGAAGACATCTCTAAGTCCACCATTGTAGGATATGTCGTAAGCACCTGTTGTTACAGGATAGACCCATGAATATGTGTATCCCGTGATGTAGGCATGGCCGGAACCGTCCACGGTAATAGCTTCCGCTACTTCATCAGCAGAGTCACCCAGGAAGGTGCTCCAGGTCAGGGTGGGATCGATGACCAGTGGATAGTCCGCATGGTAGCGCCCCAGTTGGAAACCCAGTTTGCCGCCCTGAAACAGGCGATACTGAACGGGAACAGCAACGTTCTGTCGGTTGATAACCTGATAGGCGTAAGGCGCGCTCCATACCATCTCCGCTCCAGCCAGGGACACTTTTCGAGATCGATGCCGTCCCACACCCGGTCGTAAACCAGTTTGCGGTAGGTCGGGACTTTGGTGCGCCATTGCTCCTTCGGCCCCAGCATGAAATTGACCATGCCGGAAGTGACTTCCTCCAGCCGGGGAAGCATACCGCGCTTGTTCGCCTGCGCATTGGAAAAGCCCGTTTTCAAAACAACGGTTCGAACAGCCGGTAATTCCCGTGCCATGTGCTTGCTGTGTCTCGAGCTGTCGGGTTTTGGCAGCTCATCCACTGGCACCACCATGCCAATGTAGGCTCCGCTGGGTGTGAACATGACCCGGCCCTTTCGGGTTTGCACAAAAGCACTTACCTGATGGTCGTCAACCAGGCGTTTGCCTGTTTTGCGGCTGGCGGTGTTTGCAATGAAGTAACACGGAGACACCTTGAAAGATTGTACTGCTGCCTGTTTCTCGGCTGTGTTTTCCTGGCCTGAAACAAAGTAACCTGAACTCGTAAAGACAATAATACTGAATAATGAAAAGAATACTTTCATAAAAAACCTCGCATAGATGGGTGCTGTTGAATTGCAGCGTTAGGATGATTTTATGCTATCACGGTCCATTTTCGTTTTCAATAGCGAAGTTGCCCCATGTCGCGAGCGCTTTGTGCCTTTTTCAAGACAGAAAACAGCTTTGGCGTTTTCAATGAATAATTTGAGATCTCTCCGACCGCCAGGGCTTTTCTCTGGGTGGCGCGGCTCCGAAGCGATAAATTTCATTTACATAACCTGGAAGAATTCCGAAAACGCGCAATCCGGTTTTTGGGTTGACTTTACATTTTCGTATTGAGCGGGGTTTTTTAATCACAAATTGCGGCCTTAAAAGCACGATTTTATTCATATAATTCTTCCATAGTATTGCAGAAGTGCCGGAAGAGGGGAGTCCAATGGACTTGTTGTCGTCTCTGCCTATCCAGACAACCGTCAATACACTGCCGGCGGCTCCCGCAAACCAGGCATCTCTGTAATTGGACGAAGTTCCGGTTTTGCCGGCAGACCATGAGTTTTGCAGGCAGGCGGTTTTGGCGGTACCGTTTTTCATGGATTCTTTTAGAATATCGTATACGAGATAAGCACTGGAGGCCTTGGCCACGCGCCTCCTTTTGGACTTTATTTTCACTAACGATCGGCCACTGGGTTTATCGATTTGAAAAGCGGGTCTGGGGCGAATGGTTTTTCCCTGATTGAAAAACGCGCTGTAGGCTTCAAGAAGCTCCAAGGGCGTGGTTTCAATGGCTCCCAGTGTAATGGAAGGCGGCACGGGTTTAGTGACGTGCAGACCCGCTTTGACAAACATGTCAGCCACATTCTCGTATCCTAAAACCTGTCCGAGTTTGGCAAAAGGGACGTTGTAGGATTGGGCCAGCGCTGTTCTGAGCGACACGGTTCCGTGGTACTTTCTGTCGTAGTTTTCAGGGCTCCATTTTCGTCCATCCCTTATCAAGGTGTAGGGATTATCGCGAATTAACGTGCCTGGATAAAGCGGGCTCTCACTTCGATTAAACGCTTCCAAAAGCACAAAGGGTTTCACAGTGGAGCCTGGCTGTCTTTGGGCAAACCTGACGCGGTCAAAGCCCCTTTTGTCTCTTCTGGTGGAGTAACTTGAGTAAGCTAAAATGCCGCCCGTTTCCAGGTCCATGGAGACAAGCGCCCCTTCCAGAAAGGGAATACGGCGATTGTTTTTGGTTAGCTGATCAAGAAAGCGCTTCAGTGATTTTTCAGCCTGAGTTTGCAAATAGGGGTCTAAGCTGGTGTAAATAATGGCACCTTGATGGCTTTCAAAATGGGACTTTTTCTTTTTCAAGAGATATTCATTGAGCCAGCTTTGAAAGTGAGGGTTAATTTCTCGTTGGGGTCTGGTGGGTTTGAAAACGATTTTCGCACTTGCAGCTTTTTTATAGTCTTTCTCTGTGATCCAGCCCAGTTTTTTCATGCGTGAGAGCACCCAGTTGCGCCTCTTAATTCCCTTTGCACTCTTTTTGCCGGGAGTGTAGTGGTTGGGCCCCTGAACCATACCCGCCAAGAGAGCCGCTTGCGCCAGGGTCAGTTCTGAAAGGTTTTTGGAGAAATAGGTACGCGCGGCTGAGGGGAATCCGTGAATGGCCAGGCCTTGGTAATGGCCCATGTAGACGTGATTCAAATACGCCTCCAGGATCTCTTCTTTATCGTATTGAGTCTCTAAAATTAAAGCTCTGAGAGCTTCAGTTGCTTTGCGACTGAAGGTTCGTTTGGGTGTTAAATCCCTGTTTTTAATGAGCTGCTGCGTGATGGTGCTACCGCCCATCACCACTTTTCCCGCTTTGACATTGGCCAGCATGGAGCGCGCTATGGCTTTTGACTCGGCACGCACCTCCTTCAGGCTTTCTGCGAACTTGACGGGTTCCAGATGGAGTTCACCTCTTTCCTGAAGGGTTCCTGTGGTGCCGTCAGACCAGGTGACCCCTGTTATCATGCCTTTTGAATTGGTGTTAACAGTAAAAAGACGCGCATCTATTTCCTTGCCGTTGTAGATATGTTTTCGCTGATAGATTCTGAAGTTAGTGTGCCCCCAAAAGAAAGTTCCTGGGACTTTGGGAACATGTTTTACGCGTTGATAGCCCAGTTTCACAAGTCGCTCAGGAAGCTTGATTTCCTGAACTGTGCGGCCTGCTACTATAGGGTAACCTTCGTAGAAAATGGCTATTTCATTGTTTCCAACCGTATCGGTCAACTTTTGTGATAAAAGGAGAAAGAGGAAAAGAATCATAAATAGGCCTCAAAATGGTTGGACAGACAGACAAATGCTGTAAGGTGCTTTTTTATTGTACGATGAGAAGGCTATTTTTCTCAACCGGGCCGTCTATTTTATCCCACAGCTTGCTGAAGCGGACCATCAACCGCTCTTGAAGAACCCTCATACTTTCTGCAGGACTTTGTCCTTAGTCGGGTTCATACATCACAGTTCGATTCCTGCCAGAACTCTTCGCCCTGTAGAGTGCATCGTCAGCGGCTCGAATGAAAGGCAGGGGCTGGTAACTATCAATTGAATTGGAAGAGACAACCCCAATGCTGATCGTTACGGAGAAAACATGCCCGTCACGTTCAAATGTCGCCCGGGAAATCAATTTCCTGATTCGCTCAGCCACAATGAGAGCGCCGCTTGGGACGGTTTCAGGCAAGAGCATAATAAACTCTTCACCGCCATATCTGCCGACCACGTCCATTTCCCGGGCTGTACTTTGCAGACGTTGGGCTACTTCAGTAATGACTTCATCGCCAGCCGGGTGACCGTAGGTGTCATTGATATGCTTGAAGAAATCGATGTCTATCATCAGCAAACAGCATGGGCGTTGGTGCCTCTGGGAACGTGCTAATTCTTCCTTGATCCTCTGTTCCATGTATTTGCGCAGGAAAAGCCCGGACAAATCATCCGTTACAGCCTGTGTGTAGAGCTTGGCGTTGTGCAAAGCCATGCTGGTCTGGCGTGCAAAGGTTTTGAGGAAATCCTCGTGAACCGCTTGAAACTGACCTTCCCTGCTCAGGCTGTCCAGGTAGATCACGCCCAGTGTTTCGGTGCCTCTGTAGAGGGGAATGCAAATAACACTCAGAATTCTGGACGCCAAAATGGAATGAGCAGAATTAAATTTTGGATCTTTCATGGCATTGTCAAGTATGAGAATTTTACCTGTTTTTACCGATTCATTGGCCAAGGTCTGACTGAAAGAGTAATCGTGCTGGGTTGTATTGGAGTTTAAATCAAAATGCCAGGTAACCATGGAATTCATTTTGTGAATGGCGGCATCGTAGAGGATGATAAAGCCTCTGTCTGCTCCCAGCTCCGATCCAACCAGATGAAGTGCTGTTTTCAGCATGGTTTTAATATCCAGAATTTGACCCAAGGTCTGGGTGACCTTTTGAAGAACCTGATATTGAACGAGATGCTTCTCGATCCGCTCATTCATCTCGATCATTTTCTGAAGAATACGATCGCTTTCGGGAATGTCTTTCAATAGTTTTTCCAGAGAAGTTTGAACAAGGTTCAGGGTATTTAACAGTATGCCAGTTTCACTCGTTTCCTTGTTTAACGCAATGATATCGTCACTGACCTCAACGCGGTTTTTTGATTTCGTTAAAATAAACCCGATTCTTCCCAACGAGAAACGATCACCGTTTGCAAGCGCTTTTTCTTCACCGGCCTTAACCGGAATACCATTTATCGAGCTACCCGCTGATGATTCAAGGTCCTTGAAACGCACAGACCCTTCCCTGATGGTTAGGACAGCATGCCGTCTTGAAACTCCGCGGTGATCGATCACGATATCTGCCAGCTTATCTCTTCCTATAATATAAGTTCCTTCTTCCAGAACAAATAGGTGTTCTCCATTTTGATCCGTCCATAAAATACTGGTTTCTTTTATATCCATATATCCCTCAGACAGACTGGATTTCTTTTGGACTCCATCTTTCTGCAGTTCATACTTGTAGAAAGTCAAGTATGGAAATAAGCGGACTGAACTATTGATGGCCAAACCACTATAATTCAACTTATAAATCGGCACTCACAAATAGAACTTTAACAGTTTCCATGTATTATTACAACAACATGCCTGCTTCGCATCCCAACCAATATTAATTGCTGGAAAAGGGCCTTGTTCTCTGCCGTTTCAAGGCAAAACGCACCGTTTTCGGGCAAGCGGTGTTGGGCTCAACCTACTTGTTGTGCTTTTGTGCAGAAAAAGCGTAACCGATGGCGCATTTAACCCATCTGCCAGGAAGGGGCAAACGAGTAAAATCCTCGTGATGCTCATTGAAGAGATTGTCTACATGAACTTTAACGGACAGTTTATTCCAGGTGTAGCTGGTACTCATATCCACCGTGAATTGATCTGAAGCCTGGCTGTACTCCTCGTGGGAAAGGCTCAAGAAACTCTCCAGCCTCTGCCCAAACTCAAAGAAAACCGTCAAGGTGGCAATCTGTCGTGGATGGTTGAGCAGGTACTTGGTTTGCAGACCGCTTGTATCCAGCTCTGAATCGATATACGAATAAAACCCTCTCATTTGAGTGATACCCAGAACGGACTGCGGCAGGGACCAGGAAGCCTCCAATTCAATTCCCCGAGTGTCTACCTGACTGAAATTCATGGCATCGTAAAATCTGTCTTCATCATTCCAGACCCAATCGATCAGGTCTTCGGCGTCCCGGCTGAATACAGAGAGCTGAAGAAGAGAAGAAGGGAGCTTGATTCGATACCCCAGTTCGTAATTCCAGGCCTGTTCCGCGTTTAAATTATCGTTGCCACGGTTGCCGCCGCCCACATAGTAGAGTTCCGTGAAGGTGGGCAGTCTGAAAGAACGAGCCACAGACCCAAAGAGGCGTTGTTGGTTTGGAAGTTTCCACGCGACATCCAATCCGGGCCAAAACTCCCATCCGTGTTTTGAAAAGTAGTAGGCCGAGCCGCCCAAAACCCAGTCAAACCGCTCTGATGACAAGCTCTGTTCGATAAAAACACCCTTCTTGTTCCGGTCATGAAAACCCAGGTTACTGCTCTCTATTTCCTCCTGAATGTATTCCATACCCATGGAAAAAGAACCCAGGCTGTTTTGAAGGCTGCCCTTTAGGTCCAGACCGGACACAGATGTTTCGTGAACATTTCGATACCAATCCGGGCGAGTATAGTCCAGCACGAAATCATCTTCGTGCTTTCTCGAATAGAGGTTGGCCGATACATGACCGCGATCCAGTATCCATTTACCCTTTAACACGGCGGTTGTCGCTTTGGTAATTTCCCGCTGCATGGGAAAATCCGGATGATAAAAGCGATTGGCTCCGAAATCCTTTTCCGATTGACCCCAGCTCAGTTGGTAATCATGCAGGCCTTTCCTGTAGCCCGCGTTGAAGTTCATGGTCTGAAGATCGTAATCGGTGTTTTCCATGAACCCGTCGGACTGTTGGGAATCCAGCGAGGCATTGAAATGCCAGGCATTGTTGGTAACACCGGCGTTCAGGCTGCCATTTTTAAACCCATTCTGACCTGATCCTATGGATACTTTCCAGATGTCTTGAACCTCTTTGGTGATGATATTGATCACTCCGCCAAAGGCATTGGGCCCGTAAAGACGCGAGCCTGGACCTCTAAGAACTTCAATACGCTGTATTTGCTCAACCGTTACGGGAAGATTTAAGAGGTGATGACCTGTTTGCGGGTCGCTGAGTTTTACGCCATCCAGTAAAATGAGGGTTTGTTCAAAGGTCGCGCCCCTGATAGCGACGTCAGCTTGAACACCGCCCGCTCCTCGCTCTCTCAGCTGCACTCCAGCGAGTACCAATAAGTCCTGAATGGATGATGCTCCGGATCTGGATATGGTTTCCGCGTCGAGTACGGTTAAACTGCGGGCCAGGTCGGAGAACTCTTCCGGTACCATGGAAGCCGTGACGGTCATTTCCTCGTAAGCTGGATTTGTTAAAAGTAGACTTAAGACTATAAGCAGGGTCATCGGTTTTATTGCCTCTTCTTCATGGATTCATACGCGTTCAGCTGGCAGCTCTTGAGCCAACAGCCTTACGGAATCGTCCATTATAGGGAAACAGAGCCTGTCTCAACAGGAAACAGTTCCTGTTTTCCACAAAATTTACCTGAGACAACGTGGAGACAGACCGTCATTTTTATAAAAAATCACGTATAATACATCTGAAAAACAGGGTGGCATTTAACTGGAATTACAAAGTTATGGCAATTTACTTCACCCATTTGAGTTCATCGTACTGGAGTTTCAACATGCGGTTCAGATTCATCCTCTTACTTTGTCTTTCACACTTGGCGGGAATGTCAACCAGTGATCTCTACTTCATTGATTTCAATTTCAAGACTGATGGCGAGCAACTGCACTTGACAGCCGTTCCTGAACCACTGATTTCTTATAAAGATATAAAGGACAAGCGCTTTGGCATCCATAAAAGCATGATGGAACTCTCTCTGGATGCGCCCATAAGGCAAATTGCCTTTCTTTTGAGAACGCTCAACAGGAACCAATCCGTACTCAAGATGAAAGATGGTGAGCTCGATATTTTGTCCATTCCCTTCACCTTGCGTGTCAAGCAGACCAATGGCGAGGTTCTGCATGAAGTGGAGTACCAGGTCACCATCGGTGTCACGAAAAACAGCTCCTACATTCGTTATCAGGACAGCATTTTTAATGTCGTCCCGGAGCAATTGTCCACGACGGCGACTTATGAGCAATTTCTGAAGCGAGTTGTTTTCCCCTTTGAAACCTATACGTTTCCCCAACCTCGGTTGGAACAGTTTGTGGTTGATTTACACTTCAAATGGCCTGAATTGCTGGTCAAGGAATCGGAAACGCCCATTTTCGACTTGTTTCCATCGGCCGTACTGTGGAACAAGGGCCCCATCACACGGGTGCAAATTTTCCTGGGAAGCGCCTTTTTTGAGAAAAATGAAGCGGGATCCTACACAGCAGCCAGCGGAACGGTTCTCCATCACTACGCGGATGCTCACCGGCAACTAAAAAAAGCAATGGATATGGGCCAAGAGCCCACCCTGGAACAGCTGGCCCTTTATGAAGAAACCCTTCATTGCTTTCCCGTTAACAAAATGATTCTTGAAAGACTGATGAACGCTTATCTCTATCACGAAATGGAAGCGGAGGCCTTGGGTTTGATTACGGCTTTGAGACCCGTTTTTTCAGTCATTAAGGGTGGATTGACCAATCAGGACTCACTCGAGCTCAACTCGGCAAGGAAGAAGAACTTTCTGCTCGGCAAAAAACAGTTCTTTACCGAGTCCAGGACGGCAAAAGTCAACATACTCAGTCCTCAACCCAACGACCTCCTCACAGGAGTAGGCGAATTGAGATTTGAACTCACAGGCACCGATGCACCTGTGCTGGCAGCTTACTGCTATCAGGCAGGAGAACGACTCGGTACGCTTGATCAAGAACCGTGGAGCATGATGTTCCAGGCCTCCACAGCGAGACCTGTTTCCGAGCTGCACGTTGTGGTTTATTTTGAAAATGAAACCTATGCAGAAAAACGCGTTCCCATCCGAACCATCGAGGTCGATCAAGAGTTGAGTGTCCACCTCGTTCCGCTGCGGGTTGTGGCTTCTAAAGGGGGAACGGGTTTTCTCACCAACTTAAAGGAAACCGACTTCTCGATCAAGGAAAATGGCGTCAAGAAGGAATTGGCCTATTTTTCAAGAGAGAAGGCTCCTCTCAACATCGCGCTTCTGCTGGATACCTCGATCTCCATGACAGGTGAGAAGCTGGATCACGCGCAATACGCCATTCAGGAGTTTATCTCCCATTTGCAAGCGCAAGATCAGGTTAGTCTGTACACTTTCGACCATCAGGTCATGAGACTGACCGATTTCACCAACAACTTCAACCAGCTCACTCCCATGGTCTTTAACACATGCCCTCAGCTTTCCACATCCCTCTATGACGCATGCCTGGCCGGTATTCAGGCACTGGAAAATCAGAGCGGAACACACATTCTCGTCATTCTCTCCGATGGAAGCGATACGGGTTCCCTTTCTCACGATCGGCATGTGATAGAGGCACTTCAGAAAAGCGACATCATGGTCTATTCCGTTGTTCTGCCAGGAGATTATCTGGGTCAGAACAACCAAAGAGGCCATCTCTTTCTGAAAGATCTGGCCAGGCTGACGGGCTCCGTTTCAAAGCAAATCAGCAGCGCAAAAGGGCTCGACAAAGCAATGAAAAAGATTATCGAGGAATTCAGAGGGTTTTATTATCTCGGTTATTACAGTCAGATTCCACTGAATGCCAAACGGGAGCTGGATATCGATGTCAAAGGCATTCGCGCCAAAGTACGCTACAGGATTTTGAAACCGTGAATGACTGGTACGCTGTTGCAATTGGCTATTTGTCCGGCACACTGCCCGCCGCTTTCCTTTTATGTAAAGTCATTTACAAAAAGGATATACGAACTGTCGGCAGCGGTAATCCCGGCACGACCAATGTGTTTAGAGTCTTTGGATGGAAACCCGCTCTGGTTGTCCTGGTGCTGGATATGCTGAAAGGCATGATACCGGTTTTGCTGGTCTTTGAGTGCGGTCTGAATAGCGCGCTATTTGCGGCCTTCTCCGCTTTTCTGGGTCATGTCTTTCCTTTCTACGCGCCCACAAAAGGCGGAAAGGGCGTGGCAACAGCGGCGGGTTCCTTTATCATTCTGGCACCTGTGCCGTTGATTGTCAGTCTGGCGGTCTACGCCTTAATCGTCTGCACTTTAAAAATAGGCTCTCTCGCGTCGCTTGCCGGTGCCTTGACGCTCTGTATGAGTTCCTTTTTTATGGCGGAACGCAGTGTCTTTTACTTTTCAATGCTGCTCACATTGAGTATTTTGTTAACCCATCGAAGTAATATTCAAAAACTGTGGAAAGGCAGTGAAACCAAAGTAAACCGAAACCCGAAAGACATGAATGAATGAGCCACCCATGCTGAACCCTTTTCTTTGTTTTTTTATCGGTGGAGCAAGAGAAGTGAGACCAATTTATAAAGTACGCGTGCTCCCACGTTGGCGTCCCATTCATTGGCGGGACAGTTTCTGTCGGGCGAGACCTCACACAGATCGAAACCTATTAATTTGGAGCGACTTCTTTTGACCATTTCAAGAAGATACATGAGTCTGTCATAGGACAGGCCACCCGGAACGGGTGTTCCGGTATGGGGACAATTCTGTGGGTCTAAACCATCTATATCCAGGGAAATGTAGATATTTTCCGGTAGCTCATCCAGTGTTTCTTGACATATGTCATGCCATAAAGTTCCTTTATAAAGCCGTTTTTTTATGTTTATGTCGTAAAAGGTGCGCACTCGGCTGTCGTCTCTTGCTTTGAGAAATTCCTCTGCTGAAAAGTCCCGGACACCCACAGAGACCAACTTTTGCACCTGTGAGATTTGCCGAAGTACTTGATGAAAAATGGATGCGTGAGAAAAGGAGAGTCCTTCGTAAGCGTCTCTCAGGTCGTGATGGGCATCGATATGCAGAATGCCGAAAGAGTGCACGCCAGTGGAAAGGGCTTTAATGGCACCGAATGGGGTTGAGTGATCTCCGCCCAGCAAACCCAATTTCTTTCCGGAATGGAGTATTTCCAGCGCACGAGCTTCCACTTCCGCGTTCAGCTTTTCGCTGTTTTGATTGATTTTGGTTTGGAGTTGGGGGGATAGGGTTTGGCGATATTCTGCAACCATGTCGCAAGTCTTCCTGTTCATGGCCTCCCAGGCGGCAGAGACAGGCATCATGTAAACGCGATCAGAGTAGTCGTCTTGAGAGGATAAATCGAAAAAATCCATTTGGTGTGAAGCTGTGCGAATGGCTTCCGGCGCTCGTGAACTGCCCGTTCCGTAAGATGAAGTGGCATCCCATGGGACGGGTAAAATAACACAATCAGCGGACTGCAAGGTACTTTGACTGGCGAAGAGATTGGCATGAGGAGGAGGAGCTGTTTCCATGTAAATATTCCTTTTCTGTTCGGACTCATTCTATATATTATCCCAAATTGGACGGAAAACAGTTTAATTTCAACGATACTTGGTGTTGAATAGAAGAAGAGCGATTGAAAATCGAATTATGATGGGGGCAGAAATTAATGGAAAAATCAATATCAGTGGTCATAGGCGGCAGTTCGGGGATCGGATTTGAAATAGCCTGCATGTTGCGGGACAAAGGCAGTCAGGTGATTGTAACGGGTAGAAATAACTCAAAATTAAAAAGTTGCAGTGAAAGGGGACTGGTGACGATTCAAAGTGACATTTCCGATGACAGACAACGAGCCGAGCTGGTTAAAAGCCTGAACTCTTACGGCCAAATAGATCATTTAATCTTATCCGCGGCGCGGTACGACTTTGTGCACTTAGTGAACGAAGATGATGAAACCGTACAAGACGTTTTCCAAACCAATGTATTTGGTCCTGTTTCTCTTGCCAAACAATGCTACCCCTTACTCAAAAAGGGGAGAGGGAAGTCGGTTCTCTTCATCTCTTCCACCTTGAGTTTAAAACCCGTCCCGGGAACGGGCACCTATTCCGCGAGTAAAGCGGCACTCGACAGCTATGTCAGTTCTCTGGCACTTGAGTGGGCTGAAGATGGTATTCGGGTCAACAGTATTCTGCCTGGAGTTGTTGACACGCCTATTCACGATCCCAGAACAAAGAATGAACCCACAAGAGAAGAAAAAATGGTACAATTCGCCAAAATGCACCCGCTGGGAAGAGTGGGCGAGACCGTGGATATTGCACCTGTTGCCGACCTTCTTCTGAGTCCAGGATCCAGATGGATTACCGGAGCAAAGTGGTCTGTCGATGGAGGAATCAGTCTTGTCTGAAATATGTATTGCACGGGTATGCCGTTTTAAAGCGAGCCATTTTTACTGGATTAATGGTCTCGGAGAAGAAAAGAACCGCGAAAAATTTGGCGATTACATCAACGAGCACGATCACGACTGGCAGGTGACAGTCTATTTGAAAGGGGCGATGGACCCTGAAATGGGCATGCTGATTGACCTTGCGGAAGTGGATCGTGTTCTCAAAGAAAAAGTTCTGGATGTCTTCCATCGCAGAAACTTGAATCGCGCCCATCCTTTTTTTAAGGAACACCTTCCCACCACCGAAAACTTTGCCCTTCTTCTCTCGAAAGAGCTCTCTTTTGAATCAGCTTACTGTGTGAAAATCCGCGTCTCTGAGAGCCCCTTTCTCTACGCTGAGTGGTTTCGATAATGTCAATTATCCTGGCTACGGAATCGAAGTATAAGAGGAAACTATTCGATCAGTTGGGGTTGGCGTATCAGGCTATCGCTCCGGATCTTGAAGAATCCTTCGTCAAGGATCTTTGCCCTGAGGAACAGGCTACCCGACTGGCCTGGTTGAAAGCCTCCAGTCTTATAACCAGATATCCCCAGCACATCATTATCGGGTGTGACCAGGTGCTTTCGTTTCAGGGCAAACTCCTTCAGAAACCGGGCACGGTGGAGAAGACCGTCGCTCAACTCAAAGAACTGCGGGGTAAGGAACACCAGCTGCACACCGCCATTGCGGTTGTAAGAAATGATCCGGAGTACGCGTATTCTAAATGTGTAACCTCCAGAATTACTTTTTATCCCGATCACACAGATGTTTATTTGCGGAGAATGGTAGAAGAAGATGCATCCTGGGATTGCGTCGGCGGTTATAAAATAGAGTCCAGAGGTATCACGCTCATGCAATCGGTCGTCACCGAAGATTACTCTGCGATCATCGGTTTGCCTTTGCTGGCTCTTACACGGGTTCTGCGAAACCTCGGATATTTTAAATAGCTCTTTTTCAACTCCAGCTCAATGTGTTTCTGGAGCACTCAGGCAAAAGCTGAAATTCCCGTTAGCTTTTGACCCACAATCAGTTTGTGAATGTCATGTGTTCCCTCATAGGTTTTAACCGATTCAAGGTTCATCATGTGACGCATAACGGGATAAGAGTCCGTAATACCGTTGGCACCGTGCAGGTCTCTGGCTTGCCTCGCAATTTCAAGTGCAGCCGCCACATTGTTCATTTTAGCCAGGCTGACCTGATAAAAAGTGGCAAGCCCCTGATCTTTCATGCGGCCCAGGTGGAGTGCCAGCAGTTGGGCCTTGGTGATTTCATTGATCATATCGGTCAATTTGGATTGAATTAACTGGAAACCGGCCAGCGGCCTGTTAAACTGCAGGCGCGTTTTACTGTACTCCAGTGACGATTCAAAGCAGGCCATAGCCGCGCCGATCGCGCCCCAGGCAATACCATAACGAGCCTGAGTCAAGCAACTCAGGGGGCCTTTTAAACCCTCTACATCCAGTCTGTTTTGATCGGGAACCCTCACTTCGTCCAGAATGAGCTCGGAAGTCACGCTGGCTCTCAGTGAAAACTTGCCTTTCATCTCGGGAGCTGAAAAGCCCTGGCTGCCTTTTTCCACTAGAAAACCGCGAACAACACCTTCGGGGTCTTTAGCCCAAATGAGTGCCACATCGGCAATCGAGCCATTGGTGATCCACATTTTCGCGCCGTTGAGGACCCAGCTGCTGCCGTCTTTAACGGCTCTTGTTTTCATGCTTCCCGGATCGGAACCGTGATCGGGTTCCGTTAAACCAAAACATCCAATTTTCTTGCCTGAGGCCAGCTCAGGCAGCCAATGATTCTTCAGGGCTTCGGAGCCGTAAGTGAGAATGGGATACATAACAAGCGACCCTTGAACGGAGGCAAAGGAGCGAAGTCCGGAATCTCCGCGTTCAAGTTCCTGCATGATCAGACCGTAACACACATGGCTCAAGCCTGCGCAGCCGTACCCTTCGTAATTGGGGCCGAGCAGTCCCAATTCGGCCATTTCCTCAACTAAATCGAAGGGGAAGACGGCCTGCCTGTGACATTCCTGAATGCGCGGCATAAAACGCGCATCGACCCATTCCCGAACAGAGTCCCGCGTTAGTATTTCATCTTCGGAAAGACAGTTGTCCATGTTGTAAAAATCTGTTTGCGTCACGATAAACCTCACTCTTCAATTTATAAAGTCATTTTAACACGTATGCCAAGGAGGCATCCATTGAATCGCGGCGTGTGCTTATCATCTCGATACGGAATGATGAATGTCTGTGCGTTTATACTGAATTGAGATTCCACTCAAGCGTTTTGTTTGCTGAATGGACAAAAAAAGCGCTTTGTAGAAGGGTGTGAACCCGCGTTTTACTTGCGTATTGCTTTGTTTTTTTTCCATTGACCAGTCTTTCAATACTTGATATTTTATGGCATTGTCCCAAATAAACAGGAGGAAGTCATGAAAAAAACATGCATCGCAATTTTTATCATTTTGCTTACAAGCACATTAGTTACTGCAGGTGAAAAGCCCAGGTTGGGTATTTTGCGTTTCACCAATAATACACACGCCGGTTGGTGGAGCTCTGGTGTTGGACGCGATCTACAAGACATGCTCATCAATGAGCTCGTATCCATGAAGAGTTTTTCTGTTTTGGAAAGAAAAGAAATTGACGCCGTTTTGGGTGAACAGAATCTGGGAGCGTCTGGCAGAATTGATGCCAAAACAAAGGCAGCCATGGGCAAGTTGAAAGGCGCTCAATATCTGGTCGCGGCAACGGTATCTGCCTACGAAGAGGGAACCCAGGGTACTGGTGGCGGTGTATCATTTAAAGGTGTTTCAATCGGCGGAAAGAAGAAAAGAGCTTATATTGCAGTTGATTTGAAAGTCATCGACACCACTACAGGT
The DNA here is from genome assembly GCA_002747255.1 of Acidobacteriota bacterium. Classification (GTDB taxonomy): domain Bacteria; phylum Acidobacteriota; class Holophagae; order Acanthopleuribacterales; family Acanthopleuribacteraceae. The sequence goes on along the minus strand of PDUC01000032.1, from coordinate 81,895 downwards.
GAAATTAAGGATGCACGCACAGTTGAAGCTACCTCAAAAAGCGGCGGTCTCAACCTCGGACTGCATAAGTGGGGCTTCGGTGGTAATCTCTCCAAACAGAAAAAAACACCTGCAGGAAAAGCTATTAGGGCTTGTATTATGGAAATTGCGGAGTACTTACAGTGTTCCTTGATTCAGGGGCCTGACGCACCTTGCATGGATGAATACAATGCCAAAGAATCCAAGCGTCGTGAAAAGACAAAGGGTGCCATTGACTTAGAGTAATCGGTTCTTGTGTGCTTTTCGATTGAAAAATGAATGACAACGACCCCTGTCGGGTCTTTTCCCGACAGGGGTTTTATTTTATGTTTTTTCTTGCAAGAACGTTGAGGTATACTAAAGATCGGTCATAACTTCACTCGTTGAGCTTGTGGTCGTAATCCATTGACTAAGTGCTCCATCACTCGAAACGCTTTCAAGAAGGGTGATAAGCCGCAAGTTGATAAAAATCTTTCCAGACCAAAGGTCTTCAATCAGTATTAGAGGCGTTCCATGTCCAGCAACTTTTTTTCTCAATTGACCGTTACCTTTGAAGCTGGAGAAACTATTTACAAACAGGGAGAACATGGTCATTCCATGTTCATTATTACCGAAGGTCGAGTGGCGCTGCTTAAAGAGAAAAGCGGTAAGAAGGAAGTCATTTCCGACTTAGGAAAGGGTGATTTTTTCGGGGAACTGAGTATTCTCGAATCCATACCAAGACCTCACACTGCTAAAGTGGTCAATTCAGCATCTGTGGTGGTTATTCATCGAAATACCTTCCTTAAAATGTTGAAAGCCAATATGGAAATCGCTATCAGGCTGCTTCAAAAGTTGTCCGCGAAATTGAGGAATCGCGAAGAAAAAATAGATGAGCTCGTTTCGCAGTTAGCGCATGTACAAGATAAAGCGGAAGAAACCCTGGCAATCACGGCACCTGCTGAAAAAGTACAAATAGTGGGTCAGTTGGTCGCCTTGGGCTCCAAACGGGTATTTCAAATCGATGCCGATCAAAATCTCGTCGGCAGATTTGACCCTGTCACAGGTATCAAGCCCGAAGTTGATTTAACCCATGAAGATGAAAATCGATCGGTTTCCCGGCGCCACGCCATTATTTACAGAAGAGATAATGAGTTTTTTGTGCGTGAAGAATTGGGTGTCCTCAACGGGACGTTTGTAAACGGTCAAAAAGTTGCCCAAAACGACATCGGCATGAAACTTGTCGACAAGGATACCATTAATTTCGGTATGCTGGCCTTTCGGTTTGAGCGCATGGAGAAAGCGTAATTTCTTAAGCCCGAACCCAAAGGCAAAAGCAGAAAGACCGCCATCCCCTAAAATCTTGCTTTTTGCAAAGCTAGCGCCAATCTTCTTGAAACCTCATGCGCCTGGGTTTCACATCCAACTTGTTTTTAAAGGCAGGTTGGAGCGTGTTTTACTCTTTGATTTGTTTTGAGAGCAACAGGGAAGTTCCTGACTAGTAAACGGTCCAGTCCTTCTTGAACTGGGCTATGTATTCCAAAATGCCGCCTTTCAAATTGTAGACGCGCTGGTAGCCTTCCGAATGCAGAAAGAGGGTGGCGTACATGGAGCGTTTACCAGAGCGGCAATAGACAACGATGTCGTGTTCTTCCGGCAGTTCAAAACCCTCTCTTTGCAGTCTGCCCATGGGAATTTCATGGGTTGTTTGAGGGAAACGACAAATAGCGTACTCCTCGGGCTCGCGAACATCGACCAACAAGAAAGCCCTCTTTTCCTTAATCCATTGCTCCAGATCTGCAACCGTTATTTCAGGACACTTCATGAATCCTCCTGAGGGGAAGCCGTGTTCATGGCCTGTAAATACCGCTCATCGAGCATTTCCCACATGGCTCGGATGCTGTCCATTCTGGTTTCAAGCGTTTCAGTCCAGTGATCGGCTTTTGCGTTTTCAACTTTCAAACCCGAAAAGTGGTAGGACAAGCCGTCAAACTGAAGGGTCGCTTCGTTGACAATCAACTTGGCTGAAATCAGCTCGGCACCTTCATCCAGGTAGCGGTTCATTTCGTTAATAACACTGCCTGCCAGGCTAACGTGAGTGCCCTCTGATGTAATGAGCTTTGCCCGCCCCTTGACAGGCTCAACCAGAACATCCGATTGTTCCAGCAGCTTTTTCAGGAAATGACAGCCCAGGACCGATTGACCCGGATCTTTTGCCTCGACAATGGAACTCTCGGCTTCCTGACCCAATTCAAGCCAGGGCGTTTTGTACTCCAGTTCAACGCCAATCCTTCGCAAAAGCTCACTGACCGCATCGGTACTGGCTTTGGCTGTGCTGCCCACATAAACCACACCGTGCTCAATCAGGCATTCCACAATGCTGCTGCGAGGAGCCGTTCGGGCTAGCAGTTCATCTTCAGCCAACTGCCTCAACTCTTTTTTCTTACTGAACGATGGGGGTCCAGCCTGTTCTCTTTCTATTTTTATGAGCTCTTTCACGCGCTCTTTCAGCAGTGTGGAATCAACTGTCACTTTATCTCGACGCACTCTGAAAGCCCAGGTTTTGGGCCTTAACTCGTACGATTCCTCCAATTCAAACGGTATAAACCCTATGCGCTCCTTAATGGCAGAGCCTGGCTGAATGAGATGAAAGGCTTCCTGTTCAAAATTCAATTCATCCGGCATACTGATCACGTTGAATCTCGTGCAGGCGACGTTTCCCGATAAAAGTGGCATCTTTTCCTCCTCAACTAAAACGGTGAAGTATAACACAGGACACAGCCTTTTTTGTCAACAGGTGTTCTTTACAATCTACTCGTTTTAAAGATTTCTGTTTTGCCGTATGATTGACAAATGGAAAGGAAAGACAAGCCAGGTTAAAGAGACATTCCTGAAAAAGGGAGATAAACTAAAAAATACATCTACGCTGCTATTCTTTAGGCGTATTGTTGTATAGTAAAAGCTGGGAAAAAATATGAAGTACACCATAATTCCACAGGGACTGTATGACGTCATTACTTCCTCACGCTTGCCTTTGGAGAATCTGTAAAAACAGATGGTGCAGAAAAAACAACTTGGCTAGACTTAATTTAGAAAATTTCATTCTATGGGAGACCGGGGTACAAAATTTTAAGGAGAGATGAATGATTACTTTTAAAAAGGCTATTGATATTGCAAAAAGAAAGGTAGAAGAATTAATCCCAAATTCAAAAAATATTTCCCTTGAGGGTGTTTTAATATCTGACGATAAGAGATTGTATGAGGTTTCTTTGAGTTACGACCTTAGAGGAGACGATTCTTTTGATTCTGGGAACCATGAAGATGCAAACTTGGGGGGCGGTTTAGCCAGTCTCGTAAAAGTTATGAGCTATCGGAGGCACTGCAAAAAGTTTTTAATTGACTATAAGAATGGCGAATTTAGAGGGTTTAAGAACGAGGATTAGTTGATGTCAAAAAACCTGATCATAGACTCTAACCTCATGCTCTTACTGGTTATAGGAGCTGTTGAAGGAGGGAGGCACATACGTAACTCAAAGCGTTTAAAGGCATTCAACAAGTCTGACTATAATCGAGTTTTAGCCATCATGGCATGCTATGACCGTGTATTTGTAACACCGTATATAGCTACTGAAGTCTCCAATTTAATTGATTTGAATGGATATGCCAGGTTGCTCGCGTTTGAAGTTGCCAGAAATCTTTTTTCTCAATTTAATAAAATCGATGTCGATTTAGATCGTGATTGCAAATCTGACTATTTTTTGAAATTCGGAATAACCGATAACTCCCTTATAAATTACGCTTCCAATTATTTCATTCTAACCAATGACCACAGATTGTTAGGTCCCTTGTACAAAAGCAACAAGGATCATGTCATTCCATACATCAGATTGAGATAAACCCCTTCACACGATCGTTTGACTCAAAAATACTTTCTCGCCTGTTTTCCCGCTTACAAGCCGTTGCCGCCAGTGTTTCATGTATTTGCGTTGGTAAGCTTCTTCACGTGCAAAGAGCTCGTTGCGATAGGCATTCAGTAATTCATAGTCGCAAGAATCCACGTCGACAGGCGGCTGATACACGTTACCGGTCTTTTGGTGGTCATACCTCAGGAATTGTAAAATTCTGAGGGCATCGAAGTACTGATGGGCGTTGGAGGCAAACTGTCTCTCGGTTTTGGAGTTCGCTCTGATGCGGTCAAAGGGTTGTTGACCTTTCATCTTTTCAGCCAGAAACGCATCGATGGGCAGAGGACAGGATGAGCGGAAGAGTTGTTTGAAAAGGGAATAAAAAGCGCCTATTTTTTGAAAACTGTCCGCGTGAAAAAAGGGGAATCGCGTCTTTTGCAATGTCAGATCACGCTCTTTGAGCAAGGTGCCCGTTCCAAAGGACACCCGATCAGAGATTCTGGCCGAAGGGGAGACCCGTACCGGAATCCAGCGAATGATATCTCCCATCTTCCTCAACTTCTGCAGAAAGTAAAAGTCCTCCCCGGCCGTTCTAGCGGGAATGCCCCTGACTTGTTTCCACGCGCGGTTCCTGTAACTCATGGCGGAGCCGATAGCTAAATAGGCGTAGGGACTGCCAATGGACCATAGACCCAGTTGGTACAACCTCATGTAGATTTCATAACGCAGAAGCTGTCTGGCTGTAACGCGGTTTTCGGGAACAGGATGATAATAGGGCGCGGCCAGGGCCACGGCATCGGTGAAGGTGTTAAAGGCCTGTCGCACGCAGGCGATGTAGTTGTCGGGAATCAGAGTATCCGCATCCAGGCAAAGGGTAATGCCTTCCCGATTTGTTTCGTAAATCAGGGTGGCCAGAAGATTTCTCGCCATGCCCACACCGTTAACTTCTGGATCATCGAGGGCATCGACGATCTCGACAGGGAAGGGGAAAGAAGTCTTTTCCAGCCAATGCCGGGTTTGTGTATTCGCCTGATGAATTTCCGGATGGCTGGATTTTGTATGTGGCGGTTCATTCAGACAGATCCAGACCTGAAAGGACGCATCGCGCTGCATTGAAAGGCACGCCATGGTTTTGGGTAAACAATCCAGCTCATTGAAAACAGGAATGGCGATGTGAACAGAGTGGTGTTGCGCGCCTTTGTTTTGCATCTTGATGTTATGGCTCTGAAAGCCTTCCCAAAGGAGCATTGTCGATTAAACGCACACCCATATCATGTTTATTTTCTGTAGTTTTCAGCCAGGCTCCTAAGAAAAGGCGAGTGTCGCGCTTGAGATGATCCGATGGTTCCAAAGTCTCTGGATCGTACAGTTCCAGATAATCCAGCTCCAACCCTTCAGGCCAGTCTTCTTTCAGTTGTTTCAGCATGGTTTGCGGTTCTTCGAGACCTTGCTGAAAGAGCGTTTTTGCTTTTTGAATGGTTGCGTAGAGATGGAGTGCCTTTTTCCGACGACTTGCAGGAATTCGGACATTTCGGCTGCTCATAGCCAGACCGTCTTCTTCGCGGATAATGGGACAGCCAATGATGTTGATTCCCATGTGAAATTCGCGCACCATGCGTTTAATGATTTGAAGCTGCTGAAAGTCCTTTTCGCCGAAAAAAGCGCAATCGGGTTTCACGATATGAAAGAGTTTCATGACGACGGTTGCGATACCTGTAAAGAAGACCGGCCGGCTGGAACCGCAGAGTTTTCGGGAAATGGAACCGGGAACGACTTTAAATTGCTGAGAACCAATACCATTGGGTCCGGGATAAATTTCGCTCGTGCTTGGGATCCAGATTATTTCCGCTCCGGCTTCTGTGGCAAGCTCAATATCGCGTTCTTCGTTTCTGGGGTAGGTATCCAGATCTTCATTGGGGCCAAACTGGGTGGGGTTGACAAAAATAGAGACAACCGGTTTGGTTTGGTATTGAAGAGCGGTTTTAATGAGTGAAAGGTGTCCTTCGTGCAGGTATCCCATGGTGGGAACCAGACCAATGCGCACGCCGTCCGCTCTCAGGGTTTGCAGTAACTTCTGCAGCTTTTTGCCGTCGTTTTTAACCGTATATGTCGTCATTCTGTGACCCCGTCATTATTTTGATAACTGATACACAAAAGCTGTTTAAAACGCTGGTCGTGTTTTGAGTTACTTTTGGGCATAAAGCAGCGTTGTTTTATTGGACTTTGTTCTTTTGCCAAAGGATTCCGCAAGGCTAGGGAACTCGCCTTCGCGAACTGCCTTGCAAAAGGATTCCACCGCATTCAACCCGGTTTCGCTGAAATTGGCATAGGGTCTAACGAACTTGGGTTTAAACCCGAAAGACATCCCCAGTAAATCGTGGATCACCAGAACCTGCCCTGTGCAGTAGGGACCTGCTCCGATGCCAATAGTCGGAATATCAACTGTCTCGGTTATTTCTCTGGCCAGGTCAAAGGGAACGCATTCGAGAACCAGGGCGAAAACGCCCGCTTCCTGCAGGGCAAGAGCGTCGGCTTTCAGTTCCTGTCGATCCTTGGGTGCCTTGCCCTGAACTTTGAAACCTCCCAGTTTGTTGACTGACTGAGGTGTTAAACCCAAATGACCCATAACCGGTATTTCAGCATCGAGTAGAGCTTGAATCATGGAAACGCGCTTTTTGCCGCCTTCCAGTTTAACCGCATCGGCACCGCCTTCGCGGATAATTCGGCCCGCGTATTGAATGGTCTCCTGTTCACTGATGTGATAGCTCATGTAGGGCATATCGCTGACAACCAGGGCGTTTTGCCGGCCTTTAACCACGGCTCTGGTGTGGTAGATAATGTCTTCCACAGAAACTCCCAGCGTATGCTCGTTTCCCTGAATGACCATGCCCAGGGAATCACCAACCAGAATCATATCGGTTCCGGCTTGATCGACAAGTTGACTTGTCCAGTAATCGTAAGCTGTGAGCATGACGAGTTTCTTTTCGGTTTCCGCAGTAATCTGCGGTATGGTCTTTCGGCTCATTTTTTGCCCTCCACTACAAGCCCAATGGGTCCCATGCGTTGGGTTGATTTTCGCTCTGTTCAATTTCAAGAGCGAGTCATTGTAACACTATTTTCTTGAAAAACCTGAAATAATTCTCATGGACATCAGACGAAAGCTTTGGGCTGGCCATTAAACTGGAAAAGGCCGAAAGAGGTTGTCTTCCGGCCTTTATGGCTCCGATGCACGGACTCGAACCGCGGACAGGGTGGTTAACAGCCACCTGCTCTACCAACTGAGCTACATCGGAACACTGTTCGGCTGATTTTCATCCGCCGAACAGATTGGCATTTTATTGAAAGAAGATTGAACTGTCAACTTGTTTTTTTTTGTTTTGTGTATTTATTTTTCGGGAACGGTGGCCCAACAGGAGAGCTGAAAAAAACCGTTCCCGAAATGAATGAAACAAGGTTCAAACAATAGTTACTGGTTAGAAACCATTTGACTCCATTCTGAACAGTCCCCGTTTTCAAAGTCGGCTTTGAATATGGGGTCGGGGGCTTCCACTTCACACTCGTAAGATCTTTGCAGATGGAGATCGTCTATGTTCCAGCCGCAATAGGTATAGCTACCATCTGTTGCACCTTGTGTCCATCGAAGCTGGAAGGATGAATGCCCTTGAGCCAGGTTTGTCAAATCGTAAGTAACCAGTACCCAATCCGAATCCGCAATGGCCTGACTGTTTTCCCACAGGGTTTCAAAAGGACCGCTATCAAAAGAAATTTTGAGGCGGGCGTGGTCATAGCTGGGTGACTCAACGCCGAGCCATCTTCTGAAACTGAATTTCAAGGTGGAAAAATCGGGTATGGCGATTTCAGCTGATGTCAGCTTCAACTCATCAGCTCCTAAATTGTTTAAGTAGTCCCCTGTGAGATTGACGCCATAGACATGGTCCCCCGTATAGCCGCCGGTTGGATCTGGAGAACCGTGTTGGCCACCTCCACCCGTCGGGGTACCGAACTCCCAGCCATTTGACGCGTTTCCATTGTCGATCTGCCAGGAGGGGTCGGCATCAAAAGATTCAATGACCGTTTGTTCAAAGCCCAGGGAATCGACTGAATAATAGAGGCCGCTGTTGTTATCCGTAGACTCGTTTCCGTATTCGTCCGTGCAAACCAGTTCCACGTAGTAGCGTTTACAACTGTCAATACCTTCGATTAAAACGCTGTGTGAACCTGAAATTTTTCTGATATCAGCAACGCTGAACGCTGGAGGCGTGGCTTCACCGTAATTGACGAGGGTGCTGCTCTTTTCATCAGTTGTGAATGCGACCGTAATGGCATTTTCTGAAGCGGTCAAGACAACATCGGAAATAACTGGACCCAGACAGTCCAGCGTCATTTCAGCGGTTCGCAGCTGGTTCAAGTTGCCGGCGCCGTCATCTTCATCGATGTATTCCACGGAAACGATATCGCCATGAGATCCCGATAGATCCTGAGCCAGATTCAATTCGCCGGAGAAGATGTTGGAATCTGCCTGTGTTTCCGTCAGGACAATGGGAACAACGGTTGTACCATGAATGACATTGACTTGAATCTGGTCAATGGATGTTGGGCTTGTACCGGAGATATTGCTGTCAGACACTCGAATGTGAACCAATGACGAACAGCTCGTCACGGAAGCAGAAAAGCTGACCGTACCACTGGGTCGTGCCGCTAATTCGTATTCAACCGGTACAAGATTGAATCCGTGGATATGACAATGGGTGGGCTCGCCGTCGATTGGTGCCTGAACAAAACCATTTTCATCAATTAAGCCGGAACCACAGTAGACATGGTCACTGCCGTTTTTGGTGTAGAAATTGACAATGGCACTGTTGGCGAGAGAGAGGGGAGTCCCGTTAATTTGAACCGTCAAGCTGGCCGTAGTTCCTGTGGACATGAAATCAAGTGGTTCGTCGGGCGTTTGAGGTTCCTGGGTACGGGGCCACATGAGGCAGTTTCCAAAGAGTGTTGACTGTTCCATGAACTTGTTGCCCTCGGAGCTTGACGTATCCCCATTGATTCCAAAGCAAGTTTCTTTGCCGTATAAATGCTGTCCGCCAGTGGTAAATGCCCAGCCATTCCGGAAAGCATCTAAAATACCGCGTTGAGCATCACAGGGAGGGACCCAGGATTCGTTGGTGGTAGCTGCTTCAAATGATACAGCCCCGCCTCCTTCATTCTTGACCCAAGCTTCGGCAAAGCAATCACCAGATGGTCGTTGAAAAGCTCCGTTGACACAGGCCACGTCCCACACAATGGGCAGCATGTTTGCATTGGTGAGTGCACTTGCATTGTCGACATTGAATCCCGTTGTAGCCCAGCTGGTTTCGCTGCCGTGACCGATGTAAAGGCCGAGACTGTGACCCGCTTCTACCGCCGTGGTAACCTGAGCGGCACTTGCAGAGGCGTGGTAGATCTCTGTAAATTCATTGAAGTGGAAACTGGGAGTCAGCAAGATGTCGCGCAGGAAATTCATGCGCTGCCAATCGGTGTAAGAGGGTGTGCCCCCTGTGTCGTCGCCTGCAACGCCAAATGCTCTCGAGTACCAATCTGCGGAACTACCCGAGTCCGGGTTCTGTTCGTAGTTTAAAAATTTATCCACTTGAACGGTCACATCCAATTCGGTTTGTGCGGAAATGCGGGAGATGGCGATGTCGGGATGATGGTCATTGCCCTCGAGTTTCGTGTAACAGGCATCGCAGGGAGCGCTCTCAAACTGACCTGGAAGGTTGCCGATTTCCTGATAGTCACCTACAAGAATCAGCCAGGTGAGACCCTCTGGGGAGTTGTATTCTGCCTGCACGTAATCAAAGATTTCATTTTCAGCAGGGGAGGTGCCAGCGTGGGGAACTTCTGATAATAGTGTAGTTGAAACCGGATAACCCACCTGTTCTTCCCAGTCAATCAACGGTTGGACTTCTTCGATGAACTCATCGTACACAAGAAACAGCACTCTGCCTGATTCCACCAGGGTGTCGTATTCAGGAGGAGTTCTGAGAGTATTGAGATATTTTCGATTCATCATTTCACTAAATAAGCCCGTAAGGCGCTTTTCCTTTCCGTTGGCTCGCGGGTTGACGCGATCCTCTTTTCTGACTATTTCAAAAGTAGCTCGTTCGACGACGATCAGCGTGTTTTCCTCGATGTTCCATTTGACAACGGGAATGTGGAAATTCTGACCTCGGAGCGGCCCTGCGATGTAGGGTGTTCCTTGAAAAACATGGCGATCGGGATAGATTGTTCCCTCTTCGTATATTTTGGGTTCAAACAGCCAGGGTACATCGTTTGGATCGATGTTGCGGTTAAAATGCCCTTTCGATGGAATGACACCAGCATAACCAAGAGGCGTCAAGGCAATTTCCCTTTTTGTCAGCGATAGAAGTTTCAATTCTACCTGGTCTGAATCACCTAAAAGAAGGTCAAAAGGCAGGAAGGGAAGTGCCGGTTCGCCTTTATTCGTGAGGTAACTGGCATTGTCAATGGAGGGGAACGCGTAGTTTTGATTTTGAACTCGAATTCCACTCAAATTAAGCTTGTCCAATGTCACTTCAATGGTTTCATGGCGCTCTGAATCGCGGTATTGAACCTGAGTGTTGCCACCAAAATGGAACTCCTGCCCAAAGACGGTAGATACGGAGGGTGCGATACCTGTAATCGCGATCAATATCAACAGGAAATTGATAAAACGCAGGTTTGTCATGTGTTGCTCCTGAAATTGCCTTTATTTGTGGTTTCCTTATCATTTGAAAACCATTTGATACGGCTCTAACCTAACATTCCTCAGTTCATTCGTACAGACTTTTCCATAAAAAGAGATTTGTTTTTATCACCAGAATTGAACTATAATGATCCAACAGCATCTGCTGCTGTCAGGAGGAAAGCTCATGAGACGTATCTCTTATCTCTTTATTCTTGCATCCGTGCCCTTGGTATCTTTCGCAACCACACTGGAAGTTTGTAAAAATGCAAAATACTACGGAGCTTATGGTATGAAAATCCATCTTGAAGGGGAAGCGGGCAGTTACGTTCAAAATGACAGCCCGACCGCGGAGCAGCGCTACCGCGCTCGATTCTACCTTCGTCTCAACAAAGTGGCAATGGCAGATGGAGAGTCATTTGAGATATTTACAGGCTCTGACTCCAGTCAAAACAAACAGTTTATCTTATCCGTTATCCGGTCAGGGGATAACTACATCCTGTCCAGTTCCGTTCGAGATAATTCCGGATCTTTTACGAGCTCGGTCGCGGCGCAGTCGCCCGTTTTAACGAGTGGATGGCATGCCATTGAAATCGACTGGTTCGCTGATTCGTCCAATGGCTACATGAAACTCTGGTTTGATGGGGTCCCTTCTGTGGAACTGAACAATCTGTCAAACGATCAGGGCCAAGTTGATTTCGTAAGACTGGGTGCCCCCAACGGTGCTCCTTCGGGTGCCACTGGTTCCATCGATCTGGACTTGTTTGAGTCAAGGCGTGTCTCCTACATCGGGCTTGTCTGTCACTCCCCGCAGGAAGTAACAGACGCCATCACCGAGTGGTTCCCCACTTATTCAGTAGCAGACATCATTCAAATGCAAAATGCGGTCTGCCCTCCTATCTAAAGCACCAAACCTCAATTAACCAGGGAGGAACTATGAGAACAGCTGTCGTACTATTTCTTGCGGGTGTATGCAGCGTCTACCTTCAGGCAGAGGAAAAAGGGTTTTATATCGGTGCAGGTATCGGTTGGTCGGAACTGGAAGACAGTTACATGGATGAAGACAGCCTTGGGTTCAAAGTGTTTTCCGGATATAAATTCAATCGCTTTTTATCATTGGAAATGGGACTGGCCGACCTGGGCACTTTCGGGGAAAAAGAGAAGAAATTTATTTCAGCAGATCTGCCTGTTGAATTATCCAGTAATCTGTTTTCTTCATCGGTTATTTTATCTTATCTCAGTGAAAACAGATTTTCTCTCTATGCTCGTTTCGGCTGTACCTATCACAGGGACGATGTCACTTATACAGACGGTACAAACCGTTTTTCAACGACAGAGGCAGATGAGTTTGACCTCTCCGGTGGAATTGGCACACTCTTCACCATTACAGACCATTTTTCACTGCGAGGAGAGTGGGAACGCTACAAACTGAATCAAACTCATGTCGATACCGTGACATTGGGATTTTATTACAGGTTTTAGCATGGCTCTTGACATAAAAATAAAGAAACTTCCAAATTTCAGGTATGATTTTCTTCCTGAGTATCAAACTGACGGCTCTTCAGGGATGGATTTGAGAGCTGCCATCGACAAACCCGTGGAGCTGAAATCACTGCAGCGCCTTCTGGTTCCGACAGGTCTTGCCATGGCGATTCCACCGGGCTATGAAGGTCAGATCCGGCCGAGATCCGGATTATCATCCAAACAGGGGATTACCGTTATCAATGCGCCGGGAACCATTGACTCCGATTACCGCGGCGAAGTCAAAATTCCCATTGTCAATTTATCTTCCATACCAGTTACTATTCAACCGGATATGCGCGTGGCTCAGCTTGTCATTGCTCCGGTTACAAAAGCGAGCTGGATAGAAGTCCGCGAAATAAGTGCAACTGAACGGAACAGCGGTGGATTTGGCTCAACAGGGGTTGAATAAGGTACCAGAACGTCAACAGCGCTGGCTGCACTCTTTAAACAAGATATAAAAGGTGTTTGTATGAGATTACTAATGGGATTGTTTCTTATTTCGGGGTTTTGCTTCAATCAGCACAGTTCGGCTCAAACTCCCATACCAGATAGCCCCCAATTGTCGGATAGCGGTCGTTCAGCATTTAATTTGAAGGCAGCGGAAGCCGCATTAAAAGAGTATTCAAACTTGGAAAAAGCACTCTATCTTTCAGGTATTGAGAACAAGGCCGAAATGCAAACATACAAAGATGCCTATCAGACCATACTCGAAGATCTCAACCTCAGAGAAAAAGACCGCAATAAGCCAAAAACAAAACAAGCCAGGATTTTGTTAAAAAAAATAAAAAAGTATTTGAAGAAAAAAGATGCTGAATCCTACAAGTTAACAGAGCTCATAGAGGGTAAAGCCTACAGTCCCATTACAGCGACCTATTTATTCCTGGATGCAGCAGAAAATATAGGGTTGGAACCGGCGGATTATGCCTCCAGTAACGAGGATTTTGACTCTTATTTTTTCATGGGAAATCCCAACAAAAAATCGGAGGCGTTAGCTGCCATGGCCTTGTTAAAAGCTGTTTTTTTTCTGAACCGAGACCTGGAAACAGCCATTAACTGCGTTTTGTTGAGTAAGTTGATTGAACCAAACAGTGACTACGGTCGTGGTTACTGTGATGCCAAGCTCTTCAACAAAGCTCATGATCTGTTTAAAGCCGAATCTTATGTTCTGGGAAGCAGGCTGGCTGCGGCCGCTGCCTCCAGATATCCGAAAGTCCGTGAATATCATGGCCTGTGTTACAACTTGGGAGCCAAGCTGGTTGATCGATACGAAAAAGAGAAGGATTTTCCCAAAGTAATTGAAACCATTGAATTACTGCTTCCACATGTGGGAATTCACACCTCTCAGTTTGAAAAAGCTCTCGCGAGTAGTCGCTATAATTACGCACTCAGTTTTTACCAGAAAAAGGATTATGAAAAAGCCATTAAAGAAGCCGCTAAAATATCGGGAGAACACGAGATATTAAATGTCCGAAAGCTCTTAATCAACTCCTATGTCGGTTATATTCTCGTTGCAATTGAAAAAGATATTAACGCAAATGTGAAAAAACAACTCAAGGAACTGGGTAAGCTCGATCAAGGCAGGAGAAACAGCATGGAAATTCATATCCTGCGACTGAAAATGGAAGACTTGAAAGATCCAAAGCAAATTGAAGCCGCCCTTCAGGAAGCAAAAAAACACATTTCGTCCGTCGACAACTGCCATAATTACATCAATATGCTGAACATTGCCGTGCAAAACACCTGGAAAACAAAAGACTACCAACTGGGATTGAAACTTATCAACCAGGTACCTGCCGAACTCGATAATGACAAAACAATCAGTACACTCAAGATCAACACCTACATCAACATGATTAATGCCCTTGACCCCGAAAAGGATTACATGGAGTTACGCAATCTATATGAAACGGTCTTTAATGACCTCAGGATCAATTTAGATGCTGAAAACAAAGAAAAATTTTACACCAACTATGGTTTTACCTTTGTAAAAGAAATAGAAACACTGATTTGGGCTAAAAAGTACAAAATGGCCGATCAATTGTCGAAAAACGCCATGAAACAGTTTCCAAACCACGAGGGACTTACAACCCAAAGGGAGCTCATCGACAGTATTATCAAGCGGATAAAATGATTCACGCCGCAAAATGAATAAGCGGAGGAGTCTACAGTAAAAAAGCGCAAGAGTTCAAGCCGCCGGGATGCAAAAGCGTATTGAACACTTGCCACCAAAAAATATATCCGAGCCATCGCTGGAGAGGAGATATGGCCTGGCAAAAACACATAAGCTACCGAGAATATTGATAATCAAATCAACGGCATCCAGAATAGTTCCAGGGTATCCATTTCTTCCAAAATATTGCGCATGCATTCCAGAGAGTTGCAGAAATCAATGAAAATATCAATCAGAGCGCATCAATTTCAGGAGAAATCAGTCGTGATATTACTCAGATGAGCGAGGGGCTGCCGAACAAATTTCAGGAAAAAGCTCAGCGGTTTCAGAACAGGCTGTTCAATTAGAGGAACTTTCATCGGCATTAAAGGGAATTGTTACTTCCTTTAGAATAGAAGGATAAAAAATCCATCATACCGAATAAAATGCGTAAATAATCGATAATCATTCAATTATTTATTGTGCAATCCCTTTGATAGCTCCGTAATTTCAAGACAAGACAAAGACTTTTTAGTTTCTAATCAAGCAATTCTTGACTTTTTAACGGTATTAAACTTGAGTTTATGTATTGGTCTTGTTTATAATGTTGCACATGTTAAATTGTGAGTTTACCCATCCGCGCTTGGGACCTGTAAGGATAGAGGGGATACCTGAAGATATAGCTAAGTTACTCTTTGAATTGGATTTACTCCATGAAATGAATGGAAGCAATGATGCTGCTTCAGTTGCAGGCAAACGGTTGATAAATAAAGAGGCCAGAGCCAAAACGTCCAAAAGACAAAGGGTGTTGAAATCGATGGAACATCTCGCCAGAAAGGGCATTTTGGAGCCCGGAATTGCTCAAATTTTAAAAATTTATTCTGAAACCTATCCTGGGGAAGATAAAAACCACATCGATCAAGTATTGCGTGATTTGGCCAACAAAACGGATTTAGTGACACGCACCAAGTGGGGCCGCTTCAGGTTAAATGATTGATCGCATTTTTGTCTATGATTGTTAAGTAAGCGATCAATTATCATTTGGCTGTTTCATTGCCGCTAGCTGAGCGGTATGATGATCCGATTCTTGGGGAATGGTAGATGACGTTATTTTCAGGTCAGGAAAGGCAGCCGCCAAGTATCAATTCAGCAAGTTATTATGTGGCACTCCGAAACAAAAGGCTTTATATTTTAAATATTCAGTATGGATCCCTCAGTTAAAGACGAAAATACGATTAATACAGCCTTAAGTGTTCAAAGTATTCAAACAAAACAATATATAACATATAAAAAAGAGCCGGATGACCTGCGCTCCATCTATAGATTCCCATAATATATATTATGTTAAGTTGTATAATTGAGGTATGAATGGTTGTGATGGTTCTTTTTCACACAGAAAAAGAGACTCTCTCCCTCTGTGTTAAAGAGTCCCTCCTTTTGTTCATCACAAGAAACCACACATCATGTCACACGCTTTTACGTTGTGGGATCTTTTTGTAGCCAAGGTTTTTCTTTTCACCATTTGGTACGAGAAATTCGGGTAAGAGCAAAAAAGGGTTTATTAGTTCATAGCTTGACCGATGAAGTGAGCCGATATGGAACTTGATGACTGATGTCTAATGATCTTTCCCACTCCAAGTCACCTTTTAACAGCGACCAACGCAAAACCCATCAATCACGTGAAATCAATTTTTTCTGTTTTTCAGCAGGTGTTGCCAAACAGTAACCATGACAACCAGTTCTTTCTCGTTGGAAGTATCAATCCGCGAGTCTGATTTCTTCGAGTATTTTTTCAAGGCAATGGATAAGCTCGGATTTGGAAACGTCTGATTTTCTAAACTTTAAATCCAATTTAAAACGCTTGTCCGGATCACTGAATTTAAAGACAAAGGGCGAGGGTCGTCCCGATTTTGTCTTCCCTTTCTTGCGCACCTCTTCCCTGCTTGCACCCTTGGCAATTTGCTGTATCATCGCCAACTGCTTTGGGATGGTTTTCTGTCTGGCTACATTGAGGAGCATGGTTTTGGCCTTGATGCCGGCTTTCAGTGCTGCGTCTCTTACTTCGTCTTCCAAATTGGCCAACGTCAGCGTTTCGGTCACAGAGGTGCGACTTTTAGAGAGTTTTCGGCTAATTTGTTCATGGGTGTAGCGATATTTTTCAACAAGGACTTTTAAGCCATCGGCTTCTTCAAACGGATGCAAATTCTGTCTTTGCAGATTTTCAACCAGAGCGATTTCCAGTATTTGATTTTCATTGAGGTCCTTTAAAATACAGGGTATCTCGTCTATTTGGAGTTCTTTACAGGCACGGTATCTCCGTTCGCCTGAAACAATGAGATAACCTCGGTCCTGTTTAACGACTAAAATGGGTTCTAAAACCCCGTGTTCTTCGATGGATTGGGCAAGCGAATCAATATCACCCATATCGATTCGCGGTTGGTCGGGATTGGGATAGATTTCATTGACAGGTAGCATGCGGCCGACCACTTCCCCATCCCTGACGACCAAATTGTCGACGTAATGGCGATCGTGACGCATTTTAACTTTTGACGGCAATCCTCTTCTAGCTGGCACGCTTAATTACTTCCTTTCCAAGTTGTCGATATTGAATGGCTCCGGTACTTTTGGGAGCAAATGAAAAAATGGGTTCGCGATAAGCAGGTGATTCTTCAAGGCGAACATTGCGGGTAATCACTGTTTTGAAAACCTTATCTCCAAACACTTCTTGTATTTGATGAAGAATATCGCGGCCCAGGAGTGTGCGTTTATCAAACATGGTAACAACAACGCCCAAGAGCTCTAAATTGGGGTTGGTTCGCTTCTTAATCTTATCAATGGTGTCCAACAAGTCGTCTGTCCCTTCCATAGCGAAATAAGAGGACTGAATGGGGATGATTAAATGGGTGCTTGCCACAAGCGCATTCACGGTCAACAAACCCAATGTTGGCGGCGTGTCTATAATGATGATATCGTAACTCTTACGAACTTCACACAGTATATCTTTAAGAAAATAAGGGGCTTCCAAATCGCCTTGCAGCTGTTGCTCAACTTTGGCCAAGCTCAGGGTTGCCGGGGCGATGTCAAGGCCGCTGCATACAGTAGATTGGATGACGCTGCTTATTGTTTCACTTGGATTCACGAACCAATTATAGGTTGAAACGCGAAGCTCTTCTCTCGACTCAACATACGACATGGTTGAATTACCCTGAGGATCCAGGTCAATGAGTAAGACCTTTTTCTTTGAAAGCGTGAGCGCCGAAGCCAGATTGATGGCCGTTGTTGTCTTGCCAACACCGCCCTTCTGATTTGCTATGGATATAATCATTCATTTCCTTCCGAAATTTGTATTCCAGCCAAGATTAACATCTTTGAGATGGGTTTCCAACCTCAAAATGACTAAAAAAGGCCTCAGTATGAAATTAACTCATTTTGCGACCGTATGACCTAATGCGAATCAAAACAAGAAAGCAAAAGCAATGAAATTCACAGTTAAAAGTCATCTTTTTGCCGTGTCATTTGCGTTAAACGTGGTTGCATCAAAACCATTCGCCAGTGTGATATATAGGAGCATGTCGGCATGCAGACAATGCTTATATCTTACTCAATATAAACAAATTACGTGTTGATTAAAGCAATTTGCCACGCAAAGTGTGCATGCCTGCGCCGACGATATCCACATCGATCCACCGACCTATGAAGCGATCGATATCTCCTACTTCACTCTGGACATGTACAAGCAGGTTTTCCCTGTTTCGGCCAGCAAGGGGATGTTGGTCTTCGGGTTTGAGACGATCAACTAAAATGCGATCGCGTTTTCCTATGCGGTCCGACATTCTCTTTTTCTGGATTTCTGCCTGCTTGGTCTGCAAGTATTGCAATCGCTTTGCTTTTTCATGTTTCGGGATGGGATCTCCATATTGAACGGCTCTCGTTCCTGGCCGGGGTGAATACATAAATGAAAAAATGCGATCGTAACCGACTTCCTCTATCAAAGAAACCGTTTCCAGAAATTCAGCTTCCGTTTCACCTGGAAACCCAACAATAAAATCAGAGGTCAGGCTGCATTCAGGTAACTTCTCTTGAATCATGGCGGTGAGTTGCAAGTAGTGTTCCCGGGTGTGGCCTCGGCCCATTCGCTTCAAAATGCGCGTGTTACCAGACTGGGCAGGCAGGTGAAGACCTGTACCAATATTATTGTTATCTCTAATAATATCAATAACTTCAATGTTAAAATCTTTTGGATGAGGAGAGATGAAACGCAACATCTCCACACCTCGAATGGCACTGACTTCTCTTAAAAGAGTAGCGAAATTGACTTCACTGTTGTAACTGTTGACATTCTGCCCCAATAATTCAATTTCCACAAATCCGCTCGAAACCAGGTTTCTGATTTCATACAAGATATCGGGAATGTTTCTACTTCGCTCTCTGCCCCGTGTGTAGGGAACAATACAGTAACTACAGAAATTGTCACACCCTTCCATAATCGTGACCTGGGCTTTCAAGCCCTCTTTGCGAACAATTTGATCAGTCGGAAAGAGGTGATTGTCCGGATGTTTTTCAATGGAACATGCGTGTTTTTCGAGCAGCAGTTCAGGGAGATCTTGAAGGGCTTGTGTTCCCATGACGAAATCCACCTGAGGAGCTCTGGAAAAAATTTGCCTGCCTTCTTGCTGAGCAACACAGCCGGCAACTCCTATCTTCAGGTCTCGGTTCTTTTTGAGCTCCTTCACAACGCCTATTCGCGAGAATATTTTTTCTTTCGCCTTTTCGCGTATGGTACAGGTGTTCATCAAGTAAACATCTGCCTGCTCAATGGTTTCCGCCTTGCTGTAGCCTAAAGAAGACAAGGTACCGGCTATTTTCTCAGAATCATGGACATTCATCTGACAGCCCCAAGTTTCAATATAGTACTTCTTTTTCATTGGCTCCCCTTTCACAAAAGAACCTTACTTTATAGCTAATTATTAAGGTAAATTCAACTTGAAATCCACATAAACAAGGGTATTTAATTAATAATTCCGTTGTAGGCAATGTAAAGCGAACCCTTCTCCCGACAGCTTAACGTCCTTACGAGAATGATGCGCGGTCAATCTTCTAATCTTCTTTGGTATGTATCAGATTATAAACTGCCCATCTTTAAAATGAACCCGCCTGAATAGAAAAAAAAAACTATTTCGAATACCGTATACGCAGTGGCGATTAAAAAAACACAAATATAAAGTAATACATTAATTTATTTAAATATATGACATTAAATACAATATTTATACATTTATATTAAATTACCATAAAGCGCGCTTCATCAGCTTTTTTTTGCGATTTATTTCGTTTTATCCTAATATGGACGCGATCGCACGGGTTTCATTTTTTCTTGCTCCTTAGCTTGGGATGAAATAAATTTTGTGAATATACTAAATAAAAAAACAGTTTTGCCGAATAAGTGGCTGTGGAGTAGGTAACTTTATGGAAATATTAGTGGCAGATGATGATAAAACAACGCTTAAAATTGTATCGAAGAATTTGTCAAAATGGGGGCATTCCGTTGTCTGCTGTCGAGATGGAAGAGAAGCATGGGATATTTTAAGCAAAAAAGATCGTCCTCGTTTGGCTGTTCTCGATTGGAATATGCCAAGACTCGATGGCGTTGAAGTATGCAAGAGGATACGTTCCATTGATGAAGACTTTGATTATGTTTACCTTTTTCTGTTAACAGGAAGAAAAAGCAAGTCGGATATCATTAAGGGTTTAAGTGCAGGGGCAGACGATTACATTACGAAGCCTTTCAACAAGAGCGAGTTTCGAACACGAATCAACACAGTCATTCGTATTTTAAAACTACAGAATTCCGCCCAGAGAGAGATTGAACAGAGAAGAAAGGCCGAGAAAGAGCTTGAAAAGCTCAATCAAACCCTTGAAGACCGCGTTTTAGAGCGAACCGCAGAAGTGAATAAGCTGCTAAACCAGAAAAACCGTTTTATCAACCAGTTGGGTCACGATCTCAAAACACCGCTCACTCCCATGACCGCGCTCTTACCCATAGTATTGAATAAAACAGAAGATCCCGCCATGCGTCGTATGTTGACTTTGATTGATGAAAACGCAGGTTATATCAAAAATCTGGTGGACAAAACCATTGAATTAGCCAACTTGAATTCCAATAAATACAGTCTGAAAAAAGAGTTGGTTTCTCCCTCCTCTTTTCTTCAAACAATCATTCAATCTCTTCACATAGAAGCGAAAAAAAAGAGGATTTCCATTGAATTCATTGAAAAAGACAGTGTATGTATTGAAATCGATGTGGTATTGATGAGAGAGGTCATTGACAATTTGGTGAGCAATGCCATTAAGTTTACACCAGACAATGGAACTATCCAGATCGTTCTTTCCCGATCTCCTGAAGGCGTTTCGGTGGATATCAAAGATAATGGAATTGGCATTGAGCAAGAAAACCTCTCCTCTATTTTTGATGAATTCTACAAGGTCGACTCTTCGCGATCAGACAGAGCGTCTTGTGGTTTGGGGCTTTCCATTTCCAAAAGAATTGTCGCTGAACACGGAGGAAATATTGTTGCCTCAAGTGAAGGCTTGGGAAAAGGCACCACGGTGAGTATAATGCTGCCAGGAAAGGTGTGTGTATGAGTTCGTCTGTACTCCTAATCGATGATGATCCGACAATTCGAGAAACGGTTGAAATCATCCTGAATTACTTTGGTAGAGAAGTTGTATGTGCAGACAGTGGGCCCGCAGGTTTGGACATACTGCGATCGGGCTTCAAAGGTGTTGTTTTATTGGATGTCATGATGCCGGAAATGGATGGATGGGAAACCCTGAAAGCCATGATTGAAGAAAACACGATCGAAGGCTGCGTTGTCTGTATGTTAACTGCGGTATACAACCCTGACGATAAAATGGAACCCGTCAAGGATTACGTCATGGATTATTTGAGAAAACCCTTCACCGCAGAAGAACTCGTAGCCACAGTGGACGAGTGCATCGGATACATAGCTCCATGAAACATGGAAGGAAAAGCATCATTATTATCGGTAGTTCCACAGGCGGTATTAAAGCATTAAAAGAGATTTTTAACGGTTTTCCCCTTGTAGACAGTTCCATTATCATCGTTCAGCACATGCCGCATTTTATAAACAGGCAAATCGTTCATATTCTTTCAAATAATTGCAGTATGGAGGTTCAACTGGCAGAGCACGACCAGGAAATTGAACCGGGAACCATTCTGATCGCTCCAAGTGAACGACACTTAATTCTGCTGGACAACCGGAAAATAGCACTCCAGGATGGACCCAAAGTCTGTTTTGTCAAACCTTCGGTGGATGTCTGTATGCTGTCTGCCCAGCAGTCCTCTCAAGTTCGGTTTATGGGTATCATTTTAACCGGAATGGGTTCCGATGGGACAAACGGTATTCAACATATGAAAAAGATCGGGGCCAAAACCATTGCTCAAGATAAAGCCAGCTCTACCATCTGGTCCATGCCGTCCAACGCCATTGAAACTGGTTGCGTAGATTTGATCTGCACCCCGGAACAAATTTCAAATAACCTGATTAACTTCTGCCATGGTTCTTGATTGACATACACCAGTGCACATGACACACGGGCTAACCACTCAGTAAACAAAACGAGTTTGAAAGCAACTGTGTGTTTTCAGGAATTCGGTCAGTGACGGTCCGGGCTTGATGCCGGAACACTGAGGGTGAATAACGGTTTTGTACTTTCCTTCCACGTTCATTTCCAGAAAAACCTGACTGCTGCCCTGGTTAAGCGTAACATGGCTGTAGAGCTGGCGCAGGTCTTCTTCTTTAACTTCTTCTGTATTAAACACAAAGTAACAGCGTTTAACCTGATCGTTTTCCCAGTCTTCCAAATCCAGTGCTTCATCCAGAATGAGTTGATAGTTTTTATCTCTTACGTCAACTTTACCCTTTAATATCAATGCTTTATCGACTTGAAAAAGATGGCGGAATTTTTCATAGGTTCGCGGAAAGACCGTTACATCCATAATTCCATGGAAATCTTCAAAAGCCATAAAGGCCATGGCATCGCCTTTCCTGGTATTCAATTTCCTGAGAGAATGGACCTGTCCACCGATAATGACTTCCGATCCGGGCTGGATTTCTTTGAACGTTTTTGTGTTGCAGGTTGTGTTTTTTCTGAATATGTCGCGATAGTGATCCAGAGGATGACCGGACATGTAGAATCCCAGCGTTTCCTTTTCGTAGGCCAGTTTTTCGAGCTTGTCCCATTCCTGATCGTGTATTTTGAAATAGCACACACTGTCCTCTTCAGAGTCTCCAAACAAGCTCAATTGTCCGCCCTCTATCTCTCTCTGCTTTTCCAGCCCCCAAGCCAACATACTCTCAACCCCATCGAACATGGCCTTCCTTTTCATCTTCGCAAAGTCAAAAGCACCCGCTTTTATTAGTTGACATATTGTTGCTTTATTTATGTATTTAATGTCGTTTTTTTCAAAAAACTGATGAAACTTTTTAATCTCTTTTCGATCGCTTAAGTTGATTAAAGCATTGATGGCGGCATCGCCGATTCCTTTAATGGCACTCAAGCCGAAACGGATTTTGTCGCCTTCCACCGAGAAGGATGCCTTTGAGAGCCTGATATCCGGCGGCAGAACCTCGATGCCCATTTGTCTGCACTTATCCAGATACGATACGACTTTATCGGTATTGTCTTTATCCATGGTCAGCAGGGCGGCCATGAACTGGACGGGATAGTTTGCCTTTAAGTAAGCTGTTTGGTAAGCCAAAACAGCATACGCCGCCGAGTGGGATTTATTGAAACCGTATTTGGCAAATTCCGCCATTTTATCAAAAATATCCGAACAGACATCTTCGGGGTAATTTCGTTCCCTGGCTCCTTTAAGAAACTCAATTTTGCTCTTAGCCATGACGTCTTCTTTCTTCTTGCCCATGGCACGTCGCAAGAGGTCGGCCTGTCCAAGACTGAATCCGCCGATAATTTGAGCAATTTTCATAACCTGTTCCTGGTAGAGGATAACGCCATAGGTTTCTTCTAAAATAGGTTCAAGTTCCGGCAGTTCATACGAAACTTTAGCCCCATGAGCACCTTCAATAAACTGACTGTCCATTCCTGAGCCCAGCGGACCCGGGCGGTACAATGCGTTAAGTGCAATGAAATCTTCAAATCGCTTAGGTCCAAGCCTGATGAGCAAGTTCTTCATTCCATCCGATTCAAACTGGAAGATACCATCCGTTTCACCCTTGCCAAAGAGCTCATAAGTTTTTGGATCATCAAAACTCTTCAGCGAGTCGAGATCGATGACTTCTCCGGTTGTTTCCTTAATAAGTTCAATCGTGGTTGAAATGGTCGTCAAGGTTTTGAGCCCCAGGAAATCAAACTTAAGCAAACCGATCTGTTCGGCTTCATTCATGGCATACTGAATGCAGGTCACGTTTTTCTTGTCGCGGTAGACAGGCGCAAATTCGGTCACCGGCTCAGGCGCAATAATAACACCGGCTGCGTGAACACCGGTGTTGCGGCTGAGTCCTTCAACCGTGAGGCTTTTGTCGATGAGTTCCCGTTCCCGCTGTTTGTTTCCATCTTCATAAAGCGCTTTAAAATCCTCGCTTTTATCCAATGCTTTTTGAATGGTCATTTTCAATTCTTCGGGAATCATTTTGGCTATTTTATTGGTTTCGGTGGGGGTGAACCCCATGGCTCTGCCAACGTCTTTCAATGCCATTCTTGCATTCATACTGCCGTATGTAATGATTTGACAGACATTGTCCGACCCATATTTCTGCGTAACGTAATCGATGACCTCTCCCCTTCTTGATTTACAAAAATCGATGTCAATATCGGGCATGGTCACGCGTTCTTTATTGAGAAAACGTTCAAAGAGAAGATCGTACTGGAGCGGATCCACATCCGTGATGTTGAGAGCGTAGGCCACCAGTGAACCCGCGGCGCTTCCCCGTCCGGGTCCAACAGGAATGCCATGGTCGCGCGCGTGTTTGATAAAATCCCATGTGATCAGGAAATAACCGGGAAATCCCATGTCGTTGATGACCTTTATTTCTTCTTCCAGCCGCTGGTTGTATTCTGATAGTTCGTGACGCAGGCCGCCTTTGTTGTGCAGGGGACGCAGCAGTTTCATGCGCGTTTCCAGTCCCTCTCTGGTGATTTCGGCAAAATAACTCTCATCAGTATGACCAGGCGGCACGTCGAACAAGGGAATTTGGTAGGTTTTATTCGGGTTGAGTTCAATATGGCACATTTCAGCTATTTTCAGGGTGTTTTCGACCGCCTCTGGGTACTCGGAAAAGAGATTGGCCATTTCGTCGCCTGTTTTGAAGTAAAACTGCCCTCCGGGCGGGAAACGCCAGCGATTGGGATTGTCCATCTGATTTTTAGACTGGAGGCACAAGAGCAGATCGTGAGCTTCCCAATCTTCGGCATGGGTGTAATGGGAATCATTGGTGGCAACCAGTCCGACCCCCAGTTTTCGGGCGATTTCCACATTGGGAGGAATGACTTCCTTTTCGAGTTTTTGATCGTGATTTTGAATTTCGATGAAGAAGTTCTCCGGGCCGAAAATATCCCTCATTTCCCTGGCAGCCGCTGTGGCTTCTTCCATTTCATACCGCATGAGGTGCTGATTGACTTCACCACCCAAACAGGCAGTCGCGCAGATTAAACCCTCGTGATGCTTGCGCAAAAGCTCCTTGTCGATTCTGGGTTTATAATAAAATCCCTCTGTAAATCCAAGAGATACCATCTTACAAAGATTTTTATAGCCCGTTTCATTCTTGCACAGCAGAATTAAGTGAAAATCGTTTTTTCTTCGCTGTTTGTTACTGCGGTCCCGTTTAATACGGCTATGTCTGGAGTCACTGGCCAGGTAAACTTCACAACCCAAAATAGGCTTGATACCGTGCTTTTTACAGGCGTTGTACTGGGTTACCGCTCCAAACATATTGCCGTGATCGGTGATCGCGAGGGCGGGCATGTTGCAGGCGGCTGCTTTTTTTGCTAAATCCTCGATCCGACTGTGGCCGTCAAGCAGTGAGTATTCTGAATGGGTGTGTAAATGGACAAAAGGCTGCATGGAAGAATCCCTCTTTTTCTTTTGAATATACTTCAAGATACAGTGCTTTTCAATCACTAAACCACAAGATGTAGTGTGGAAAGCGTTGCAGGTGTCCCCTGTCTGACATGAGAACAGAAAGGTAATTGTTCATATGTTGAACGATGAATCGTTTTAGTTGAGTCTGGTTCCAGACAGGCAATCAGCGAATTATTTTATTGTGCGGCTTCGTCATTTCACGACGGGACTTGCAGCCTGAAACAACTTTTGTCAATATTCCAAATCCAGTTGGGTGTTCTGTGGATCAAAGAGCTGTTGTAAGAAAGGGGTTCCATGACCTGAAGAGGTGATACTTGCACCGGATGGAACTGACCAATTTCCGCCTGGGTCCAAGTCAACCGGGAAAGTGAACTGCTTTCGCCAGGCTGTTTACGAAGAGTTGACCCAAAGGCAGGGCACATGATGTCCCAACCTGAAGATGTGAAAAGTATTCAAGTTGTTTACTCTGATTAACTTTTTATCAAACAGTTCCAATCATGTTAGGATGGTTGGTCGACAAGTCTTCATAAGATGCGTCAATATAAAAAAGGAAACACTCGATGGAACAACAGACAAAGTGCGGTTATGTGGGAATCATGGGTTTGCCAAACGCTGGCAAATCTACTTTTATCAATACGTTAATAAAGGAAAAAATCAGCATTGTTTCCGATAAATCGCAAACGACCAGAGATATGAATATCGGTATTTTAACGCGCGAGTCCGTGCAAATTGGTTTTCTGGATCTGCCAGGAGTGCATAAACCCAAACATGAACTGAACAGAAGAATGATGAAAATTGTTCATCAAGGCCTTGATGACAGTGACCTGATCCTGCACATTGTGGATGCGACCAGCAAAAAGTTCAGTGGTGATAAATACATATCTCATCTCATCAAACAAAAAGAGCTGCCCTACATTTTGGTTGTCAACAAAATCGATTTGGTCAATAAACACAAGTTGATTGAAAAACTCGAGCGTTTTCAACACCTGCTCGAGCCCGACGAGATGATCCCCATTTCAGCACTGACAGGCGAAAATACCGATCGCCTGCTGGAATTGATCACTCCTCACCTGCCCGACAGCGAATTTCTGTTTCCACTGGATGAGTACACCAACCAGTCTGTAAGAACTCTGGTCAAGGAGACCGTCAGGGAACGCGTTTTACATTACACAAGAGATGAAATTCCCCATGCAACCACCGTCGAACTGGAAGAATTTACTTTTGATGAGGAAGAAGACTGTTTTTTTATTGCCGCCATGATCTATGTCGAGAAGCCCTCTCAGAGACGCATATTAATCGGTTCCAATGGTTCCATGATCAAAAAAATGAAAAACGGTTTAAATAATAAATTAAAAAAAATACTCCTTAAACCCGTATATTGTGAACTTCATGTTAAAGTAAAAAAAGACTGGAGAAATCTGGATTCATTTTTGGATCGGTTGCATTGACTGATAGCTCGACGACTGTTTTACATACTTGCTCAATTCCTGTTGAAAAAGGACCATGCTTTTTTATATCAGAAAAGCCGTTTGAAGTGCATTTAAAAACGTTAGCATTCGAGTCTTGGACCACCAGCTAAAGAGATTGTGGCCAACAGACCATCTTCTGCAAAAGCATGGCGTACGCACTTCGTACTGTTTTTGTGTAGAAAGCAATCTCAATATAGCGATCGGTGTAAAGAACTCAGAACAATGGGATGTTTCAGCACCACCTGCCCTGATGACCCTCTTCCGGACGAAGCACAACGCTCTTTTTCACGAATTCACCCAATGCGAAATCGTCAAAACAGCCGTAACAAACCGCAAAAAACGAACTTTATGGCTAATCGATTGATTCCCGATGCGGGAAAACCTTACTTTTCAGAATCTTTCGAGGGCTTCAACCTGAATAATCGCTTAAATTCAAGCCTGCCCTCCTTCACCAGATAG
The DNA here is from genome assembly GCA_002747255.1 of Acidobacteriota bacterium. Lineage (GTDB taxonomy): Bacteria > Acidobacteriota > Holophagae > Acanthopleuribacterales > Acanthopleuribacteraceae. The sequence continues at coordinate 54,546 of PDUC01000032.1, read as the reverse complement.
TTCAACGTCATCCTGGCCTCTTGTTTATCGAGATCAAGCCTTTTACAGACTGAATCAAGATTTAATTCAGTCCAGTCTTGTTTTATATCTTGAATTGCCTCTTCCAGTATGGTGACGTATTTGAGGTTTACCTCAGGTGGGGTGGGGTCCGGTATGAAGGTTTCCTTTACTTCTTCCGGCAGGAAGTCCTGCTTGATATGAGGGTGTTTATGCGTGTAGAGATAGGGTTGATGGGGTTTGGTTCGCACAGTGCGCGGGTCTTTCAAATGACCGGGCACTTGGTGGAGTCCCCTTTTTTCCAGGTACTTGGCGGCCTTTTCGATGGAGGCAATGGCACTGTTATTTTTAGGCGCATTGGCCACATAGATCGTTGTTTGAGTCAAGGGTATGCGAGCTTCAGGCATACCCAGTTTTTCAACCGCTGAATAGGTTGCTTCAGCCAAAACCAACGCGAAAGGATCTGCCATGCCGACGTCTTCGCTTGCCGTCACCAGCAGTCTGCGGGCAATAAACCTTGGATCTTCACCCGAAAGCAGGAACCTGGCCAGGTAGTAAACAGCGGCATTGGCATCCGAGCCGCGCAGCGATTTCTGATAGGCACTGGCCAGATCGTAGTGGTTGTCACCTTTGTTCTCTGTGAGAGCGGTGCGATTTAGAAACGTTTTCAGATCATTCAGTTCGACTTCTCTTTGATCTGCTTTAGCTAAAACAAACGCACCCTCCAATGCCGAATAAGCTGCCCTTAGATCTCCTCCACAGCGTATGGACAGCCACTCTATCAGGTCTGGCTGCAATTCGCGGATTCCCAAAAGGTTACCGGCGCGTTTAAGAGCCGTCTCGATGCATTCATTGGATAAAGCGGTCAATGTCATTAGCTGCACCCTGGATCGCAGCGCTGCATTGATGGAAAAATAGGGATTTTCAGTGGTAGATCCCAAAAGAACAAAGGTTCCATCTTCAATAAAGGGAAGCAGAACGTCTTGTTGAGACTTATTGAGCCGGTGAATTTCATCGATAAAAACCAACGTCCTCTTTTCCCATTGTTCCCATGTGAGCGAAGCGCGTTCCGCCAGATTCCTGATATCTTTTACCGAAGCGGAGGTGGCATTGAGCGCGGCCGAGTCCCACATGAGTTCCTTCGCCAGTACCCGGCACAAGGTGGTCTTACCTGAGCCTGGTGGCCCCCAGAATATCATGCTGGGACAGTCCCCTTCCTTGACAAAAGCACCGAGTATAGAAACCGTTTTGGACTGCCCCAGCACATCCTGCAAGGTGCCTGGTCTGAGTCGTTCTGCTAATGGTAAGGGCTTGTTCAATTCATTCTCCTTGTGGTTTCACTGTAATTCCTGCTACGCACTATTTATAACCCATTTAAAGAAAAAGATCACTGCCATCTGTGCAAGCAGGCATAAAAAGTTGACAATCAGCAGGCCCCCAAGCACACCCTGCCAGGTGAAAAAGAGCACTGCTTTTCAGCGCATAAACAGCTGTGGCCTGGAAAGGACATGATTTGTGTGCGCAAGGATATTCACCTGTCTTTTTTTTTTGGGAAATCAACAACATGGATAAATGTCAAACACAGAAAGAAGATACCAACAGGTTGCAACACAGCTTCAAGAACAGCTAAGAAAATCCTGACTTTGATTCTTTTTTTGTATGGCTTTGTTTTGGAATTCTATCTAACAATAAAAAAACGACAAGCAGGAGGACCCTCGCTACGACAGGCTTACTCACGGAACCATTCATGTTCCCAGACAACCCGCTGCTTTCATTGGTCACAAGCTCATCCATGACGGTGTTTTGTACGACTATTCATGCAATAATGGCTCTTATGTCGACATGCCGACATGGCGCCTAACTCCTGTTCTCAAAGCTCTTTAGGGCAGAAAATCCAGCAGCAGATCACCCTCCCCTTTCGTCTCAGCCCCAACATGACATCCTCACCTTCATCCTGAAGATGCATTGCTTCTCAGGGCCTGAAAACACATGGTGGACTTCGCACAGCCCAACAACCTGGAAGTACCATAAAAACAGTCGAATTAAAATCAAGACAAAACACTGGAAACCAACTTCAATACAAGACTTTAATGATTAAAATCAAGATTATTTAAAAACATAAGCAAGATCTAGTGCATTCAATCTTGTTTAAGTTTTCTAGTCTTGTTTGATGCGTTGAGGTAAGCTGTTTGGGTCTTTCCTGAAGGGTAACAACAGGTGCTTTCTTCAAGCCGATCGCTTATTCGGCTGAGCTGTTATTTTTTTGCGTTTTTTTGTCGGCGGTGCTTTTTTCGTCTTGAACTCCCCTCCCCTGATTTGGTTTTCAACTCGAAGAAAAATGGCCGCCTTTTTTTCTGTCATACAAACGTCTTTAGTTGGTTAAAAGGCATGAAGGGAGAATGGTAGATGTCATCTTCGGGAACAAGCATAATCCACAGATTACATCATCAAAGCATAAAACGCAGAACCAAGTTATCTCCTCGTCATGGTTACCGGGGGAATGGATTTTTTTGTTAACTTCTGAGAAAGTTCTTTCCATTCGAGAATTACATTCTCATCGTTTTGTGCGTTAATTGGGTGGCTGTTCTGTTGTTTTTTGCCCTGTTTCTTTCAAAAGACAGAAAATGGCGCAGTCACGTTTTGGTCGCGCATTTTTTTGTGGTCGGGGACTCCTCCCCTTGGGTAAACCGGCGCTGGTTCATTCGCAATGTGGTCAAATGAACTCTATGGAGTAAATGACATTTTTTATCTTGAAAGGAAAACCGTACTTGGGAAAAAAATCGGCTAAAAGATTTATAACAGCCAGGTCATTCCTATTTGAAAACCGTCTGTTTGAAAAACATTCCGCCCCTTAAGAACTTTCTGGAAAGAGCCTTCGAGAAAGAGTCTTTTTCCCAAAAGGAGTTTCATATTGAGAGCGGCTTGTTGCCGACCGCTCTCGTTGGGGTATCTTAAAACGCGAAACGTTTCCCTTTCGTGCTCCTTACTTTCGTGCATATCGTATTGAAACTGAAGTTCAAAGCGCTCGGTAAGACTGAATGAAATCAGTGATTTAAAAGTGATTTCATCGGACAGATCTCCACCCCGGAACCGGTATCCCACATCGAAAAGAGAATAACCGTGAAAGGGATTCAAGCTCAGCACGTAGCTGCCTGTCGCTTCCCAGCTGGATGCTCTGGATCCAAGTGGAAGGTCGTCTTTCTCATCATAAGAGCCGTTGCCCCGATAACCGATATTCCATTGAAAGGCGTGATAAATGCCGGCACTTCTTCGCAGTTGAACACCCAAGTAGTAAGAGTGGAATCCGTCACTTGAATAACTGGCCAATTCACGCGATTTCCAGTTTGCTTTCACGACGTAGGTGGTGGTTGCGGAGGCACCATATCGAAACCCCAAAGAATAGCCCGATTGCTTGTAGTCATGAGTTTGACCATTCAACTGGGTAGGGTGTTTGTCTTTATAGGTATCGAAATACTGAGAACCGGAGATCGAATAGGAGTTGAGTTGAACCTCATATTGACCGTAATTCAGTATCATATCATCTGCAAGGCACAGACACGTCAGCAGGCTGATCAGGGCGATTCGGTACAGCTTCTTGAACACTACTCTTTTTCCAGTTCCATGATTCGTCGCTCTACCATGGCTTCAGCCAGAGCGGGAACAACTTCCCAGGCCACTTCCTTAATGGCATCGTTGGAAAGCTTGTCGAGGACTTTTTCAACGACTTTTTCGACAAATAGGTTGAATTGTTCATCAGAGAGTTTGACCACAGTGCCTTCCTGGACTTCAGTAGGAGCGGGCACGGCAGCCTGATCCGTTGGCGAGTCGTTTTCGATGTTATCCTCTTTTTCAGGCACGCATTCGGGTTCGTCATCGGTAAAAACCGAACCCAGTAATTCAACTTCTTCCTGTTTGTCGTTCTCTTCAACCATGAGTTCAGGAGTCAGACTGTCTGACAGGGTTTCATCTGAAAGCAGCTCATCTTCCTCGTCTTCGGATTTCAATTCGGCGGTGTCCTCCTGGTGGTGATCATCGATCTGATCCGGTTCACTTTCGGTTGGAGATTCACCGGGAAGTAAAACATCATCCGCCAGCTCATCAAGAGCCACGACGTCAGATTCTTGATCCTCTGTGTTTGGATTCAAACTGGATTCGTCTAAAGGATCACTGTCTTCACTTTCAAGGGGCTCTTCTTCATCTAATTCTTCAACCAATGAATCGGATTCATGTTCCAGTTCCAATTCATCTTCGAGAGACAATCCCTCATGATCATCTAACTGTAAATCAAGGGGCTCTTCATCATTTGAAGAAAACAGTGGATCTTCGATCACCTCAAACTTAATTGGCTCTTCCTCTACGTCCGGCAATTCATATTCGTCCTTAAAAGAGTTCGGGTGGGTGGCTTCGCCATCCTCCCATTCGTCTTTCTTGTGTGGCTGATCGTCTTGCTCAGGTTCAAAGTCACTATCCAGATCAATTGATAAATCCTCATTGAGATCCTCATCCTCGTCTACAAAGATATCCACACTGCTGAAATCATCTTCTTCATCTTCTTCATCTTCGTGTGCGAAGGGGTCTTCACTTTCCAAATGATGCTCTTCATCTGAAGAGACAGATTCCGGGAGCTCGGTCAAATGAGCTGCCATCTCGCTTTCTTCTTCTGTAACAAGTGGCGACATGTCTTCTTTCGCAACGGGAAGAGTGTCTTCTTCGTCATGCGTCATGACAAGTTCTGCTTCCAGCTCGTCTAAAGGAATCGTGTCTTTTTCAAAGAGCCCAGGCTCTGCAGGTTCTTCCTGCTCCACAGGACGAAACGGCGTGTCTTCATAAAGCACTTGCCTGTTCTCCTCGGTGGAGAACTCGCTTTTGTCGCCTCCCGTAATTTCCCGTTCAGGTTCTGCTACAAAGGATTCAGCTTCTTCTGCTTCTTCCACAAGAATGGAATTCATCACTTCTCTGTCGAGTGCAATAGTTGGGTCATCCCCTTCTCCATCTGATGTTTGAAAGACTTCTTCCATTGTGTGCTTGATCTGGTCTTCTCTGTTCACAATCTCTTTGGGCTCTTCATGTTTTGCAATGTCTTGCTGGAAAACGTCATCCACTTGTTCAACTTCATCTTCAGGAGAAAAGAAGTTGTCTTCAGATGCCAATAGTTCATTGGCATCATCTTCATTTGCCATTTCGGAATCTTCCAGTATATCTTCCCACTCTTCGTTGCCACCTTCCTCGAGAAAATCATCTTCATCGAGTTCGAGTACGTCATTATCATCTACCATTTCAAGTTCAGACAAAAAGTCTTCGTGAATGTCATCATCCTGATCGCTTTCCATCTCTTCATGAAAGTCCAGTTGATCTTCAGAATCTAAATCTGTTTCAACCGTATCGGTATCCTCATTGATTGAGAGAAAGTCTTCATCTTCATTGAAATCATCGACAGAGGCGAGATCAAACTCATCGATGGTTTCGTCTTCAGAGTCCTCTTCTGAAGAGTCAAATTGCAATTTTCGATTGTTTGTCAGGTATGATTGCAGTTCACTTTGGTCGACTCTGATGGTGGAATTGTTGTCTACAAAACTCACTCCCTCGGCGGCCATTTGACCTAAACTTTGGGTGTCTTCCTCCAGTAACCCATCGTCATCATGCTCGATTTCATACTTTAATTCCGTGTCTTCCACACCCTGTGCTGGAGTGGCATCAACCTCTTGGATTGGGTCGGCCGGTGCATTTTTTGCCAGCTTTTCCACCAAATCGATGAGCTGCTCCTGCACAAAAGGTTTCATCATACGTGAATCGATTTTAACCTCGGCAGCCCTCTTTTCATCAAATGGCTGGAATCGGCCTGTTAGCAGAACTACAGGAGTTTCTGAGAACATGGTTGACTGCTTTATACGTTCACACAACGCGTAACCATCGAGTATCGGCATAATTGCGTCCGCTAGAACGACGTGCGGGCGAAACTCTTCCATTTTTTCCCACGCTTCCTGACCATGAGAAACACAGACCAACTCGTGATCTGTATCGGCAAAAGCCATCTCTACCAATTTTTGAATGGTCATCGAATCATCTGCGAGCAGAATCCGGTTTCCCATATGCCCTCCTAACCAGCAAAATGTTTGACATGTATCATATACTCAGATTCATATTAGATCAAGAAAATCCCCATATCAATTGAATTAAAGTGTTGTTTTGGCGACATGAATTGTCCAAACAGGGAAAAAAAACATCGACACTTTTGCAAAAGGAGCGATTAAAAAGATACTTCACAAGCAGTGTGGGGTTCTTGCTGAACCAAAAAGGGAATGGAGCTTGTTGTTCGAGATTGGCTTTATATTTTCGTCCCATTGTCTTTGTTTTACATCCAGCACCCAAATGGGAAGCATGCCGTGATTGAAGTGCTTGATCTCTCATTAGCAATAGCCCCAAAAAAGCTCATTCGCAGTATCTGGAAAGAATCTAAAAACTAAAAAACCCGCACTGGCGGGTAGGGATGGGGAGAGTGACGGGATTTGAACCCGCGGCCGCCGGAGCCACAATCCGGAGCTCTACCAACTGAGCTACACCCTCCATAAATTGACAAAGACGAACTATACATGAATTGACGACTTCTTACAAGTATAAAAATATCATTCGCTCTATTTGGTCGTAGAAAGCAATTTTGGTTTTTGATGCGGATTGTTTCTTGTTTTGCAAAAGTGCTGTATGATTTTGATTGACGCATTTTTCGTTCAGGATTGTGCTCTATGGAAAGATTAAGGTACGCTCCAAGTCCCACAGGTCCCCTTCACTCCGGAAATTTAAGCACCGCACTATTCACCTGTCTCCGTGCAAAAACGCTCGATGCTGAGTTGTATTTAAGGATGGATTCACTTGATCCCGTTCGCTGTAAAAAAGAACACGAAGAATCGATTCTTCGAACGCTCCGCTGGGCACATTTAAAGTTTGACGGCCAGACAGTCTATCAAAGGCCTGATGATCCTCGCTTCAAAAAAGCCTTCTATTATCTGAGAGATCGCGAGTTGGTGTATCCCTGTTTTTGCTCTCGCAAACAGGGAATCGTGCGCACGGATCTTGGCAATCCTGTCTATAAAGGTATTTGCAGGCATCTCTCACCACAGACGGCACAAAGCCAGATTGCAGCCGGGCAACCGCACTGCTGGCGGTTTCGCGTGGAGGTCAACGACATAACGCTCCGCGATGTAGCTGCGGGTCCCAAGCTCATTAGATCTGAAGACTGGGGTGGCGATTTCGTTATTTGGCGAAGAGACGGGTTTCCAGCCTATCCCCTGGCCACGGTGGTCGATGATATGAGCATGAAGATCACGGAAATTAACCGAGGTATGGATCTATTGGCACCAAGTGCCGCACAAACTCTTCTTTTTCAGGCTTTTGGAGCCAATATCCCGCGTTTTCTTCACTTCCCTCTTTTAACAGACGAACACGGCGATAAATTGAGTAAGCGCAAAAAAGAATCGACACCTGAGCGTTTTTTTTCAAGTATTCGCGACTTTCACGCTTTCTGGTCACGTACTTTCAAGTTCCCTATGGATGAAATCAGCAGTGAAACTCCCGATGAAATGGCTCTGTTAAAGGCCGCTTCCAGACAAAACACCTCTTTTGATCTGGCCTGAATTCACCGCCCTTTTTAAAGACGCAAAACCTTATTCTTGATTTTTTTGCCAATCCTCTTAAAATAAAAACAAATCAGGAAATTCAATTTTATGAGTAATCCGAGTTTCCCGAAACGTTATGAATATGAGGAGAAGTATTGAATATGACGGCCCCCTGTTTTCTCTTTCCCGGTCAAGGTTCCCAAACCTTGGGAATGGCAAAGACTTTTTACGATGAGAGCAAAGAAGTAAAAGACCTCTTCGCAGAAGCCAGTGACATTAGCAAGTACGATATCGCGAAACTGTGCTTTTCAGGTCCCATGGAAGTATTGACTGAAACCAAACACCTTCAACCGGCTATGACCACGGCTGTTTTAGCCTGTTACTATGGCATACGAGATTTTGATGTCATTCCATCCTATGTTGCGGGGCACAGCCTGGGCGAGTACGCGGCTCTGGCTGCTGCTGAAGTGATCGACGTATCCGATTGCCTGAAGCTTGTGACAGCTCGCGGTCGCCTCATGCAGGAACAGGCGGAAATCAATCAAGGTGCCATGACGGCGATTGTAAAGGTCAAACCGGAACCCGCTGTTGAGCTGGTCAACAAAATTGCCCAGTCAAAACCCCTTTTAATTGCCAATTACAACTCCCCTAAACAGCTGGTGGCCTCCGGATCTGTCGATGCGATCGAGCAATTGGAAAAAGAAATCAGAACCCTGGGCGGGCGATGCATCAGGCTCAATGTTTCCGGTGCCTGGCATTCACCTCTTATGAAAGCAGCGGTTGAGCCTCTTGCTGAAGTCATTGAACAAGTTGAATTTAACAATGCAAAAATTCCCATCGCCCTCAACGTAACAGGCTCCATTGAGTCGGATGGCGCCACCATTAAAAAACGGATGAAAGATCAAATGTACTCTTCAGTCAGGTGGTATCAGGGCATTCATGAAATATGGAAAAAGGGTATTCGCGTTTATATCGAAATTGGTCCAAAAGGCGTGCTGACCAAAATGATGAAAGCCATCTCACCCGATCCGGTCAATATGCAGGCACTATTTATCGATTCTGTTTCGGCTCTGGATTCTTTTCTGCATGCGGAGGAAGAGTATTAACCTTTCTGCAGTTTTTCACTGAAAACAAGGGTTTTCAACCAGAGTGCGGCTTCATGCAGATTACTTGGAGCCGCACTTTTTTGCTTTAGAGTTGAACTCCCAAACCGGGTTCGTTAGCCAACAGCACCGCACCGTTTTCCACTTTATGCCCCTGAAACGGGTCGTTATCAATAAGGAGATTGCCGTCCAGGTCGGCGAAGTCAACCAGCGGGGCCAGATGAGCGGCCGCGGCAATGGCCACAGAGGATTCGATCATGCAGCCAAGCATAATGGACAAACCCAATGAACGAGCCAGGCAAATGGACTCCCTGGCTGGCAATGTACCACCGCATTTCATAAGTTTGATGTTGATGCCGTGGTAACACTCACTGATGTTGTAAATGCTGTTTACGGTTGTAAAGGCTTCATCTGCTATCAGAGGAAGAGGGCTGCGCTGTTTCAGCCACTGCATGTCCGCTTCCTGAGAGGCCGGCATGGGCTGTTCAATGAGTTCGACGTTTCTTTCAGCCAGCCACTCAATTTCCCTGATGGCCATTTCGCGGTCTCTCCAGCCTTCATTGGCATCGATGCGAATGGTCTGACTGGAAACCGAGCGAATGGCGTCAATGAGTTCCCGATCGTGACCTGAACCGAGTTTCACTTTGAGAATGTGGTATTCCGACGCCTCCAGGGCGCGTTTCTTCATTTCTTCGGGAGAGGCAATGGCAATGGTCATACTGGTGGCGGGCATGTCTGCGGGGTCAAGTCCCCACAGCTTGTAGAGTGGAAGGCCCAGGGACTTCCCTACCCAGTCCATCACCGCCATATCCACGGCTGCTTTTGCCGCGTATTCCCCAGGCACCGCATCTTTAATCTGTTCCAGAACAGGCGTGTAGGTCAACAAGTTCTCTGGAAGGCTTTGGCAGATGCCTTCAATGGCTCTGGTGGAAGATGCCGGTGTTTCCTGATAACGCGTATTGGGGGCCGCTTCTCCCCAACCCGTGATGCCGTCCTTTTCCAGTTTCACAAAGACGTTGTGTTTCTCGTCACTGCTGCTTCTCGCAATCGTGAACCGATGAGCAAGTGTCAGCGTTTTGGTTTCCAGTTGGTATTTCATAGTCCTGCTCCTGTAGCTATTTATAAACAATGAGTCCTCATGACGTTTGACAAAGACAGACACTAAGGTATCAAATAGCGGCTGAGTTGAAATCTTTCAGGTGAGTTTTTAACCTTTCTATTTGCTTTTAAAGTCATTAATAACGAACAAATATTGTCTTGAACCTGGTTGATCCTGCGCGTGGGGCAACTGTAATTATTGGCGAGTATGGAGAAAACCAAAGGCTCACCGTCGAGAGTTTCCAGATAACCCGACAGGGCTCTCGACCTGAAAATATATCCCGTTTTGGCCCAGACGCGTCCTTTGGTTCTGCCATCCTTCGAGCCTCGACGTTTCAGTGTACCATCCACCCCCATAATGGGCATGGACTTGAGCCATTGCCGCCAATAAGGCGCACTCAAACCGCGATTTAAAAGTGCGGCGAGCTGAATGGGTTGTACGGCATTGTGCGTACTCAACCCTGAACCGTCTTTCATATTAAAACCTTGCTTCTGCTTGTCCCATGGCATGTTTTCCAGTGCTTTTTGTATCAAGGCTTCTGAAAGCATGGCTCCGTTTTCAAAGCTGCCCTCACCGGTTATTCTTTTTGCGGTGGTTTTAATGAAACAGTCCGCGTAGTGGTTTTGCGACTCCTTCATGAGGACTTTGGCGAGTTCGGAAAGCGAGGGCGAATCATGGCTGAAGAGATAAACCAACTCCGCTTGTGGCAGTTGGTCGACAACACGGCTTGTTCCATGAACTTGAACACCCTCTTCTTCCAGGGCGCGTTTCACGACCTGAACATACTGAAGCGCGGGATCCCAAACAGATCGCGACAGCTCAAAAGAAGCACAAGGCAACCACCTTCCCTTGAGCGTAAAGTTATTGGTGCCCCATTGACGTAAGACATCGGGTTCCTCATGAGATTCAGTCAGTTTAGACAAATCCTCTTCAAAAAAAACGAAAACGTCCCCGGTGGCTTCCGGGAAGAAATTCATCCGGGGTACAGCCATGGAATCGGTTTCAACGCGAATGTCAACCCAGCCATCGTTTAAACTGAGTGCTGAAACAGGCGTTCCGTAGTAGGTTCCACAATCATCCCATTCCCAGGAAGTCTGGATGGCGCGATCGTCAAAGAAATTTTCCAGTGCGATGATTTCTCCTCTGATTTCATGAATACCGTGATCTTTAATTCGCTGTACCAACTGTTGGATGAGTTCACGGGTATGGGTCGTGCCGTCACTGTAATGGCCGGAAAAAGACGGATCCCCAAAGCCCTGAACCACCAAATCACCATCCAGTACGCCATTTTGCAGAGTTCCCCTGTAAAAGAAGGCCGTCTCAAAGGAGTAAGAGGGCCCCAAATGCTCGAAGGCCACCAGGGTTGTGACGATTTTCATATTGGATGCCGGTCTGAAGTTCTTGTTTTCATGGTGGCTGACAATCATTTTATCCCTTAGCGGAGAATAAACAGCAATACCCCAGAAACCGTCTTCAAATTCCGGGTTCGCAATCATTTTAAGCACTTCTTTTTCAATCTTGCCAGCGCTCTGCATGGCGGGCTGAAACTGGATTGCGGTCAATAGCAAGAGGTAAAGCATGTGTTTCTCCTAGATAACAGCCGATTCCTTCATTTTCAGAGTACCCTGCTCTGCGTCCATTTCCATTTCCACTCCAATGGGCAGTGTGAATTGGTTTTTGATATGTCCCACCATGAATCCGTGGAAAGCGGGTATCCCCAAAGGTCTGATGTGATCGTGAAAGAGTTCATCCAGCGTAAGAGAGCCGTAACGCTCTCCGGGACCGCAGCGGGAACAGCGCCCGAAAACGAAGCCCGAAATGTGATCCAGGGCGCCGGCGAGTTTGAGCTGGGTCAGCATACGGTCAACGCGGTAGATCTGTTCTTCGACATCTTCCAAGAACAGAATACAACCTTTCAGATCGGGGAAATAAGGTGTTCCGGCAATGGCAGACAGAACCGATAGATTTCCGCCTACCAGACGGCCGCTGGCCTTGCCCGGATGGATGACCGTAATCCGGTGGGCAGTCGGAGCCAGGTTTTCTTTGTAATCAACGGGATTACGTAAGGTCATCTTTTCGCCGTCAAACAGCAAGCGGCGGGTGTATTCAGCCGAAACCCTGTTGCGCGGCGCGGGTCCGTGCATGGTGATGAGCCCCGTTTTAGCGTAGACGGCGTTGAGCAGAGAGGTGTTGTCACTGAAACCCAACAGCACTTTTGGATTCTGTTTTATGGTTTCATAGTCGAGGAACGGCAAGATGCGAGCACAACCCCAGCCGCCGGAATGCGAGATAACGGCTTTGACGTCCCTGTCGGCAAAAGCGGCGTTCACATCGTCTGCGCGTTGCTGGTCCGTTCCGGCCAGATACCCGTACCGTTCGTAAAAGTTCTGGCTTAGCTGAACTTTTAACCCCATCGCCTGAAGCGACTCGATTTTAATATCGACATAAGTCAACTCATAGGGCGCGAATGCCGGGCTGATAAGAGAAACCAGGTCGCCTTTTCTCAGTCTTGGCGGTTTTATGGTCTTTACTTTTTGAGGGGCATTCGCGTTAAAGCTCGCTTGGGACAGCAAGGCACTTGCGGCTGAAACGGCTAGAAACTTTCGTCGGGACAAGGTCATTTTCAACTCCAACTTTTTCAATATGTTAAAGATAACACTTTCTGCTACTGCAGGAAAGAGTTAAAAAGAGGTTCATTTTCGATGGTACGCCGGGTCATGCTGTTGCCGTTTTGATAGGCTTGCCGCACCAGTGACCGGGCATGGGGTTCCTTCAGGAGAATGCCCACTTGAGCGCGTTTAAGCAAGACCAGCGGATAAGCTTTGTGGTCGGTTGAAATACCATCCAGCGTATCGCGTGCCTCTTCCAGCCTGCCGGCATCCATCAGACATAAACTCAGCTCAAAATCTCGATTAAAATTTTCAAGCTGTTGATCTTTTAAATTCAAGTAACACGCTATGGCGTGTTCCGTTTGTCCCAATTCCATGGATAAATCACCCATTTTCAGTAAATAGATCTCATCATCGGGATTCAGAAGATTCAAACGGCTGAAGAGATCCAGCGCGCTTTGCTTGTCTTGCCTTATTTCCTTAATTCGAGCCATACACTGCAGAGCCGGTATTCGATTGGGCGACGATTTAAGAACCTGCTCGAGAAGGGTTTCAGCTTCACGCATTTGTTTAAAGCGAAAATAGTGCATACCCAGGTAGTGCATGAGATCAATGGAGTCGGGGTTGATATCCATAGATTTCTGGAAGTAAAGCATGGCTTCTTCCCTGTCGCCCAAAATGGAATAAGCCACAGCTGTTCGGAGGTTGAACATGAAATTATCGGGATCCATTTCGAGTATTTTTTTAAGGAGAGGAATCGCCTTCTTGTACTGTTTATTGACAAAATATCCCGAAGCTCGATCCATATCCTCAAAGAGATGAGTCATTTGACTGGGAACAGGAGCTGCCTCAGAGTCCACGACATCACCCGATGAAGCCACATACCCCAAACTGGCCAGTTTGCTGGCTTCTGTTTCAGACAGGGTCGCCAGAACCGTATGGCCGGATGGCAGTTCATAGTTTTCCAGAGCTTGTGTTAATGGAGCATCGAGTTTTTTTGAACCTGCCAGATTGCTTTTTTCCCCCGGATCGGCTTCCAAATCATAAATGGCCGGCTCGCCTTCTGAAATGACTTTGGTGTGGTTGTAAACAGCCATAATTTGCGGCTGCCAACCGTACTGCAAATAGGGTTTCATGGCTTCGGCACAAACCACTTCATCCGGCGGATCCAGAAGGGACGGGCCGTTTGAAATACCTGCCAGACTTTGAACAGTATGGTAGATATGTCGAAGGCTGACAGCCCGATCGATACGTCCCGCTTGAATATCACTGCCTCCAATAAGCAGTGGAACCTGAATGGTGCTGTTGAAAAGCAAATGGCCGTGGACCATTTCACCGTGATCGCCCAGGCCTTCACCGTGATCGCCTGCTACGATGATGTAATGCCGCCCTTCCCCGACCCAGGATTGAAAGCCCCGCAGCAGCCTGTCAAATTGGGAATCCATGAAAGCTATTTCGCCGGCATAGGGGTCCTTGGGGTATTGCGAGCGATACGGTTCAGGGGGCTCATAGGGTAAATGGGGATCGAAATAATGCACCCACAGAAAAACGGGTTGCTGCTGGCTGGCTTTTACACGCTCCATGTACGATAAGGCCAGATCGGTCGTTTGCTTTGCCGTGCGTTCATTCTGGTTTTCTGTAAAGTAGTCGTCGTAGTGGTCAAAACCCGCCGACAAACCAAAAATACGGGCAAGCGGATAGGATGAAACCAGTGCGGCTGTGTGATAACCCCTTTTTTTTAGTTCCACGGCAAGTAGATGATCTTTGGCGCTGATGTAACGCGCGTTTTCATGCACGCCGTGTTCCGAAGCATATTGACCGGTCATCATCGAGGTGTGCGAAGGCAGTGTCATGGGTACCGTGGCAAATGCCCGCTCAAAAACAAGACTCTCTTTGGCAAAACGATCCAGGGCGGGAGTATCCGCTCGGCCATCGGTGTAACCCATGTAATCGGCCCGTGTGGTGTCCAGTGTCACCAGTAAAAAGGAAGGCGGTTGTTGGTTCTCGTCCGCTTTGTTGCGATTCCCCTGTTCCCTGTCACCACAAGACAGGATGATGAGTGCGAGTGCCAACATAAAGGTTTTGAAATAAAAGCTCACTGTAACTCCCCGCTTCAATGGCTGATTTGTCACTTAAAACGCGTACACCGAAGACAGAGACTATTTTACTCCAAAAGGCCTTGTATGTTCGTTTAAATTTTAGATTTTAATTCAATTTGTCGGACCTGAACACACGGATACCAAACCGTTTCTCATTATGCGTGTTTTGTAAATCCACGAGAACTAGTTACTGTTTCAGATCGGGCAATTGAACCTGGTCGCTCAATTTTTTGAGTATAATTTCTGACTTTGGATTAAAGCCATCTTCGTATCGCATTCGCATCAGGAAAGGAACCAACTTCTGATCTCGCGCCTCTAATTTAACGCTCCTTTCCTCTAATGGATCGCGCTCACCTTTTTCAGACGGGCTAATCTGACCTGAAATTTGCTTATTTTCCACCGCCGCGATAAACGTGTCCACCAGAGGTTCATGGACGCTTATCGTCTGCCGTTTTTCATCGAGTCGATACGCTCCGAATAACCATTCCTCGCCTTCTTTTTCCTGAATGAATGCCAAATTCAGCTTACCAACCTTGGTGAGAACCAGATTCACTGTTTTGAGTTCAGATTCTGTTTCATTCGATTCAACGAAAGAACAGTCCAGTTTGCCTGATCCCTTGTTTTTAAAATAGACGACATCCTCTTTAGTTTGCCATGTGCCCTCAAAAGCCGAAGCATCCTCGACCGCTGAATCGCCCACGGGTTGAGTGATGCTGACAGCCGAGCAGGAACAGAGCAACACGAGCAGTGGGCAAATAAATAGCGAGCAAAACACTCTTTGACGTCGTTTGGAAACGAAACACATTTTAACCGAAAA
The DNA here is from genome assembly GCA_002747255.1 of Acidobacteriota bacterium. GTDB lineage: Bacteria > Acidobacteriota > Holophagae > Acanthopleuribacterales > Acanthopleuribacteraceae. Next base: position 39,212 of record PDUC01000032.1, on the reverse strand, counting down.
AATTTTCATATCACACCTGCCTTGTTTATTTACCAGGGAGCCCTTCAATTTCCTTCAGGAACGCAATAAAAGTGAGCAAGAGCCCCCATGGATTGTAAAAATTTCAGTCGTTTTCCCGATAGATTCGCTGTTAAACAATACTTCAAACATAATGAGGAAGTCAATCCTGAAAAGAGCATTTGAATAACTTTCGCGCCCTTGTAGTGATCCTGAAGAGTTACTGGAACTCCTGAGAGACATACCGGGCAAAACGCATTTGGCACATGTTGAAACAGCGATGTCGACCAGGCTGCTGCACGCAAAATGAAACGAACTGTTGAGCTTCCATGTTTTCATTACGCACTGGCATATGAAAAGACGATGCCATATAATGAAGTGAGCGACAATGTGCCAATTCCCATTACGCCTCTCTTGACCGTGTGCAAAGAATGAAAGATAGTCATCGGAAAGAGAGGCTCAAGCACAGCAGTCAAACTTGCACTGTGCTCACAACCTGGAAAGAAGGCAAAAGAAAGGTGGATAATTGTCTAACGATCTCCCAAACGAACAAAAAGAAACTCTTATCATCAACAATTCATCACAATTGCCTGAAAGCTCAGGCTTTCAAACAGGACCCGCAAAGTATGAAGTGGTTCGCCTGCTTGGAAGGGGTGGATTTGCCTCAGTCTACCTTGTGAAGAACTTGGATTTAGACCGATTGGAAGCCATTAAAATCTTGTCAGGTGACTTAATGGACAGTGAAGTTCTGGAGCGGTTTGTCAAGGAAGCAAAAATATCTGCCAATTTCAACCATCAAAACATCATCACTATTTACGAAGTACGCCAGGAGGGTGATTGGGACGCGTTCATTGTCCCGGATAAAATTAAAGAACGGCACCGCGAACCCTTTACTTATTTCACCATGTCATACGTTGAGGGACGGACAGCCGCACAACTCATAAAAAAAGAAGGTTGTCTATCCACCAAGAGAGTATTGAAAATAGCTATAGGGGCGACAAAAGCGTTAGATTACGCCCATTCAAAAGCGGTTATTCACCGGGACATTAAACCCGAAAACATTATAGTCAACCGGGCGGGAGAAGCTATCGTGATGGACTTCGGGATTGCAAAGGCAGCCAACCGGACCAGGAAAACCGCAGCTGGAACTTTTATGGGAACGGCCAGATACGTTTCTCCCGAGCAGGCAATGGGAAAAGATGTGGATGGAAGATCCGACCTCTATTCACTGGGAATTACGCTTTATGAACTCGCTGTGGGAAAAGCACCATTTGACTCTGAAGAGTGGATGACGGTACTCTATCAGCACATCAATGAAAAACCAACCGCTCCATCCGAGATCGTGGATGGGTTTGACCGCGACTTTCAAAATATAATTCTGAAGCTTCTCGAAAAGTCGCCAAAAAATCGCTTTCAAAATGCCAAGGAATTAATTCCCCTGTTTGAAGGTATCTACAACCGTTTGGGAGGCGATGAATACGGCACAGAAGCACTGGAAAAGATAGCCACCAGAGCCGATACCTATCTGGATAGTCAACCCTCTGAATTGCGTTCCCCACCCAAACGGGTGAAACCTCAAAAAGAAAGGCCCATACTCAAAAAAAATAAACGAAGAACAAAGCTCTGGATTCTTCCCGTTCTTGCGATTCTCATTTCACTGGCTGCCTGGTATGCTGTCTCTCGCCACAAGCCGGTCATGCCCACAGAACCCGTCATTCCAAACGGCCAAATCTATCTCACTGTCTTTCCCTCTGGGTACCTTGCCGAACTGCAAAATGAACACGACCGGGTTGTGGAGCTGCAGAGCGGGAAACTTCCTCAGCTGCTTGAATTACAAGAGGGAAGGTATCGTGTCAGGATCAAACACGGTAATCAGCAGAAAATACTGGATACCTTTATAGAAGCCAATCAGAAAACACGTCTTCACACTCACTTTGAAGTAGATCCAGAGGATTACCTCCTGGAGGACTTGAAATGACACTGCCATTGATTTTAATTACTTCGCTGCTGTTTCAAACTCAGGCATTCAAGGATTTTGATCAGGAAGCAAAGGCCGCATTTGTAAAAGGGCATTATAAAAACGCTCTCAACTTATTTGAAGAAGCCTATCGAATCGAGCCGAAAGGCCGACACTACAGGGTTGAAGGTACTTTTACCGACACCTATATCCCTCTCTATTCCATTGCCCTTTGTTTCGAGCATTTAGACATCCTTAAAGCCAGTGAATGGGCCAACAAATCAAAAATAGCCCAGGAAGAGGAACTCTATCGAAAAAACAGAAAAAAGCTTGCTAAGTATCACGCTGATCTGAAAAGAATTATTGAATCGGCTCAATTGAAGCTGGAGGAGCTTGACCATCAGTTCAATCTGGCACTTGGACAGGCTCAGAGGCATTTAGCCGACAATCAGTTTAACGCGGCAAGAAGGCAATATGAAGAGCTGATCAAGCTGTTTCCGGATCGTCCCGAAGCCCAAGCCGGAATACAAACAGTCGATTTTGCAGAGCGCAACTTTTTTGATTCAAAAGTACAGGCCTTTCAACTCGCCATCAATTCGCGGCAGCAATCCGCAGCTGAAATGATTTTGTATGACCTGGAATCGCGTTTCCCCGAGCGTGACTTATCTCAATACAAGAAAGCAATTAACGATATAAAAGGCGAAAAACAAAAGGAAATTCAACTCGCGAAACAGGTTAAAAAAGCAGAAACGCCAGATCCTGTTAACCGTCAAAAGGCTGTTACTAACCCAGTAAATGCAGCTGAAAAAACCGCGAAACCGCTGCAAAAACCATTCACCGAGAGCCGAAAACAGGAACAGAAGAAAAAGGTGAAAGAACACCTCATTGCGGTGCTGAATTCCTATAAAACCATTGGCGATCCCGATTCCGCCCTGGACAAACTATCAGAATTACCCGAGGTCCAACTGGAAAAATATGCCAGTTACTACTGGATAAAGGGTTTTTTGCAGGCCTGTTCGAGCCATCAATCCAACAATTCAGAACTCTTGAATCAGTCGCGAAACAATATAAAAAAGGTTCAAAAGATGGGTTTTGACCCTGTCCTGAGCGACGATCTGTATCCAGCCTTTTTCATTGAAATGGTCGAAAAGCTGGAAAAAGGAGGGTAATGTGAAGAAACTCTGGATGTTATTCGTTTTTTTTCTTGTAATTTCACTACCCTCCCGGTCACTGAAGGCTCAGGAAGAGCCCAAGGAAGAAGACAACTCTAAAATCTCTGTAACGGTTCTCCAGTTGGACGGAACCATCAATCCGGCCACGTCGCTTTACATTCAAAATGGGCTGAAACAGGCAGAAGATATGCTCATTCTCAAGCTCAACACACCGGGCGGCCTGCTTTCCGCGACGCGTGACATTGTACAGGCCTTTCTGGAAAGTGAAATCCCCGTGGTGGTTTATGTGTCGCCCAAAGGAGGCCAGGCTGCTTCGGCGGGCATGTTTATTACCATGGCGGCTCATGTCGCGGCTATGGCGCCAGCCACAAACATTGGTGCTGCCAGTCCTGTTCACATGAATCAAGGCCAGGAATCTGAAGAGACGGAAAACACAAAAACCCTGGCCAGAAAAGCCATGCACGATACGGCGGCCTTCGCGCGATCCATCGCGAAAGACCGGGGACGCAACGAAGAATGGGCAGAACAGGCCGTTCGTGAGGCCGTATCGGTGACCGCCGACGAGGCAGTTGAAAATCAAATCGTCAACTTTATGGCAAACGATCTCCATGAGTTAATGCAAAAAATGAACGGTTTCGTCGTTAAACTGCCCAGTGGGGAAACTCGCTTGCAGACATCCAATTACCAGTTCAATTACGTGAAAATGGGTGCCAAGGAATTTTTACTGGACTTAATCAGCAACCCCAACGTGGCCTATATATTGATGATCATCGGGTTTTACGGCATTTATTTCGAACTCAGCAATCCGGGTTCCCTGTTTCCGGGGATCGTGGGCGGTATCTGCCTTATTCTCGGTTTCTTCGCCATGCAGACTCTTCCTTTAAATGTCGCCGGAATTGCGCTGTTGGTACTTGGACTGGTTCTCTTCGCGCTGGAGACGCAAATTACTTCGGGAGGTTTATTGGCTGTGGGTGGCGTTGTTTCTTTTACTTTGGGTTCTTTCATGCTCTTTGACGCGGAGGCTTCTTTCCCGGCACTAAGAGTTTCTTTAAGTGTCATTCTACCTGTCGTTCTCCTCACCTGCCTGTTCTTTTTTGTCGCGATCGGCAAAGTGCTTCAAGCTCAAAAAAGCAAAGCTCACACAGGACTTGAGGGCCTAGTGGGTGAAGAAGGTGTCGTCTGCGATGAGCTCACACCAGCAGGCCAGATCGAGGTACACGGTGAAATATGGAACGCAACATCCACCGTGTCACCGGTTTCCATCAACAAGACCGTGAAAATTATTAAAATAAAGGGTTTGACCTGTGTCGTTGAACCTGTGGACAAACTTTAAGGAGTAAAAAATGACCCCAACCTCTATCTTAATTGGCATTATCGTCTTCATCGTTCTCATTATCCCCAACGTCCTGCGCGTACTCGCGGAATACGAACGGGGTGTTATTTTCCGCCTTGGAAGACTGATCGACACCAAAGGGCCGGGACTGATTTTCCTCTTCCCTTTCATCGATCGCTTAATCAAGGTGAGTTTGAGAACCATCGTGCTGGATGTACCGCAACAGGACATCATCACCAAAGACAACGTCTCTGTCAAAGTGAGCGCGGTTGTTTATTTCCGCGTTATGTACGCTGAAAAAGCCATTGTCGAAGTGGAAGACTTCCTTTTTGCCACCTCCCAGCTCTCTCAAACCACGCTGAGAGCCATTCTCGGTCAGTCTGAACTGGATGAGCTTCTCTCCGAAAGAGATAAAATTAACAAGCAGCTGCAGGAAATTATCGACAAGCAGACCGAGCCCTGGGGAATCAAAGTATCCTTGGTTGAAGTGAAACACATCGACCTGCCTCAGGAAATGCAGCGTGCCATGGCCAAACAGGCGGAAGCGGAAAGAGAACGCCGTGCCAAGGTCATCGCGGCAGAAGGTGAATTTCAAGCTGCCGAAAAGCTCTCTCACGCGGCAAGCGTGCTCAGTGAAAACCCCGCAGCTATTCAGCTGCGATACCTGCAAACACTGACTCAAGTGGCAGCAGAAAACAATTCAACCACCCTCTTCCCCATTCCCATCGATTTCATGAAGGCCTTTATGGAGAAGAAGGTAAAGGAATAAAACCTCTGTTTCCTCGACCTGTCGTGTTTTCCGCGGTTGAAAACATGAACTACGGAGAACACGACAAGCAGGTATCCTGTTTTTATTGAATGGCTTTTAACGGGTTCAAAGCGCGGAAGCGTTCAGTTTATTGATCGTTTTACTTGTCTTCAAAATCATCTTCTTCAGGGCGATATTCGAGGTCGTCTTCTGAAAACTCCTCTTTTTTCAGCTTTTTAACAGGGCGTTTTCTAGCCATACCCTTATCCCCTAAAACTCGCGCCTCTTTCTCAATTTTCTTCAGAGCCTTGTACTTTTCCGCTCGCTCTTTGGTTAATTTCTGAATCTGTTTTTCCGTTCTTACAACGTTTTCATAAGCGGCGCCCGTAAGGTCATCGCCAAAATTGCTTTCGTTTCTGAATCCGACTAAAGCTTTTCGATTTATTTCTATTTCTTTATCAAGTGAATCAATTTCATCGGCCAGCTTATTGTACTCACCACTGAATTGACTTCGTTTATTCATGACCTCGCTGGCGTGCACTCCTGGCGTGTAGGCATTTTCGTGAGCAGAATTGGATTGATCGACGTGGTATTTTTTGACTTCTTTGGAGTTGATACTGACATTGGTGGGCGGTTCGTAATCCTCTTCCCTATTGAGATCCAGGTCCTTGGCCATATCGGCAATAGTTTGCTTTTTGACTTCTTTTTTGGGCGCTGCAACTTTATTAAGTGCTTCCTTAGCTTCTTTTGTGGCCTTTTCCGAAGCGTCCAGATCAATCATGGAAAGAGGCAACTGTAACAGCTCATTTCGCTCATCCCGATAGCGAACAAATTTTCCTTTCACCTCGTAGGAACCCGGTATGGTAAAAATCTTCCCGTCTTTGGTAACGAGAACATCACCCATACAATAAATCGAGCTTATGGTGGCAATCAGTATCAGTCTTAAACACATAGTCAACTCCAATGAAGTGTAATCCCTAACAATATAACTCCAAAATCGGGAAAAGAACAACAGCTTTTTAATGAAATCCACTCATCTCAGGGCCCATGTCAACCGGATATCCTTATCTGGTTTCACGTTTCAATGTACCGAACAGGTCTTTATCATGAACGATCCCGAAGAGATGGAGAATGCAACTCTTTTTAAGAGCCGAAAAGTACGACCCTTCTTTTATAAGTTCACCGTAATGCTGTATCAAAAAGCAATGCCAGGATCCGCATCACAAGGGTCCGCGCTTCCTGTCTGCAGATGGTCAAGCTTGTCAAAGAGTTATGTGTTTATTCTAAAGTGCCTGACTTTTTTATGATGTTAGAGGATAACCTGCTTCAGAACCGGCCTAAAAAACAAGAATCCCTTTGCTCTTTTTTACCAACTACTCTATGGTAAGTCAGATGGAATCAGTTCCATAAATTCGATTGCAGGAGCCAGTATGAATGCGAAATATCCACATCTATTAAATGAACTCGATCTCGGTTTTACCACTCTCAAGAATAGAGTCGTTATGGGTTCCATGCACACGGGTCTGGAAGATCGATCCAGGCATTTCAAGCGTTTGGCTGGTTATTTTGCGGAAAGAGCCAAAGGGCAAGTAGGCTTAATTGTCACAGGTGGCATAGCGCCCAATCGAGCGGGCTGGGTTGCTCCTTTTTCAGGCAAATTGAGTCATAAAAGAGAAGTTCCAAAACACCGTCTGATTACCAAGGCCGTCCACGAATACGGTTCCGCGATCTGTATGCAAATTCTGCATTCGGGGCGCTATGGGTTTCACCCTCTGATCGTTGCCCCTTCATCGGGAAAATCACCCATCAGCCCTTTTAAACCGCGTCCGCTATCTGAGAAAGGCATTCAAAAGCAAATTGCCAGTTTTGTCAAATCGGCCGTTCTCGCCAAGGAAGCGGGTTATGACGGTGTTGAAATTATGGGCTCGGAAGGTTACCTGATCAATCAGTTCATGGCTCAGAGAACCAACAGACGCCATGATCAATGGGGTGGTTCCTTTGAGAATCGATCGCGTTTCGCCCTGGAAATACTCAAGAGAACCCGGCAAGCTGTCGGTGAAAACTTTATTATCATTTTCAGGCTTTCGGTGTGTGAACTGGTGAAAGACGGTACAACCCTTGACGAGTCGCTGAAAATGGCGGATTTACTGGCGAAAGCGGGTGCAACCATGCTCAATATAGGTATCGGCTGGCATGAAGCCCGCATTCCAACCATCGCGACCATGGTTCCAAGGGCTGCCTTTACCTGGGTTGCCAAGCATATCAAAAAACACGTCCACATACCCGTCATCACTTCCAACCGAATCAACACGCCCGAGTTGGGCGAAGAGGTACTCGCCCGCGGCGATGCCGACTTGGTTTCATTGGCGCGTCCGTTGCTGGCCGACCCTATGTTTGTCCAAAAAGCCATGCATGACAGAAGTGATACCATCAACACATGTATTGCCTGCAATCAGGCATGCCTGGATCACGTTTTTGCCGGCAAGAAAGTCAGCTGCCTGGTAAACCCCATGGCAGGTCATGAAGATCAATTTGACATACCTGATATTAAAGAGAAAAAACGGGTGGCGGTCGTCGGGGCGGGACCCGCCGGCCTGTCTGCAGCGGTTCAGGCTGCGCGGATTGGTCATCAGGTCGATCTGTATGAGGCTCAAAGTGAAATTGGCGGACAATTCAGAATAGCTATGCAAGTTCCGGGTAAAGAAGAGTTCAAGGAAACACTGCGTTATTTCTCCACCATGCTGACGGAACACCAAGTCAATCTCCATTTAAATGCCCCGGTGGATATGCAAGAACTGACCGATCGGAAATACGATCACGTCATTCTGGCTTCGGGAGTGAAACCCAGAAAACCGCCTATTCCAGGTGTGGATCACCCCATGGTAGTCCGATACGATGAACTGCTCCTGGGAAAGGTGGAGCCAGGAGAGAAAATAGCCATTATCGGAGCTGGCGGAATTGGTTTTGATGTGGCGGCGTTTCTGACACATGACGCGAATTTCGATGTCAACGATGTGGACGGATTCCTGAAAGAATGGGGTATCGATAAAACGCTCGAGGCAAGAGGAGCTCTTCTCAGTCCCCAACTGGAGCACCCCAACAGAACGATCTACCTCATGCAGAGAAAAACAGAAAAGCTGGGCAAGAATCTGGGTAAGACAACGGGCTGGATCCATCGCATCCAGTTGAAAAAGAAAGAGGTTGAAATGATAAGCGGCGTGGCGTACCAGAAAATTGACGATCGAGGTCTCCATATTCGGGTAAAAGATCAAGAGCGGTTGCTGGAAGTGGATCAAGTCGTGATCTGCGCGGGACAAAACTCCATCCGCGATCTTGAAAAAGGACTGCAGGATGCCGCAATTCCATTTCATGTGATAGGCGGGGCGAAACTCGCCGCAGAACTCGACGCGAAAAGAGCCATTCTAGAGGGCTTTCAGGCCGCAAATGAAATCAGATAAGAGTTGAATCTGCCCATGGATAATTCAGCTCAAGCAGGTTGGTCTGATTTTGCCGATAAACCTGTTTTCAGCTTAAAACACCCGCTCTGTTCCAAAGAGCAGGACATCTGAACATGGCAATGACTGGCTCTAAACGAGGTCCGCTTCCAGGAAAAACTCCACAGTGGTTCCAATACCTGCCAGGGAATGAACTGTCAACACACTGCCGTGTTGATAGAGGATATTCCCTGCTTGCGACAACCCAAGTCCAACAAGATTTCCTCTTTTCATTTTAGAAAAGAAGGGGGTAAAAATCTTCGGCATGTCTTCTGGCTGAATGCCCTTGCCGCAGTCTTTACAGACAAAGTGAATGCAGGGCCGTCCTTCCCTCTGCACTAAATCAGCTGACACCTCGATGAGTCCGTCTGGCTGAGAAGACTCGATGGCATTGAGAATAATTTCTTTCAACGCGATGGTCATTTGAGCTGCATCAACTTGAGCCATTATTTGCTTTGAAACGGGTTTGATGCTGATGGATCTCGACAATCCCTCACAACTGGAGTCCAGTACCATATGGAATGGTGTGGCTATTTTTAAATCAGATGTCCCTAGAAAGAGTTGACCCAAACGCTGAGTGAAAATCTGATAGTTATTTATCGAATGCTGAAGACGGCTAACTTCACTTTCCAATGTGTTAATTTTAGCCACCCGAAGTTTCATTTCCAAAAGAGACGCCGCACCCATCGAACTGGTAATTAGATTATTCAGGTCATGGCAGATTCTGCCGGCAAAATAAGTCAGTGGTGCCATATCGCGTTCATAAGAAAAAGCTTCGGTCTGCATATTCACTCCAAAATTGGTGTTTTTTTTATCCATTGTTCCTGCGCACTTGTATTACCCATAAGGGCGGCTTAAAAGCCATATTTAGGAGGATTTTATCACCGATACCTAAAAACAGAAACATTTCAACCGTATTTATTTGAGATTCTACTGGAAATCGGTTGGATGACAAGTGTGCAAGCGTTTAATTACTGGATCCAGGAAATGATTTGAATTCCCATAATGGCGTATCCGTTTTTGAATAGGAATGGTCAACCGTCCAACAGGACGGATTCCGGCTTTACGGGAGAGACATGGTACTTTGATCTTTCATTGTGGTGTTGATTATGCGATTATTGTTTTTCTTCCTTCGGGTATTGCAACAATCTGAAGAGCAACTCACGATGAAAAAGGAAGTCGTATGAGCCATTCCCACAAGCATCAAAAGAACCCATGGCAATGGATCCCGTCGCTTTATTACGCGGAGGGTATCCCCTACATTATCGTCATGACCGTTTCGGTCATACTGTATAAGCGACTGGGTGTTTCCAATACCGAGATCGCGCTCTACACCAGCTGGCTGTACCTGCCCTGGACGATTAAACCGCTGTGGTCCCCTGTTGTCGATCTCTTTCGCACCAAACGCGCCTGGATTGTTGCCATGCAGCTTCTGATTGGAGCGGGACTGGCGGGTGTGGCTTTAACCATACCTGTTCCCGGTTTCTTTCAATACACGCTGATGTTCTTCTGGCTGCTGGCCTTCAGTTCGGCGACCCATGATATTGCCGCCGATGGTTTCTACATGCTGGGACTATCGGAAAACGAACAGGCCTATTTCGTCGGCATTCGGTCCACTTTTTACCGTCTGGCCATGATTACCGGTCAAGGTTTGCTGATTATTCTGGCGGGTTACATCGAATCCAGAACGGGATTACCCGATTTGGAAATACAGGTTCATGCCAACCCGGCGGCCCATAAACAAGAACTGCAACCCGAAAGTGCTCCAGTTCAATCCATTGACGAGACACTGCGCATCGTCACCACATCCGAAACACTGACCATACCCCTGACACCTGTTCAGCAGGAAGAGGTCGCGGCGATGCTGGCTGAAACCAAAGCCTGGAATATTTCCAGGGGATTTTATCGCGAGGAAAAGAAACAGGAGCAGCGGCAATCCAGCGGCGTAAGCTTCACCGCGCTTGAAAACTTCATTCAATCGCACTTTGGAACCGTAAAGCCCCCTGTCGACCACGAAAAACAGGTCGGCAACACGGGTTCACTGTCTTTTCATCTCTCTCAATCACCGGGAGAAGAAGAGATAACGGTGGACTTTGGCCGTCAAAGCGGTGACAAAAGCATTCAATTAATCGAAGGCACTCGCTTCACGTTTAACAAGTCCAACTGGGATCAACCGGCCATAGCGGTTTTCCAGCTCGATTCCAAATTGAAAACCAGCTCCACAGCTGTTTTCAAGGCGCGTTCCGGCAATGTCAAGCTGGCCTGGGTTATCACGTTTTCCATTCTGGCGTTTTTGTTCTTTGTCTTCTTTCTCTACCACAGAACAGCTTTGCCCCTGCCCGCAAACGACAAACCCTCAAATTCAGCAGGCAATCAACCTTTTATGAGGGAGTTTCTTCATACCTTTGTTCTCTTCTTTAAAAAGAAACACATCGGTCTGGCTATCACCTTTCTGCTTGTCTACCGGCTGGGAGAGTCTCAACTCGTTAAAATGGCCTCCCCTTTTCTGCTGGATGCCCGCGAAATAGGCGGCCTTGGTCTGACAACCGGTCAAGTGGGTTTGGTCTACGGTACTGTGGGCATTATCGCGCTTACCCTGGGCGGCATTTTAGGTGGATTGGTGGCCTCCAGACACGGTTTAAAGAAGTGGATCCTGTGGATGCTGATTGCCATCAATCTTCCCAATTCTGTCTACATCTACCTGTCCTACGCCTTACCGGAATCGTTTCTGCTCATCAATACAGCGGTGGCCATCGAGCAGTTTGGATACGGTTTCGGATTTACCGCTTACATGCTTTACATGATTTATATCAGCGACGGGGAACACAAAACAGCCCACTTTGCCATGACCACCGCGTTCATGGCACTTGGCATGATGATACCGGGCATGCTCAGCGGTTGGCTGCAGGAATTAATCGGGTATCGGCATTTCTTCATCTGGGTGATGATTGCCACGATTCCAGCTTTTCTGGTCACCCCTTTTCTGCCCATTGACAAAACATTTGGAGTGAAAGAGAAGTAGCGCGCAGCATGTGTACCCGTTTTGTCCCGAGTCTGCTTCGGGTGTTAGCTAACGTGTGGTTGGAGTGTTCAGGCACGTTTACCCTGCCAGCTGGAACCATATGCTCGAGCTGGCTGTTCGAGAAAATGCCTGCTTGACACACGAAAAAAAGCGAACACGGCAGTTATTTGAACACCGGCTCGCTTACTGCAAGTCATCACAGAGAGAGCCAGACAAAAAAAGGGGCAAATGCCCCTTTTTTCTGAATTTCACTCGATGTCCTTCTTATTTGACACCGTGAAACAGTTTGTTGAGCGGTCTCGAGAGCAAGAGCAGGAATACACCCACGGCAATGGTGATGTAGCCCATTTTCGTGTAAAGTCCCATGTAGACATTTAAGCTTTCACTAGCTGAAACCACTGTTTGCGCGGCACCCTCTCCTTCTCCGCCTACATTGCTGAACTTGGCAATAAACGCGGCCAGGTAGTTGGAATAGGCCAAACTCAAGAACCAGGCACCCATGGTGGTGGCGGTCATGTGTTTTGGAGCCAGTTTCGTCACCATGGACAGGCCGATGGGTGACAGGAAAAGTTCGCCCGTGGTGTGGAGCATGTACAGGAAAAGCAGTGTCAGCAAAGGCAATTTGAAATCATCTGATATGAAGGGGAAGAAGATCTTCACCATCAGGTAACCGAGCCCCAGTTGAATGATGCCCCAGCCAAACTTGGCCGGTGTATTGGGATTGATGCCCTTTTTGTCAAGATAAACCCACATCCAGGAAAAGAGACTCCCGAACAGAAGAATGAATGCCGGGTTGAAAAACTGTGTTTGCGAAGCGGGCATTTCAAACAGATTGAAGACATTGCGGTCAATATTGCGATCGGCAAAGAGCGTCAGCGAACTGCCTGCCTGTTCAAAACAGGCCCAGAACACCACATTGAAGATCATCATAATGATAAGCGCGAAAATACGATCGCGCTTCACTCGATCCTGACCGGTAAAAGCTTCTTTCAGCAGAACGAACATGACGGCCAGAAACGCGATGTTGAGGATGTAGGTTACAAACTCGTTGTTCTTCAAGAGAAAGTAAAGCCCTGGAATGATGAGAATTGAAATGGCATAGACGGGAAGGCCAAGTCGCTTGTATTGTGCTCGATCCGGTACATCTCCTATCCCTTGCAGTTTTGGCTGCCCTAAAAGGAAGATGGCAATGCCCAGCAGCATACCGAAACCCGACAATCCGAAACCTATATTCCAACCGTACTTCTCACCCAATGGAGAGACGACCAGTGTGGCGAGCAACGCGCCCAGGTTGATGCCAATATAGAAAATGGTAAATCCCGCGTCGCGAAGGGGATCTCCGTCTTTGTAGAGTTTACCCACGATGGTTGATATATTCGCCTTGAAATATCCGTTGCCGACAATAATGGTTCCCATGCCCGCAAACAGCCAGAACTCATTGCCGCCGAGAATCATGAACTCCCCGATGGCCATCATGATACCGCCGAATACAACGGCTCGTTTATAACCGAGAACCGTATCGGCCAGCTTCCCGCCAATGACAGGTGCCGCATAAACAAGAGCGGTATAAGCTCCGTATACACCAAAGGCTTCTTTATCTCCCATCAGGATGGCCTTGGTGAGATAAAGCGTTAAGAGTCCGCGCATTCCGTAATAACAAATGCGCTCAAACATTTCTGCGCCAAACAGGACATACAGACCCTTGGGATGATGGCCTGTTCCTGCGGTACTTTGATCTGAAGTTATCGTAGTCATTTAATAACACCCTTCCAATTAATTCATCGGTGTGACCATATTTGTCAATGTCTCAATGCATGACCATTTCCCTCTTGAACGGGAACAAGAACAAAAACAAACACACAATCAGTATTTATACCGATTTTTAAATAGTCACACAACGATTTTTTGCTAATTTGAAAGTGGAAACAGCGCGTTGTAAAAACAGCACGCTGCAATACAGCTTACAGTTCGGCTTCAGCGCAACCTGCCGGGAAAAAAACGCTTATTCACCTTTAAACTTGGGGGCTCTCTTCTCCGCAAAGGCATTCAATCCCTCGATCCGGTCTTTGGTATGCAAAATACCCGTGTATGCCTTGCGTTCCAACTTCAAACCGTGCACCATACTGTCTCTAAAACCCGCATTGAGCGCTTTTTTTGCTGCCTGAATGGCCAGGGGTGCGTTGCTGGCTATCTTTAGGGCTAACAGCTGTGTTTTTTCATCGAGGCTTTCCTTTGTGTACAGCTTGTTAATAAGACCCCAGTGAAACGCGTCAATGGCCTCGATACGGGACGCGCAGTAAATAATTTCCTTTGCCTTGGCGGGACCGAGTATTCTGGTTAAATACTGTGTTCCACCTGCTCCGGGAATAATGCCCAGGCTGGTTTCAGTCAATCCAATAACGGCACTTTCTATGGATACGCGCAAGTCACAAGCCAGTGCCAGTTCCAAACCACCGCCAAACGCGGAGCCATTGATACAGGCCATGGTTGGCTTGGGGTATTTATACACGTAGTAGAATGTTTTCCTGAGCAAGTTCACAAAATCAATGGCCTGGTCTTCACTCATCCCTTTTCGCTCTTTGAGATCGGCTCCGGAACAGAACGCCCTGCCTGAACCTCGAAAAATAACAACTCGAATAGCGTTATTTTCACGATACTCTTCAAGTACCTTTTTGAGCTTGACCGTCAATTCGACATTGAGCGCATTCAGGCACTCAGGTCGATTGAGGTAGATCCACAGTGAGGAATCCTGTATTTCAGTTTTGAGGACGTCATTTTTCATGTCTTGCTCCTAAATGCCAGTTGCCTTGGGGATACAACCCGGTCTGTGTGATGCATTTTAGCCCAATTGAAATGCCATTGGAAGGAGAGGTTCTTCGTGTTGCGGCACAAAGGCGTTGTGGCTTCCTGTCGAGGCAATGTTTTTGGGGCCATAGCCATACCGCTTTAAAGATGGGGACTGATAATCCGATTTTTTTCAGTCTTCCTGCGACCATACCGTTCATATTGAAACAGAATCTGTTCCTGTTCCTTTGTTTCAATGGAACCTGGGCGTTTTTGCCTGATGAGCTGAATCGCCATTGCAGCCGACATACCTTCAGCAATTAAATAGGAAGCCAAAAAGGTGCCTGTTCTTCCAAGGCCTGCCATACAGTGAACGCCCACTCTGCCGCCAGCCCCTATTTCTGCATGGGCGATTTCATGAAAGCTGCAAAGCTGATCCAAAGTCGGTGCGTGAAAGTCCCGAACGGGGAGATGAACAGTCTGAATACCGGCCTCGTTCAGCATGGCTGCATCCGGCTGTTCTTCTGTCAACGAGACCAACAAGGTCACTCGCATCTGTTTCAGGAAAGCCGTGTCGAGCTTCAGACACCTGTTTCTCCCGGGCCGCGCCAAACCCGCCAAGGTCTCTTCAAGTACCCATGAAAAGCTGTCTTTCAAACTAAAGATCCTCATTCAGGTATATTCTGGGTATTCTCATACTGCCCAATTGACATGCTCGTTCATAAGTAATGGTGTGACTCTGACGCGCTTCTTCAAACAGGCTTGAGGATCGATCCCGGTTCCCGCCGTAAACCAGGAACTCGGTGCCAAGCGGCAGATCTTTCTGCTCGAGGTTGATAACCACCTGGTCCATGCTGACCCTGCCGACAATATCAAAGGACTCATCCCCCAGCCAGACGCGCGTGCAATTGGAGTTCGCTCTGAGAAACCCGTCGGCATAACCCAACGAGAGCACACCTAAAGTGGAAGGTCGCTCTGTCTTGTAGGTGGAACCGTAACCGACAAAATAACCCGCACCCACCTTTTTCCTGACCACCAGCTTGGCATGAACCGACATGACCGCTTCCTGCGTGACCTGGCCATATCCGTCGTACAGGCCATAGAGAAGAATGCCAGGACGAACCATGTGGTAATGGGCTTGTTTGAAATTGACAATGGCACCGCTATTGGCAGCGTGAATGGTGAGTTTTTGCCTTCTCTCAGCGGGAAGAGACTGCAGAACCTCTTCAAAACAGGCAATTTGTCGCAGGGTGTATTGAGGATCCGATTCATCGGACTGGGCAAAATGAGTGGCGATTCCGACCATTTTGTCCGCAGCGGGCAAGTGTTCTATAAAAGGCGGAACATCTTTGGGCAACAGACCTTCTCGACCCATACCGGTATCGACCATGACGTGAAATGGCACTTGATTTCTCAACACATCCAGGTCTTCCCTGTTACTGACGACCGCTTCGAGATGCCATTTGAGGTAATCTTCATACTGTCCGTAAAAACAGGGTTGTAAAACCATGATCCTGCCTTCAATTCCCGCTTCCCTCAGTTCAATGGCTTCCCGGATCTGTGCGACACCAAAATCATTCAAACCGCAGCGCTTGTAAAATCGGGCCATCTCGACAGCGCCGTGACCGTAAGCGTCTGCTTTGATCATCGCCATAATCGGTTTGTTTTCACCAACGCGGTTTTTAATGAAATTCAGGTTATGTCTGGCAGCGTTTAGATTAATTCTTGTTTCAACGAGATGTCTCATATGGCCTTCCTGTCAACTATTGAAAAGAGTGTTGGCTTCCATAGCGTTCTAAATCCAGTACAGGAGGACCTTCTATGGACTCGTACACCAAATTGGCCAGCAGCGGGCGTATGGCTTTGTGACCCTCTGAGTTTCTGGAAGGATAGACGCGATTGGTAAGCAGAATAATGAAGATATCCTCGATGGGATCCATCCAAATGGATGTTCCCGTAAAACCCGTGTGACCGAATGTCTCTGCACTGGCATATTTACCGCATGAAGTATAACCCGTAAGCGATTTAAGATCCCAGCCCAAGCCTCTCGACTGACCATTAAAGGTTCTTCTTGCGGAAAAAAAGCGAATCGTCTCCGGTTGAAGGAATTGCCTGCCGTGTGAACAACCCCCGTTCATGAGCATAAAGGCCATTTCTGCCAAATCTTTTGATGAGGAAAAGAGACCGGCGTGACCCGCTCTGCCGCCGAGAAGATAGGCCGTTTCATCGTGTACCACGCCCTGCATGATTCTCTTTCTGAATATTTGATCGTTTTCCGTTGGAGCGATGTCCGGGTTATAGGACTGTGCATCAACACCCCGAAAACCCGTGCTGTACATATGAAGTGGCTGCCAAAACTGTTCCTTCATCCAGCTGTCGATGTCCGTACCGATGATCTTTTCCACAATCAGCGCCAGCGTAATCATTCCCAGATCACTGTATCGAACACGAGTTCCCGGTTCATAAGTGAGCTTTTGCGCACATATTTTGGCAATAATCGCTTCACGGGAGGTGTCTTGATCTTCGTAAAAGCGAATAAAGGGCACCAGCCCGGAGGTATGGGTCAACAGCTGTTCAATGGTCACTTTCTCTTTGCCGTTAACGGCAAATTCCGGCAAATATGAAGCAACGGTTTGATCCAATTGAATTCGCCCCTCTTCATAGAGTTTCATCACAGCCGTTGTTGTGCTGATGACCTTGGTTACTGAAGCCAGATCGAAAACGGTACGAGCCGTTACGCTCTTGTCAGATTCATATGTTAAATACCCGTAACCCTTGTTGAGCACAAGCACGCCCGATCGTCCAATGGCAACGGAAGCGGCGGGAAAAGCCCTGTCTTTAATACCCTTTTGAATGAGTCGCTCGACTTTTTCTTCGAGATCAGCCGATATGTTGACCTCTTGCGGGTAACCGACACGCAAGCGCCCCTTTTCCGTTGTCAACCCCTCTCCAAAGGAGCATTCTTCCGAGATACTCACAGGCAGTTTACCTGAAATGGCACTTTCCCCGAACAGAGCCTGAACAGATGCGATTTGGGAATCTGCACAATGGGAGTACGTTGTCAAATAGCATTTTATATCGGGAATTTCACTTAGAACATAAGGATTGCCAAAAGATACCATGCACATCGGCTGACCGGTTTCCGTCAGCTTCCTTATGAAATCGGTTTGCCGGGCAGACATGGCAATGGAGCCCGACCAGGCTCTCACTTTCAAAAAACTGGCCACAATGACAAGCTCTTGTGACGCAGCCTTCTCCAAGGCTTTTTCATACTCACCGGCATGACTTCTCTGATCGAGCAGAATCCTTTGAAAACGGCTGTGCCTGAACCTTTTTTTGAGTTCTTGTTTAAAACGGGAACCCGTATCGGGATCATCGCTATCGCTCACGATGACGCATAGAACGCTTTCTGGCGTTGAATAAAGGGGAACCAGATTGTCGTCGTTTTTTAAAAGCGTAACGGCCTTTCGGGCAATTTCCTGGCTAAGAACGGTGTGCTCAGGACGAGCGACCTGTTTTTTAATGGCGTTGACGTCAATTAATTTGTTTTTGTGCAGGCCAAGAGCCTCTTTGAGTTTGAGGATCTTTTGTACGGAACGGTCGATATCCTCTTCTTTCAATCGCCCCGAGTGAACCGCTTGCACTATGGCTGCACGTCCCAGATAGGGATCCCGCGACATCAGCAGAACATCGCATCCCGCTTCCACCGCTCTGATCGATGCTTCCCGAATGCCAAAATAATCGGAAACGCCGGACATGCCCATGGCGTCTGTGACAATTAACCCATTGAAACCCATTTTCTTTTGAAGCAGATTCGTAACGATTTCCCTGGACAGGGTGGCAGCGAGGTTTTCCTCCTTTTCAAAACAGGGAACGGCCAGGTGACCCATCATGATACTCTGCATGTTGGCGTCAATGAGCTTTTGAAAGGGCGACAGTTCCATTTGAACCAGTCTCTGCTGCGTGAAGGGCAGCGTGGGCAGACTTTTATGAGAATCGAGGTGTGTGTCACCATGTCCGGGAAAGTGCTTTGCGGTGGCAATCACACCGCCATCCTGCAGCCCTTTAACGTAGGCGAGACACATGGTTGAGACGATTTCCGGCGTTTCGCCAAAGGAGCGAACATTGATGATGGGATTGCGCGGGTTGTTGTTAATGTCTGCGATGGGGGCGTAAGCCTGATGGACGCCCATGCTTTTCACTTCTCTGGCAATCACCCGAGCCATGGCGTAAGCATAGGAGGGATTTCTGGTGGCACCCAAAGCCATCATGGAGGGGAACTCGGTTGTTCTTTTAACGCGCATACCCGCACCCCATTCCAGGTCCTGACTGATTAAAAGAGGTATGTTTGCCTTGAGCTGCAAATCGTTGATGCAATGCGCCTGTGAATAGGGCGTACCCTGAAAGAAGATGAAACCGCCTATTTGAAAGTGTTCCACCAGGTCGACTGTCTTCACAAATTGATCATTGGCTTCATTGTGAAAATACCCGTAAAGCGGGGCGCAAAACATTTGAGACACTTTTTCCTCAAGTGTCATCTCTTTGAATGTCCATTGACTCCAGGACGGTAATTCCCTGGCGGTCAGATTCAGAGTGATCAGAAGGATCGCGATAAAAAGAATGAATACACTGCGTTTGGTCAACATGATGACATCCTAAAATAAGTGGGGTGAAAGAGTCACGCTCTTAATGGCTTCAACTGTGGCGGGTGAAACAGGGTACAGGTAGTGAGTCAGGGTTGCCTGTGTGGATTTGGATAGCGGGTAACGAGACACCACCTCGCATTCCATTTCAAAGGCCTTGTCTTCCTGCGGTGGATGAATGTTTTTTAAGAGATCTTCTACAGCACCTTCGTTGGGATTGACTGTTTCGACATGAACACCCTGTTCTTTAAAAACATCCACGAAAAGGGCTTTTCGGTAGCCGTAATGGGTACAGCCAAGATAGGCATAGGCAGACTCGGGCTTTTGCGGAACTCGAGCCAAAGCTTCAGAGACATAAGACTGCACGATTTTCCGGGTGCGTGCGCCCTCCAGATCGGTTGAAATCACATCAGCCAGACGAGGACATGCCTGACGAATGACGTTTTCGGAAGGTACACCCTGAGCCATGAGTTTTTTTAAGATGACCGCCTCGCGTATGGTTGTTACCGTTGCAAAGAGCATGGTTCTTTTATGGGGCTGTTTTTTTAGTTTCCTCATCAATTGACGAACACCGGTATCGACGATGTTGAAAACAGGCACCTGTTCGTTTTTGAAAAAGTCTGTATCCTGATAAATGACCGAAAGCGTATTGCAGGCAATGTAAATGCAATCCGGTTGATATGCTCGTGACGCATTGAATAAAACCCGATCGAAGGTATCCAGTTTTTCACGCCGCGAAGACATGGCATTGTAGCCATAGTCATCTTCAGGGCAAGCGTTCACAAAAGTGAGTTTGGTTTTTCCCCCGCAGCGGTTCTTTCTGAAGTGCTGCTCCAGCTGAGCAAACACAGATAACCCGCCCACACCTGAGTCTGTAACAAGAATGTGCATACTATGCTTCCAAATTCAATTTACCGAGCAGTAGATCAATTAACACGGGTACGTGTTTCTTTTTTAAATTGTAGAGTGAATCGGCTTCCACTTCATAGGTAACCAAATTGAGACCCCTTTCACCAGCCCAGGTGCCAAACGATCCCGGACAGGGATAGCCAACGTCTTCAACCAGCGGCAGTCCCGTTCGTTTGGCGAGCGTTTTTGCAAGCGGACTCCCCGAGGGATCGTCAATGCAGGCCAGGGCCGCGTGCAGGGTGACAATGGCCTTGGGCTTCAGTTTCTCGATGAGCTTGATCAGCGCCTGGTTTTCTGGTTCCGAACCGGCAAATTCACCGGTAGAGAGCTCGATATCTCTGGGTTCGCCCTCACGGCTGCGGTACGTAACGGGTTGATCCGTCCAGTTTTCGGTGGGCATGTTGCGGTTCAGATCGACCCCGCGGGCATTACAGCGCGTACCGCGCATCATGCCATCGGGATTGGCTGCTAAAATGACCGCACAGCGAAGATCGGAGCAAGCAGTGTACCTCAAAGCTTCCGACAAGACGACTGTTGTCTCGGCTTCATCACCGTGAATGGAAGCCATCACGACTATTTCGGGTGCTGTATCTTTCGGGTGCCAATAAACCAACGGGTTACCCTCCACTGTTTGGCCGTATACAGAGTGATAGTGGTTCAATTTGCCTGATTGGGATCTTGGGATCAACATGCTTTCCCCCATTTATAAATTATAGGTATCATACCATTTTCCGTTAAATGTCCCAAGCTTGAGATGCATTTTTAAATGAGAGTGAAACACCTGCATTTACAGGGCATCGCCACAAAAAATCTCTCCAGATCAAGCCCTCCTGCACCTGTTTGCACCCATAGAACCTTCAAAAGGGTATCGATGGGTGCTTTCTTGTCATTTTCACAACAGCCTATTGTATAATGAGTCTCAATTCAAAGGACATCACAAGGTCCCGCAGCAGGAGGAAACATGAGTCTGAACGAGTTGTTAAAAAAGAACTGGGTCCGGTACAGTATTTTTGGTGCCAGTTTCATTTTGAGCATCGCACTCATTCTCTTGCTGCGAGATGTCACGACTCCCCTTTTCCTGGCTCTGGTCATAGCCTACCTTGGCGATCCCATCATCGACAAGTTCGAGGAGTGGAAGATCAACCGAACCTGGGGTATCATCCTGCTGCTGTTCATTCTTGCGTTATTCGGCACCGCGTTCCTGCTCTACCTTATACCGAAGTTCATCAACCAAATTAACGAATTAAGCGATGCCCTTCCAAGCTATATTGCCAAACAAAGGGATGAATTTTGGCCTGAAATTGATCAGTTTTATCAAAAGCACAAAGAAGATGTGGATCGCGGGATCCTCTGGTTGAGAGAAAAGGCCCTCGAAAACGGCTCCCTGTTAGCCAAAAGCGTGGGTTTGTCAGTTGTATCGTCTTTCAAGTCGGTCGGTTCCTTTATCGCCAGTTTACTTGGCTGGATTGTCGTTCCTGTGCTTGCGTTTTACCTGCTGCGTGATTTTGATATCATGCGCGAAAAGGTGATGGATCTCTTCCCCCTGGATAAAAAGGAAAAAATGATCGATCTCTTCAGTGAACTTCACATGACCCTGATGAAGTTCATCAAAGGTCAATTCCTGGTTGCCCTGATTCTGGCTGCTATCTACTCCATCGGTCTGACCATCTCAGGTTGTCCGGCCTCGCTCCTGATCGGTCTTATTGCCGGTTTTGCCAACCTTGTTCCCTATCTGGGTATTGCCATTGGATTCGGACCTGCCATTGTCTTGTCCTACCTCTCAGGCGGCGGCCCGGCAGGCATGATCGGCGTCAGTCTTACATTCATTCTCGGACAAATGCTTGAAGGAATGGTCATCACACCCAAGGTTGTGGGAGAATCTGTTGGCCTGCATCCCGTCATCGTCATGATTGCTATCATGTTGGGAGGCACCTACTTTGGCGTTGCAGGCATGATCCTCGCTCTTCCAGCGGCAGCCGTTTTACTGGTTTTCATTAAGCGCAGTCACAAGCAATATCTCAATTCGCCACTCTATTTAGCTCATGCAGATAAAAACAACGCAATGCACGAAAACGAGTAGTCTTACCCTTCCTGCAGCGAAAACAGATCGATCTTCAATGACAATCTATCCGTATGAAGCCCCAAAATGGTTTTTTTTAGGTTAAAATACAGCTTGCAAAGGAGTGTGTCTCGATGGAAAAGTTAACAACCAGCGATTTAGTCAATTTAATGAAGTCTGTCTTTCCCTGTCTGGAAGGCAACAGGCAGTACCCCAGCCGCTCTGATGAGCAGATCCTTGTGGATGATCAGTACATCATCTTTTAGTTCAGAGCATGACAGGAAACCATGACTGCCATTAAACCCGTACTCTTCCCTAAAATATGGAATCGCCTGGATCAATATATTTTTTCCGAGATTCATCCTCCTTTTCTAATGGCCATGCTCATCTACAACGGGATTTTCTTCATTAAAACCTTCACCAATATTGCCAGCATGGCGGGTGAAATACAGCTGCCCATTTCACTGTTTTTCTTTCTTTTTTTCGCCAATGTTCCAGAAGTTCTCTACATTACGCTGCCCATTTCGTTTCTGTTCGCCTCTCAAGCCGCCTTTTCAAGAATGTCCTCCGATTCAGAGATTATTGCGCCTCTTTCAACAGGTGTCAGTTTCTGGCGGTTAAGCCGACCTGTTCTAGCCTATGGTCTTTTTCTTGCCCTCTTCGCGATGATCATTGCCAATTGGCTTGAACCCAATATGGCGCGTTTGGCGGACTTGAAGTACCAAAACTACCTGCGTTCCAATGCCATCCCCAATTTAACGCCAGGAGTCATTACCACGTTAGGGAAAAAGGATATTCTCTATGTGGACAGGATGGCCGATCAAACACTTCTCGACCTCATCTACATCTCCAATGACAATGAAAGGGAATCCGTCACATTTGCCAAGCAAGCCGAATTCATTTTTGACGATTCCGATGGCTGGTCACTCGAGTTGAAAGATGCCAACATAAAAATTTTCTCCAATGACACCGATCGCGCCGTTGAGACAGCCAGCTACCATCGATTGAAACGAGACTTCCCGAATTCCAAGGTTCAACGTCAATCCCTCTTTGAAAAACCCGAAAGCACGATGGATTCATGGCAGTTATACAAAGCAAAGGAAAGTGGACTTCGCTACCGATCCGAGTTGTACAGCCGAATCTGGCTGGCATTGACCTGTCTTGTTTTTGCTTTTTACGCGGCCCCTCTTTCCGCAAAACACAGCCGTTTGGGAGGCAGCAGCAGTTTTGGGATCAGTCTTTTTTTAATAGCGAGTTACATGCTCATGTTCCAACTTGGGGAAGACATGGTCGAGGCGATGCATCCCGCTCTTGCCCTGGGTTTAACACCTCTCCTCTTCCTCGGTTTTGGTCTCTTCCTTCAACTTGGCAAACATCTGGGTTGGGGTGCTGTGTTCCACAAAGCAAAAGATCGCTGGAGTACCTGGCTTCGTTCATTCAAAAAAAAGATTTTAAGTTTAAAACTGATCCCCCTGTTTAGAAAGTCTGACATGAAAAAAAGCAAAAGGGTCGCGTATACATCTCATTTTCCCACCAAAATTGACCGTTATGTGACCAGGTTTTTTATTAAAACGTATGCCCTCGTGCAAACCTCTGTTCTCGCATTAATTCTCTTGATCGAATACTCTCAATTATCCTCGTCCATCAAAAAAAACCAAATTGATACAGAGGTCGTTTTAAAGTGCATGGCTTTTCGCATACCGGATCTTGTGGATACGACTATTTTTTTCTGCCTGCTCATCACTGTTTTGGTGGTATTTGCGCTTATGTCCAAAAGTCAGGAGATAACAGCTATTCGCGCGGGCGGAGGATCGCTTCAGCGTGTATGCCTTCCCCTCATCCTCTTGGGTATGTTTGCCAGCCTGAGCAGTTATTACATTGAAAATCTCGTTCTGCCCTGGTCCAACAGAAACTACTTCAGTCTTAAAAATATGATCAAACACCGCGAGCCCACCCTCTTCACCCGCGATGTGTGGATTAAAACAGGTAAAGATGAACTGTTGAATTTCAAGTTTTTCGATAAACCCACCCGAACGCTTCACGATGCCGTCACCTACGTCATCGATACCAAATCGCAAGGGCTTACAAACAGGAAGACCTACCAAAGCCTGAAACAAGATCCCAACAAGGGCTGGGTCAACCAGTCGGACACCCATGAGTGGGACTTCAGCATCAAGCAAGGCAACGATGAAAACATGCAAAAAATATTCATCCCCAAGGGGCAGATAGTACCTGTTGGCTTAAAATTATCGGATCTGGATCAGAAGAAGAGAAGACCCAGCGAGTTCAGTATTGAACAGTTGAAAGACTATGTAGCGTACCTTCGGGCCAGAGGTTACAATTCCAACCAGTTTTACACCGCGCTGCTGGCCAAAATGGCACAGCCCGCGCTGCCGCTGATTATGATGCTTCTGGCCATGCCCATGGGGTTTCAGTTTGGACGAAGAGGTTCTTTTTACGGACTCGGACTGGGAATTTTAGTCGGTCTTTCTTTCTGGGTTTGCTTCGAACTGTCCAAAAAACTTGGCGCGTCAGGAGCCCTTCCACCAAGCATCGCAGCCTGGGGTGTCATTTGCGTCTTCTCGGTAGCGGCCATTTACAGATTTGCCAAAATGGGCCAATAGAACGAAGCTCAATCGTCTGATTGATAGTTGCGCTTCCTTCGCCTGTGAGAGCGGTTTTCCTCTTCCTGTTTGTACATGTATTTTATGTTATGCTTTAAAATTAGTAAATTAGGTTCTCGATTCCTGTTGACCTTAAGCGCGTTGCGATCGTACCACTCTATGATACCCCGAATCTGTTCTCCATCTCGCAAAACAATCACCATCGGTGTTTTCGCGCCCATTTGTTTGGTGTAATAGTATATTTCTGAATTGGTCTGTTCAGAAGGAATCTGCTTTCTTCTCGCGACACCCGACTGAGTTAAGGAAGTATTAGATGACATATTCTTTGACTGCGATGATGTGGAAGGGCTCTTCTGCCTGCCGGGATTATCCATAACTTCTTTGATTGTTGGACGTATTAACTTCCTGTTACTCATTGCAAAACTATCCTTATTACCATTGAATCAAGAATATACTCTACACACTCTAAACGGAAAAGGCAAGGTATAAATCACAATTCACCTCCCGCTCCTGATAAAATCGCTATCTCGAGACAAACGAAATCTTGCAGAGTCAGGATGATACCCTTATAATTTAGTGGGGCATTGCTTTTCACAATCATCGACGATTGTGTTCCTGTCAAAGAGAGCGACTGTTTTTCTGTTCAGGAAATGACAAATCATGAGAATGGATGCATGTGTGGGTTTTAAATGAATTACAAAAAATATGAAAGAACGCTTATCCTGGAACCCGCAAGTAGAGATCAAAAAAGCTCCAAAGCCATACCTTACCTCGTTGTACTGGCAGGTGATCAAATTGGGCGTGTCATTCGGCTTCATAAAGATGTCACCTACTCCATGGGCAGGAAAAGGGAGTGTGATATTTTCCTGGATGATGTCAACATATCGCGGCATCACTCAACGCTGAAAATCAACGCTCAGGGTATCGTGACCATAGAGGATTGCAACAGCACCAACGGAACAAGGGTCAACGGGAAAAAAATTGATTCTCAGAAACTCCTGGACGGTGATCGCATCTCCCTCGGCAATATTGTTCTCAAATTCTCATTTAAGGATGATGTTGAGTATCTCTTCCAACACAAGCTCTATGAAAAAGCCACCAAAGACATTTTAACAGGTATCCACAATCGCGCCTATTTTCTCGATGTGCTGAAGAGAGAGTTCTTCTTTCACCGCAGAATAAAGAAACCGCTCTCCATTCTTCTATTTGATATTGATGACTTTAAGTTGATCAACGACAATTATGGCCACCTATGTGGAGACATGGCGTTAAAAATAATCTCTTCTGAAATCGTTAAAGGACTGAGGCAGGAAGACATCTTTGCCCGTTACGGAGGAGAAGAGTTTATCGGTCTTTTTGCCGACACGGACAACGACAACGCCTTTCAAATTGCTGAAAAAATGAGGCTTCTCATACATAACATAGAATTTGAAACTACAGAAACCGTCTTTACCACGAGCGTTACCATTGGAGTTGCCACTTATGTCGATGATTGCTTTAAAGACATTGAGAGTTTCCTTCAAGCGGCAGACAACAACCTTTACAAAGGTAAACTGGAAGGTAAAAACCAGGTTGTGGTATAAAACGGAATCCGGCTGTTAGAAACCATGACAAAATGCCACTTTACGGAACCCGGGACCTGGTCAATGGCCCCAGAGGAAACCGCTCTTTTGTTTGAGAGAAAGCCTGCGGGCTAAGGCTGTTCTTCGCTTTGCTGCCCTTCGCTTTCTTCTTTTAAAACAGTACTTTGATTGAATTTCAGTGGTTTTTCGATGTCGATGTGTCCGAGAAAGGTATCCTGAACGCCTCCATCGACAAGAATCCAGACTTCTTTCTGCCAGGGAAAGGACTGCAGTATGCTGTTGACAAGACTGTGTATGAGCAGGCCTTCCGTGACAACTCCGGCATTGAACTCACCAAGCGCGGTGGAGTAAATATCCACAACAACAATCTCATCATCCACAATGAAGACATCTCTTAAAAAAACAGCGTCAGGCCATATGCTAATGAGTCCATCCTCTTCAGGGTGAATCGAAAGCCACTCAATGACTTGTTTGACGCGATTGCAATCGGATGATGTTGGCAAAAGCTTTCGTATGGTGGGCTGAAGCAACATCATTCGTCTGTTAAGGTAATAGACCACCACCTGATTGTCGTCTTGTTCCATTTCAGCATCGATTGTTTCACCAACAGGTTGCAGGTTCCCATCTTGAAGCCAGCAAAGCATCAAAATTGCAAGAGTTATCAAGGCTGCCTCCCTTGTTGAGATGGTGCCTTACCTCTGTTTCTCTCTTTGACGTCTCGGTCATACCTTCGTATCGCCGTCGTCAGAGCTTTAACTACCCGGCTTTTAAAGATCGGTGTTCGCAGTTTCTCCTCTTCCCTGGGGTTTGATATGAAGGCCACCTCGATAAGACAGGCGGGCATTTGCGCGCCCTGCAGAACTTTCAGTGGTGCCTGTTTGACTCCTCTATTTTTGGTTCCAGCCAGAATATTGAGTTCCTCCTGAACGTAGCGGGCAACCCTGAAACTGTCTTCCAGAAACTCCGTTTGTGCTAAATCCCAGAGAATTAAATTGAGATCGAGGTCTTCTTCGGATGGAATGTCTTCAACTTTTTCTTCTTCTAGATCCCTGTTTTCAAAAGCGATGGTGTAACTGTCAACGGTAGAGATATCGTCATTCAGGGACAGGTAAAAAGTCTCGCTGCCCCACGCGTTTGGTTTGGGGATGGCATTGAGGTGTATGGACAAAAAGAGATCTGCCTTTTCGTTATTGGCAAAACCCGTTCTAACCTTCAATGGCAAATGATAATCACTTTCTCTTGTCAGCAGGACATCAAACCCGTGGCTTTCCAATGCCCGCTTTAACGCTCGACAAAGCAACAGGGTAACGTGTTTTTCTTTCAGCCCCGTAGGCCCGCGTGCACCTTCGTCTTTACCGCCGTGTCCGGGATCGATAACGATTCGATGAATACCGAATGCGTCGCTCTCGCCAGTCATTGAATCGCCGCGTTTGATTGCCTTGAACTTGCCAAAAAATCGAACGACGATAAAACCGCTGTCCGCTGTGTAGGGGTCAACTCGATGACTGGACACGTTTTTTCCCAGTTCAATGTGTATTTCAGATGTGCCATCGGGTAAATGATCGAATAGATTGACATTGAGAATAGCTTCAGAGAACTCGACACCACTTGTATCCAGGCGCAGGTACGGGGTCTTAAAGGATAGAATCAGGTAAGAATCTGTAAACTGAAGAGCTGGTTTGGAACTCAACTTGTCGTGCTTGACTTGAAGGTAGAAACTGTTCCCATCGATACCGGTTCCCATACTGACTGAAACGGTTTTCTTTTTGGCCAGGTGCAGGACTCTGGAT
This sequence comes from Acidobacteriota bacterium, assembly GCA_002747255.1. GTDB lineage: Bacteria > Acidobacteriota > Holophagae > Acanthopleuribacterales > Acanthopleuribacteraceae. The sequence goes on along the minus strand of PDUC01000032.1, from coordinate 11,097 downwards.
GTGGGTTCGTAAATGAGCTTCCTCGACAGCAGGGGTTGATAGATTCTAATCAACGAGCGAACACTCATGAAGATTCTGTTTTCGGATGTTTGCAGTCGCAGCGGAATGGTCTTTCCATTGACAACGGCTGTTTTCTTTTTTAAATCAACCAGAAGAGTACGTCCCTTGATGACAATGGTGATTTGGCTTTCCTGCTGTTGGCAATCGCGCCCCAAAGCCTCTGTGAACTCACAGAAATCCACAAAAAGATCGTAACGAGAGCCGCTTACATGAAGATTGTGGTAAATCTGACCGTTGTAAAACTGAATGGTATCATCTTGCCCAAAAGCGGTTTGCACAAGGAAAGAGGTAAGAAGTAATAATGTCAATTTCATAAAAGGTACTATTTCTGAATTCTGAATTCTGCCCTTCGATTCATCGTCCAGGCATCCTCCGTTTCTTCTGGTATGAGCGGTTTAAGCTCTCCGTAACTAATGGTGTTCATCTGGTTTGAATTCACGCCGAGATCAAGCAGGAATCGTCTCACGGCCTCCGCTCTTTTCTCTCCCAGGGCCTGATTGTAAGCTTCGGTTCCCCTGACATCGCAGTGACCCTCGATCAGGATCCGCCAGTTTCTGTTGTTTTTCAACTGAACAGCATAACGGTTTAGCTTCTCTCTGGCCTGCAAGGTAAGCTGCGCTTTGTCAAATTCAAAAAAAACCGGGCTCCAATCGGGGAGTGCGTTCAATGAACCTTGGCTGGCATCCAGCAGTTCTGAACCGACAGAATCGTCGCTGCCGCGATAATCGGTCTGGCCAGTGAGAAGATCGACTTCTTCCATATTGGAAGACTGACTGGAATAAACACCGCTATCTTCGTAAACGGTTGGAGTACGATCCGTTTTGTGCTTTCCTTCGCAGGCAAATAACAAGAACAGAGATAGTGCTATAAAAATGTTTTTTTTCACGATGCAGCTCCTTCAAACTGTGTCCATCACACAACAAAATACAAGGCTCTAATTATAACCCCACACAGTGAAATATGAAACAAAAGTCGTTTTAACAACTCCATTGCCTCCCCTTTCCGCTCATGGAAACGGCATTGTCACTTGTAAGGGAACAAGCCGCGACGTTGCAGGTCAACTTAATTTGATATCAACACTTGCCTTTTAGCGGCCGTGGTAAAATGATCAAAACAACACAAACTTTACTTGTCATATCCAAGACAATCCAATAGGATGGATTCCAGTTTTGTTTTATTGCAGGCTCGCAGTCAGTCAAGAATGCCTTGTCGATTTTTTTCAAATTTTAAAAAGAGGGTTAAATGAAAGTTTTATTTATTGGGTTAGGTGAATACGAAAGAGCACTTCTCCGGCGTATTTCAGAAGACTGGAAAGTCATTATCATGGACACCAATGAAGCCCAAATCAATGAGTACCAGAGTAAATATCCCGATATTGAAACCATTAAAGGCGATGCAAGCAGTATCATTACACTCAAGAAAGTGGACTTCAGCCGCGTAGCGCATATTATCTGCTCCATTCGCGACACGGATGTGGTCAAAGAGATCTGCCACATCCTGCGAGTCGCGCTTCAAGTTGATGCTCCCATCATCATCATGCACTACACGCACATCGATACGGCCAAGCTTGAAGGAAAGGACATCACCTTTTTCAATCCCATTGAACTGGGGTCCCGTTCCGTTTTGAACCGAATGGGGAAAAATCTCATACGCCCGACAAGCTTGGGTAAAGGAACCGGTGAAATTATTGAAGTTGTCATTAAATCGGCTTCTCATTTAACCAGCAGGCGTCTCAAGTACATGAGACCGACCAATTGGCATGTTTCAATGATTTATCGCCATGATGAGCCTCTTGTTCCCACTGGCGAGCTCAAATTACAAATTGGTGATCGGGTTATTCTGGCCGGGAAACCGAAAATACTGGAAAATATCGCACAGCTGCTCATTACCGGTACACCCCAATTTCCCCAACAGTACGGAACACACCTGTATTACCCGCTGGAAGAACAAAAAGAGCATCTCCATGATGAAGCGGCGTTCTGGCTCAATGAAACAAAAGTAAAGCAAATTCAATACATTCCCTATCATAAACACTTCTCAAAAAAAGAGCTTGCAGACTTAAAGAAAGGGAATGTTGAATACGGAAAGGGAATCAGACTCTTCAAGGACATCTTTGACCGCAAGGATGATCAGGGAATGGTCTTTGTCGAGTTAAACACTCTTTTCAAAAAAGCCCGTATCAAGTCGTGCTTTAAATACGCCAAGGCACCCGTTCTGGTTTCGAGGTCTTCCTACCCTTACAAGAGAATCCTGGTGTCGCTCAACTGTCATCAACCTGCCATTGCCCTTGAAACAGGAGTGGAAATAGCCAGGTTAACCGGAATTCCATTGGAAGCCTGCTTTGTCACCATGCCTGAAGAAATGCAGCACGATAAGGAAAAAGAGTTACTGGACACGCGAAGCAGCCTCGTTAAAGACTTTAAATCCATTTTCAAAATGAACTTGACTTATCACCTTCTAAAAGGCAATCCAGTCAGGAAAACACTCGCATTAATTGAAAAAGAGCCCGACACCCTGTTGCTTGTGGTTTCAGATCCCGTTTCCAAACTCAGTCTGCTCAACACCAATGTCCCCTTTCTGACAACCGTTCGGACTCAAACTTCCACTCTAATCATTCCAGGTGATCAAACCCATGTCTAACGCTGAAATTCTCTTACTCGTATTGGTTACCATGGGAGCCTTTATCATCCCCTTTATCACCAAGCGATTTCATATGCCCAATGCCGCCGGGGAATTGATCTACGGGCTGATTGTAGGCTACTTGTTAATTGACAACGTCCACCTTCCCCACAGTATCAGCTTCCTTGGAGAACTGGGCTTCATTCTGTTAATGTACCTGGCCGGTCTGGAAATTGACTTCAATCGCATTCGGCAAACTTCGCGCAAAGATATCGTCATATACTTTTCCATGTACCTGGTGATCGCCATTGTTTCCGTTTTCCTCACCATGTTGTCAGGATTACCCATTATTTTTTCCCTTATTTTCTTGACGACTGCGGTGGGGCTCCTGTTCCCTGTTTTAAAAGACGCCGAAATCCTCCACTCCGCCTCAGGTCAAAAATTCCTGTTAATCGGTACCATAGGGGAAATTATCAGCCTGGTTGCCTTTACCGGTTTCATTCTCTACTACCGGTACGGTTTCTCGATGTCGTCATTACTCCATTTACTGGAGATTTTACTTTTCGCGTTTTTGATATTCATGGCTCTGAAAATCTATCGCTACATCACATGGTGGTACCCGCATCTCTCCAAGGTCATTATGGCTTCTGAAAACACGTTTGAAAGTGCCGTCAGAGGAAACCTGGCCAATATGTTCCTGTTTGTCGCCATCGCCTATCTCTTAAACCTGGAACTCATCATTGGAGCGTTCATCGGTGGCATGATCTTTTCAGCCGTATTCGCTGCCAAAGAAGATATTCTGGATAAAATAGGCAGTTTCGGGTACGGTTTTCTCGTGCCTATCTTTTTCATAACCGTTGGCATGAAGTTTAACCTCAATGACTTTTTGAGCCCACAACCACTGCTGTGGGCCATGGGCATTACCGTCGCTATTCTGTTCGTCAGATTACTGGCAAGTCCCCTGCTCTTTATCGCAGACTTTTCAGGACGTGAAATTGTCGCCACCGCTTTTTCACTCACTTTCCCTCTCACTCTTCTGGTCGCTGTGGCTTCTTTCGGGTTGGAAAATGAGATTCTTGAAAAACCACAAACCGCCGCCATTCTTCTAGCGGCTATCTTTACAGCTGTGCTGTATCCTGTCATCTTCAAGAAACTGATTTCAAGAGGCAGCTTCAACGGTTGAACGCTTGTTCATTTAGCTCTAAAAGCGCTGTTTAACAGGGACAATTCAAAAGGATACCTGCATCGAGTCTACTGCCTCGTATGCCCGGGTTCTCAATTTCCGTTTCGATGAAACCCCGGGCTTAACCGGATTGCACTCTTCGGTTGTCATGCCACCGGAAAAGACCGGGAACAAGGAGCGCTCAGAGGAAAATTCCCGCCACCGTGGCCGTTGTCCAGGAGGCAAGAGCACCGCCAAACATGGCTCTTAAACCAACACGAGCCAGATCGGCCCGGCGCTCAGGAGCGAGAGCACTGATACCGCCAATTTGAATCCCTATGGAGGAGAAGTTCGCGAAACCACAGAGTGCGTAGGTGCTGATAACAATAGCCCTCTCACCAAAGGCGTCCTTAGCGATATAGTCGCCGAGGGTTCCAAACGCGACAAATTCGTTCAGAGACAGCTTAATACCCAGCAGGTTACCCACCAGAGTGGAATCCTCCCATGGCACACCCATCAGAAAAGCCAGCGGCCGAAGTAAATTTCCAAAAAATGTTTGCAGCGAACCGGGGAAAATACCCACATATTCGCCACTTACGGGACTTAAAGATTGAACGGCATATGCCCGGTAGGGTCCAGCTAACAGTTTTCCATCAATCAGCGAATCCAGGAAGTTGAGTACTACATCGAGAACGGCAATTAAGGCAATAAAGCCTATCAGCATGGCACCTACATTGACCGCAAGTTTAAAACCGTCCGTTATCCCGTTGGAGGCCGCTTCCAGCACATTTTCACTGATGGTGAGCTCTGGAAAGTCAACATCTCCGGCAGTGACCGAATGTTCTTTTTCAGGGAAAATAATTTTACCAATGACGAGGGCTGCCGGAGCTGACATCACACTGGCAGCGATTAAGTGGCCCGCTGGAACACCCATGGCGATGTATCCCGCCAGAACACCGCCCGCAATGGTGGCAAACCCGCCAACCATAATCGTCAGCAATTCAGAGTTGGTCATTTCTTTGAGAAAAGGCTTAATGAGAAGCGGTGCCTCTGTTTGGCCCACGAATATATTAGCGGAACATGAAAGCGTTTCTGCTCCGCTGGTGCCAATGGTCCATCTCATGAAGTGGCTTATGGCTTCAATAATTTTCTGCATAATGCCAAGATAGTAGAGTACGCCCATAAATCCGCCGAAAAAGATAATGGTCGGCAATACTTTAAAGGCAAACAGGAATCCAAATCCGGGCCATGTCCCAACGTTGGGAAAGTCAGCAGAATCTGGAGAGAAAAAGTTGGATTTGGCCAGGTTACCAAAAAGGAATTCCGCACCGTAATCCGACAGATTCAAGAACGCGGCAACTTTTTCGCTGAAAAGAGAAAAAAGGATGGTGCCAGTCAGTCCTGAAACAAACAGCCAAACCAACAAGGTAACCCAAAAAGAAGCGAGAAGAAAAGGAGCGGCCTCTTTTTTAAACCTGGCAGTCAGAAAATAGACAAGTAAAACGGCGAAAATAAGCCAGCCCAGTGGCATATTGAGCTTGGAGGTCAATAAAAAGAGCATACCGGCCAGAATAACACCAGCGCCTATGACAAAAGATCTTTCAAGAATGGATCTGTATTTTTCATGGAAAGTGTAGATTACCAGTAAACCCACCAGCAAGGCCATACCGAGGAAACTGTAATTATTTTTTCCCAGTATGATTAAGGCAAAAACAAACTGTAATCCAATACCCCACAGAACGGGACGAAATTTGACATCTTTTTTATGGAAAGACAACAGCCAGGCAATGGCAAGCAAGGTAATTAAACCAACTACGCTCATGAAGTTCATAAATTTTCTCCTATGTTTTGTCCAAACTGTTATTGAGTCTACAACAAGATGGTGTGAGCAACAAGAGAGAAACGTTTCTATTGTCCGGTTCATGAAGTGATGTTTTCAATGGCATCACGCAAATGAAGAAGAACCGAAATATCTTTTGGGCCCTTTGACTGCGGTATAATAAGCACCACCTTAGAAATAGGCGGTATGACATGGGAAGGAATACGGAAATCAAAGCGAAACTGGACTCCATCGAGGCTGCGATCACTGAACTGGAAAACCTGTCCACTGAAGGCCCTTTCGTTCTTTTTCAGGAAGATACGTTTTACAACATAGAAAAAGGCCGTTTAAAGTGGCGCCGTATGCCGGACAGAGAGGAACTTATTTATTACCACAGACCCGACACAGCCGAACCGTGTATCTCGCAATACCGCATTGTGGATGTAAGCAAACAGAGCCAGTTGAAAGAAGTTTTGGGGCTTGCCCTGGGCATTAAGGGACAGGTCAAAAAGAATCGGACTCTCTATCTGGTTGGCCAGACCCGGGTGCATTTGGACGAAGTGGAGAGCCTTGGCAGTTTCATGGAGCTCGAAGTGGTTTTAAGAGAAGATCAAACCGAAAAAGAGGGTCAGAAAATAGCTCATACGCTGATGAAAAAACTGGGTATACAAGAACAGTGTCTGCTGGATTCAGCTTATATCGATATGCTTTGAATGCCGGCCGTATCGAGTGATGTCGGTTGCGGAGTTCAAAATACGACTGAAAAAATGTTTGGAAATAATCTGTTTTCATTCACTAAAGGGAACTGAAACTCTAAAATAGTCGATACGGATGCCATCAACCCAAAAACTCACCGATGTTGATTTTATAGAGCTTGGGATCGACCACATCGACAATTCTCAACTCGGATTGCGTTAACGAAACATCGGACGGACTCAGCAGTCTTTTCTTTTTATGATCCATAACAATTCTGACATGGGGTCTGAGCGGATTTTTACTGTTTTCCAGTACCAGAGCCAACTGCCCGTTGGTGAGTTCCACAAAAGAGCCGACGGGAAACACGCCCATGCATTTAACGAATTCCTGGAACAGCACGGTTTCAAAGTGAGCCCCGCACCAATCCATCATCATTTTCAGTGCTTCTGTAGGTGGACGTCCCTCGTGGTAACACCTGGAAGCGGTAAGTGCATCGTAAACATCCGTAATTCCGGCCATCTTGCCGTACAAACTGATTTCATCCTTTTTAAGGCCCTTTGCATAACCCTGTCCATTTATTTTTTCGTGATGTTCCGAAGCTATCTGCCTGGCTGTGTCCGGAATGCCTTCCGTTTTTTCAAGTACCTCCTCTGTGTAGACCACATGCATTTTCATTACTTCAAACTCCTCTTTGGTTAACCTTCCGGGTTTATGAAGAATGTGGTCGGGAATTTTAATTTTCCCAATATCGTGCATAAAAGCACCGAGTACCAGCGGGTCCAACACCTCTCTGGAAAAGCCCTTGTGCTTACCAAAAACAGCCAGTAAAACTCCGATGTTGACAGAGTGTTCAAATAAATAAGAATCCTTGCTGCGAATTTGACCCAGACAGAGCAGCGCGCTTTCATTTCTAAACACGGAATCAGTCATTTTATTGACAACTTGAGAAACCGCATCTACCTGAACATGTTTACCCAGCTTCACATCTTCCATGACACCTGTTATGCAGTTCTTTGCTTCCGATGCAATTTTCATGGAGGTTTTTATTTCTTCTTCAAAACACGTTATGTCCGCAACCAGATCGTCGCCCTTCTCTGTATCGATCTGAACATAGGCAATACCCGCTTTCTTTACTTTGTAAACCTCTTTCTCCGTTTTCACTTTAAACTGGTTCAGAAAGAAAGGATGGTGGGACCACTTGCATTCCAGTTTGTGAATATACATACCGGGCTTTAAGTGCTTGGCTTTAATTCTCTTGATCAAGTTGGCAACTCCATTGACGCGGACTGCTCCAGAATGGAATTTATCGGTACAATTCCTTATCGGAAAAAACCTCCATCTTCTTGACCGTAAAGTGAATTAAATATTGCTGTAATGTCAAACTCAATCAAGTTCTTTGCGGAAATCGAAAAGAGCATCGTCATTATCGATATCAATTTCCAACTCACTGCCCGTGGTGGAATGACCAACTCTCCCGGAAGGGGCGCTGCTCTGAGCAACTATTTTTTCATCAAACGAACTGGAACCCGAAATAGACTGTTCCATAACTTCTCTGGAAAGATCACTGGTAGACTGAATACCTTGTATGCGAAGTTTGAAGTCATCGGGGTTACTGGCTCTTTTAATGGCTTCTTCGTAAGTAATGAGCTTGTTCCGCCACAGATAGTAAAGCGACTGGTCGAATGTCTGCATACCGTATTGCGAGGCACCGGCTGCAATGGCATCGTGGATGAGCTTGGTTTTTTCTTTTTCTTCAATGCATGACTTGATATAGGCGGTGTTGATCATCAGTTCAACCGCGGGCACCCTGCCCCTGTTGTCGGCCTTGGGAACCAGGCGCATGGAAACAATCGCCTTCAGAACACCGCCCAATTGAAGCCGAACCTGTTTTTGCTGGTGAGGAGGAAAAACGGAAATAATTCGGTTCACCGTTTCTGTGGCGTCGAGCGTGTGCAGAGTGGAAAGGACCAGGTGCCCTGTTTCTGCCGCATTGATAGCCGTTTCAATGGTCTCATGATCCCTCATCTCACCGACCAAAATAACATCGGGATCCTGACGGAGCGCGCTTCTGAGCGCACTTGAAAAACTGAGTGTATCCACATCCACTTCACGCTGATTGACGATGGATTTCTTGTCGCGGTGCAGGAATTCAATGGGATCTTCTATGGTCATGATATGTTCTGTTCGTCTGGCGTTGATATGGTCGATCATGCCCGCGAGCGTGGTTGATTTACCCGAACCGGTTGTTCCTGTAACCAGAACCATGCCTCTCTGTTCGTTGCAAATGCTCTCTATGGTAGTAGGCAGCATCAGTTCCCGGATGGTTAGAATTCTGACGGGAATAACCCGTAAAACCATGCCAACCGTATTCCGCTGCTGAAAAATATTGCAGCGAAAGCGACCCAGTCCCGGTACAGAGTAGGCCACGTCAATTTCGTGCTTTTCTTTAAATTTCTGTTTCTGACGGCCGTTTAATATGGAAAAAGCCATGGCGACCGTGTCTTCCTGCATCAATCTATTGACTTGTGTCAAGGGCATAAGATGACCATCGACACGAATAATAGGGTTGCTTCCCACCTTGAGGTGCAAATCGCTGGCCTTGCGCTCCGTTGCCAGTTTCAATAGATCGTTAATATGCATGTTTCTCTCCCATCCCTTGGTGATTTTTTAAACCGTTACCCAGAACATTTTTCATTGCAACCATAATATCAGTTCTCGGCATAAAAAGGAACAGGGAGACTGTTTTCAGAACCGCGGTTCCACATTGTGTGACATAAATAAATGCGAAAAAGGTTTCTGCCTGACTTCCTGCGCTCGAGCCAGGTCCCTTGTAATGGATTTTTCTCGATTTCACACTGGCAGGCGATGGTGCTTTAGTTAACGGTGAAAACACGCTCTGATCACAAAAGACGCGACTCTCCTGTTCGCATTTGTTTCCATGCACAGAAAGGACATGGAAAAAAGCGAAGGGCTGTGTCATGCCTTCATCTCATGCAAAAAAACGATTCTGCCGCAAACTGCCTGTCGCGGATGGGGGTTGCGAATGCTTTCTATTTTCGGGTTTGATTGAATTCCGCGATCAAAAGGCGCATCATCTCCTCGGCAGCGACGGTCGCTATCAGATCGATTTCTTCAACTGTGGAACAATCGCCCATTTCATACGTCACGCCTGGCGCACCGAACTCTCTGTATACATAAGACTTAAAAATGGGCTTCCCCGGTGAATGGACGGGTTCGTGGTAGAAATCCGCTTCGGGCAGGCGTTCCATGATGGCATCGTACCATTTGAACGCAAACGCCTCAGGTACGGTGTGAATGTCAAAACCCTGGGTGTAAATGAGGTTGTACCGTGTTGAGTGAAAATCCAAACCCAAATAAAGCTGCCCATCCCTGTTTTCTTTGAATCGTGACAGCTCTCTTTGCATCAGCCTTGTTTCAGGCTGCGTGAAAGGCCCCCAGTCGCGATTCAAATCAACACCGTTCATATTGGTTCGCCAATGACCGTGGGCCACACCATCCGGGTTGAGATTGGGCACGATAATCAGACGGAATTTTGAACGGAATGCCCTTGCCAAATCCGTATCTTTTAAAAGAGTTCTGATAAAAGTGACCATACCCAGCGCGCCTGTCGTCTCCGGCGGGTGCTGACGACCAATCAAGACCACATTGCCCGGTTTTTCACCCTTCCAGTCACAGGTCTCCAGCTTGACAATAGGCCTCCCTTCCAACGAGTATCCCAGAATACGCGACTCAAGAAAGCGATTCTTCAAATATTCCTTGTTCAACTGACGGTAGTGCTCGTTGGAAAATATGGGCTGGGCAGAGATCCAGGTGGGCTGATCATCAACAGTTAAGTGAAGTTCAACCTCCTGGCCTTCTTTTTTATGCACCATTCTGCTTTGCTCGAGCTTCGTCCAGTTCTCGGCGTCTCTGCTCAGCTTAGGCCAATATCGGTGCCTGGAATAAGTGTACTTCAATACAACTTGAATATCTCGCTTTGTATCGGCAGTAACCGCGAAGCAGTACCACGGACTGTGGTTAATGGGAACGGTTTCAGGTGAGATAGACAGAATGTATTTTCCCGCCTTCTCGCTGCATCCGGACAGTCTGGCTGATGGAAAATCCGCATTGAAGTGAACGGAGCCGAAATCCCATTGTCGAGATAATCTTCTTCGCTCATGCTGTACGGCCCTGTCAACGGCGCAATGAACTGTAAAAACACACAGAAATACGGCTAAAAGTGACGTTACCCCATTCACTAACTGTAATTGATAAACATTTCTTCTCAGCATGGGTCACCTCCCGGCAGGAAAACACAGCAACTTGAATCGTCCCTTTCAATCTGAGTATTATCTCATTTAGGCCGGTGGAGTTCAAAAATGTTTTATGGGTTTTTTCGAGATGGTCATCCTCCCTGCTTTTTTGGGCCGGGACAGAAAAAAACCTTTTGTTTTGCCTTTTTGATCAGGGTCATGGCTTTTCAGAAGCCAGGCATAAAAATGACCTGATTCCCAATCCTGATATTTTTTAAAAAGACGAATTCGCCGTCATTCTCTATACCTGTGTGAAGTGCCAAAAGCTGGATTTTCCGTGAGTTCAAAATCGTTTCAATTGTGTATGCGTTAAAAAACGTCACCGACACGGGGCAAATTCGCCCTTGAAAATGGAAATGGACCGTGATAGAATGTCATATCAATTTAATATTAAAATTCATCACTGCTCATCCATTAGAGGTTTTTAT
>PDUC01000015.1 GCA_002747255.1 Acidobacteriota bacterium | reverse complement strand
TTTTCCCTGAAAGAGGTGCGTAAAAGGTGTCGCGTGTAAGATCGTTTTTTTCCATGAACAGTAGAGGTATCAACATACATAGTGACCACTTTATATCACACATAAACAATTAATGCAAGCAAATAATCAAATAATTAGTGGCTACATTCAATATATGAAAAATAAGGATAAAATATATTATTTCAAATAATTAGATGGCATTTTCATGCCTTTTTTTCCGGAAGATCCGTTGGAACGCGGCTGGCTATCATGCGTATTGCCGATACCTTTCATTAAAAGCCCCTTTGTTTCAACCCAATAAGTACGCGAAGTCCACAGCTGTAAGACCTGTGTGGGCAAAAGCCTTGCTTTCCCCCTGCTGAACTCCCAGATCTGAAACCCCTTCAAGGCTGCCCGGGTCGAGGAAGAGGGAATCAAAGGCGTGTTTTTTCACCCCTTTCAGGGTCTGAATTTTTTCCTCAATGGTCTCCCGCATGATGAATCGATAAACGTTGACACTCTTGTCCTGTCCCATGCGGTGAACACGGTCGGTGGCCTGAAATTCAACTTGCGGGTTCCACCAGGGCTCCAGGTGAAAGACATAGGAGGCCTTGGTGAGGTTAAGCCCGACTCCACCTGTTTTCAAGGTCATCATCAGCAACATAGGTTCAGCACTGGTATCAAATTGCTCCAGAATTTCCACCCGCTTTTTTCGGGGCACTTCTCCCGATATACGAAGAACCGGCAACTGGTGTTTTTCCAGTAAATGCTGGAATTGATCCAGGGTCTTTTTGAAGTTGGTGAAAACAACCGCACTGGCACCCTCTGCCAGTACCGTCTGCAATTCCGCAATCAGCAATTCAAACTTGGGAGGAATTTTCCTGTATTCCATATCCGGAATAATGGAAGGGCAAGAGCAAACCTGCCTCAACCGCAGCAGAGCTGTCAGCATTTCCAATTGGGATTGAGCTTCGCCTTTTTTATCAATGGCGTCCCTGACCCGCTTGTTCCACGCAGTAGCGATGTCTCTGTATATTCTGGCTTGTTCCTTTTCCAGGTCAAGTGACACGGTAGTTTCCACTTTATCGGGAAGTTGGTCGAGAATGTCTTTTTTATGTCTTCTCAGCACCAGCGGTGCGGTTTTTCTTCTCAGGAAAGTAATCGCTTCATGACTGGGTCTTTTGGACTTCAACGAATAGGTCTTCATGAAGGTCTTGTATTCACCCAGAACACCGGGAGCCGCGAGGTCGATCAGGGAAAAATACTCTCCGTAGTGATTTTCCATAGGCGTTCCGGTGAGGCAGAACTTGGAATTTGCCTTTAATTTCCGCATCGTTCCAGTGCGTTTGGCCTTAATGTTCTTCAAGGCCTGTGCTTCGTCAAAGAGGACCACATTCCACTGGACAGATTCAAAGAAATCGCTGTGTCTGGTCAGCAATCCATAAGTACAAATAAGAATGGGTGGCTTTTCTTCTGCAAGTTTGTTTTTATCTTTTGGCTGAAACACACAGTAATCCAGATCGGGCGCGAACTTTTGCAGTTCAGCTTGCCAGTTGTAGACAAGCGAGGTAGGTACCACGATCAAGCACTGACCCAGTCGATGTTCCTGTTCCAGGCTCTTCAGCAGCCCAATTGATTGAACTGTTTTCCCGAGCCCCATATCGTCGGCAAGTATGCCGCCGAGAGCGAGATCGTAAAGGCTGCGCATCCAGAGTACACCCGTTTCCTGGAAAGAGTGAAGCGGGAGGTTCAACTTTTTCAACAGCGCAACGTCCTGGCTGTCAAAACCCGCTTTCCGTTGAGAGAGTTTCGCAAAGTTGGCTTCAATGCTTTGCCACCTGGGAGGACCGACCATTTTTACACCGAGTGTTTTAAGGGCAAACAGTTCGAGAAACTGGGACCGGGGTACTTGGACAATTTTTCGGGAGGACGCGGTGGATTTTGAATTGCCGGTCTGTAACTGTTCCCAGAAATAGGTCAACCAGTCCAGCGGGGAAACCGTCTTGCGATCGATGAGATAGTATGTTCCTCTGTAGAGAATGGGTTGCTTGGATTTCAGGTTCATAACGGTGTTTCTGTTCAGTTTTTTCCCATTGAAAAAGATTTCAGGATTGAGCTCGAACCAGTTTTGAGATTCCTCTGAATCAGTCAGCAACATTTGAACATCGAGCTCACTGGATGAAAAACGCTCGACAGGTTTACCATTCAACAGAACTTTGTGCCCGGTATTTGAAAAATACGCAAGGGTGTTCACAAGAGCGTCAGGCGCGCGAAAATAAGCTTCTGACATATCGTCTATGACAATTCCCTTTGCCTTGCTTTGAGGCGGTTGACCGGGTTTTCCATTTAACAAAAGAATGTGCGCCAGGAAATACAACTTTTCTCGCACCGCCTTCTGGAGATAGGCATAACCCCAATCTGTGGGGGAAAGAAAGAACCATGTTCTTGCATTGTCAACAAACAAGACCGAGTAGACCGAGTCCAGAAACTGCTTCAATCTCGAAGTGAACTGGTTTGAGATAAAGGGTTTCAAATTCACTTTTCCCGTAGGGGCAGGCGGTAGACCCGTTATGATCAAATAGATAATTGGATCGAGCTCTTTTCGAACGCATTTGATAAACTGTTCCGTTTCCATATTCCCTGAAATAACGCCCTTTTGTTCCAAATCTTTTACAATCATAAAAAGGCTTGCCGCCAAGCCCTGATGACGATAGAGCATCAATTCAATTTTGCGCTTTTCGGGATTGGACCTGACTGCTATTTTGGAATTGGATGAGTAGTAGGCACCACCAAGACCCTTTTTAAGAGACTCGCGAAAAACGACTTCCATATCAGCCATCTCATCGTGTTTGGCAATCGCTTGCAACTTGGGGAAATTGACGATGGCCTTTATTGTAACCTCTTGGTATTGATCAAATTGGTTGCTGTCACAGCAAATTTCCAAACCGCGATACTCCCCTTCGCCGATTCTGTCACTAATGTCAATTTCCAAGGAATGGTTTTTGTTGTTCAGATTGAATAACCTCTCAAGATCCCAAGTCAGGCCGTTTCTGTTGAGGACGTGATTGCCATGAAATTCGGCAACAAAAGTGGTGACGGCTCGAGGTATTTGATGCTTGCATTCATAAAAACTTGTGGACAGAAGGTCCACTCGATCTTTAATAGACCGCGTGTCCACTTGAAGGATGAATTTGGTTTTAGGAACGTAATAAAGAGAATCGTTAATAGGAATCAGGGTTTTCACATCTTTGGGCATACCTGCCCTTTCGTCCTGGATCAGGGCCAGGTAAGGGGGATCGAGTTTAAGGGAGTAAAAAGATTTGCTGAAATCCAGGCCTTTAACGGGAAGGGCCGTATACATTTTTTGAGGTGTCATATCAAAAATATATTTATACCCTAATACAGTGGCCTCTAAAGAGGGTTCGGGAACCAGAAAAAAGGGATAGGGTGTTGCAAGCTCAAAATTGCGCTCAATCAATCGGTTGAGAAAGCGTTTCTGCTTCCATTCGGGAGAATCCCTATAACTCCATTCATTATTCAGTTTAAGCACTACGGAATGAACATTTTCAACTTCACTTGGGGACTTCGGCCATAAATCGACGTGAAGAAGAGCGGAATATGGATGATCTAAAAGCTCTGAAAAATAGAGGCTCTTACCGTTACTGAACTGAAAAATCACTTTCTTCTGTATGGGCGTATGCCCTGTAAAAGTATACCTGTTTGAGTGCAGGTAAGTGTTGAGCTCATTTTTGTAATAGACAATAGAGTGAATTATATTTGAATGGCGAGTAGACGGTTTCAGCGGAAACGGGTCGAGTTTCTTCTTTGCCTTGAAGTTGGGGTTATGCAAAAGCAATTGATTGACATCCGAAGAGAAAGCCAGGAATTGGGTCATACTTACTCTGGTTTCTCCGGGTAGAACATGCTCTGGCAAGCGAGTCAACAGAACCTCGCGAATCTCATCTACCGGACCGTCCATGTGAACTTTTTCCCTGTTAAACAGAACCCGTAAGAAAAATGCCAGATAGACATAATACCCTATTTCAAATGAAGAGGAATTCTCATCGACCGCCAGGTGCCCCTTTAAGTCAATGGAAAAAATGATTTCTGTTGTTTTATCAATTTGAAAAGTGAGTGTGAAAAGCCCTGAGAGCCCATTGCAAGCCGAACCTATTGTAATGACCTTTTTTTTAAAAGCGGCCAAATTGCGACTGATACGTTGCTTTTCGCCCCTCTTCAAGTGAAGGCTGTTTAGAAACAAATCTTCGGAATGTTCCGCAAAGTGTTCCAGTTTAAGAGCTCTGCTTTTATTCAGCATTTGCTGAAGTAAGCTGCCTTCCTTCAGGCGCCTTCCCAGCAGGATGCAACTTAACGGGTCTTTCATTGTTATGTTATGTCTCAAATCACGGTGTTCCAAAGAGCCTTCTTTTTCATGAAGGAAATCATTCAAAAGCGTGTCTGGAATATCAGATTCATACATCCGCAACATATCTGTAAGTTCGTCTAAATCCACTCCCGGAGGTAAGGATTCCGCTAAACTCTGCAAGGCCTTAAATTCAGGCAGCGAAACAAGATCACCCTGTAGCGAAGGCTCAACACCCCCTACGTTTTCTTGATCGCCTTTGGAGGAAAAAGAAACCACCTTTCCAAGACAGCATTTTTTGTACTTTTTGCCGCTGCCGCACGGACACGGTTCATTACGGCCTGTTTTACTCATCGACAACCCACCCAGACACAGACATTCGCATAAAATACCATTTATTACGGGTGATTTATATCTTTAAATACGCTGTTCCGCGCAATGGATTTTGATCCCCGACATCATCTTCATTGATCTCTTGCCGGAGCATCAAACATGGCAATCGAAACTTCCTACAGAAAACTGGAACGCGCCCGTTATTTTCACTACGATGGTGCAATTTCTGGAAGTCCTGTTTGGAGGAGGAACACGGGGAGCCCGAAGACTTCACAATCTTGCCAATTCGGTGATTGTCTTCGATGAAATTCAAACACTACCCATCAAATGTGTACACCTTTTTGACAATGCCATGCAATTTATAGCGAGTATAAAAAAGGTTAACGAATCTATTCACGTTTAACTTTTGTTTTCAATAAGTTAAGCATAGCACAGTCGCTCCCTTCGCGGGAGCGTGAATTGAAACCGGTCAGCCTATGAAAAAAAGGTGGCAAAAAGAAAGGTCACTCCCCTCACGACAAGGTGGATGCACCTGTCTCTTTTACTCCTCCAGTGAATCCCCGTATTCCTCCCAGTATGTTGTTAGGGTGGTTTTCATGTCTTTGTGCAGCATCAGGATGCCAAACAGGTTGGGTATGGTCATAAAAGCAACCGTAATACCGGAAAACACCCAGATAATGCTTGTATCCGTAAACGAAGCAAGAAAGAACCCCACAACGTAGACCAGGCGGAAATAGATGACCGATTTTGTTCCCAATAAAAAGGTCATTGCCCTGTCGCCATAGTAGGACCACGATATGGCAGTCGAAAAAGCAAACAGCAAGAGGCCGATGGAAACAATGTATTTGCCGTAATCGCCAAAGATACCCTTGCCAAAGGCCACCGTTGTCAACGGGGCGCTGTGCAAGAGCGATTTTCCGATAAACTGAATGCTCCTGCCTTGATCTAAAACCGGATTGCCATCCACAATTTGAATGCTTCCAGTGAAAAGATCCTCGCCGTTTTTGACACGGACATCCTCTGCAATGGACCTGGCATGCATGATGGTGATGTCTTTCGTTGCAATGCTTCCCTCTTTCACGTTGAGGTTTCCTGAAAAAAGTGTCAATTGCTCTAGATTTAAAACGTGGTTGCTGAGCAGCTCTTTGTCTGCTTGGTTGTTATCAGAATAGGTTCCCTGAACAATGGACATATCGGCAAGATGAAAGGTGTTTTCAAACTTTTCCTTCCACACACCGGAAGAGAGTAGAATTAATCCCGTGAGGAAACAGATAACGATGGTGTCAATAAAGGGTTCTAAAATGGCGACCATTCCCTCTGAAACAGGCTCATGCGCCTTGGCGGCCGCGTGAGCAATTGGAGCTGAACCCTGTCCGGCTTCGTTTGAAAAAAGGCCTCTGTTAACCCCTCTGTTGAAGGCATAGGCAAAACCCGCTCCCAAAAAACCTCCGGTAGCGGAGGTGCCCGTGAACACATCCGCAAATATGGCAATAATGGATGGGATGATGTTTTCGTAGTTGTAGACAATCACGCCAATGCCGCCAATGATGTAAATCATTGCCATGGTTGGAACGAGCTTCTCGGTGACCTTGGCTATTCTGTGAATTCCGCCGATGATGACAAAAGCGAGTACCACGGATAAGACAATTCCGGTAATCCAGGGAGTGATGCCAAATGTCGTTAAAACCGAGTTCGCTATGTTGTTCACCTGGGGAAGACAGCCGGTTCCAAAAGATGAAATAACCGTGGCAATCGAAAAAATAACCGCAAGCCACTTCATATTTAATTTGTTTTTCATGTAGTACATTGGCCCGCCGGCGATCAGACCGTCTTCGTCTTTTTCTCTGTACTTGTGAGAAAGGGTGACTTCGACAAATTTCGTCGTCATGCCCAGGAAAGCCGTAACCAACATCCAGAAAAGCGCCGCAGGACCGCCCAAATGAATGGCCAGGGCGACTCCGCCAATATTTCCCGTTCCCACCGTTCCCGACAAGGCCGTTGCCAGTGCCTGAAAGTGAGACGTATCCCCTTCATCGCCCTCTTTGTCATAAAACCCTGTAACGATTCTAAGGGCGCGTTTAAAATACCTGATTTGGGGAAAACCCAAATAGAGCGTAAAAAACAGCCCTGTTCCCAACAAGAGAAAGACAAACCAGGCTGATCCTCCAATGATAGAATCCAGATAGGTTAGGATTTCATAAAGCTTCGTCATTCAAGATGCTCCTCTGATTGATGTCTTCCATCATACCATCCCGTTCTATCGAGGTCTAAGAGAGAAAAGAGTGAGCGCTTTTTTTATGACCTAAATGCAGCACTTTTCAGGATTTAGGTATAAGAAAAAACAAAATCTCGGACCCGACCTGTACGATGGTTGTGATCAGATACATGGCAACTGCCGCCAAGATGTGGATTGATAGAACTTTTAGGGTTCTAATCTTCACCCACTGTGATATTGTCTAACAAAACGTCGACATGAACCTTTAAATCTCTTTTTACCCCATGATTTAGAGTTGCTAAGTATATTCTAATGCCCTCGCGTCTTGCGAACTTAAAAGCCGGAATAAAATCGCTGTCCCCTGTTACCACGATGATGCTTTCAACGAGATGGTAAAGCGATAACCTTGAGATATCCAATGCGATTCTTAAATCAACGCCTTTTTGTTCAATCACAGGCACAAGGTCTTGTGCCTCCACCTCCCTGGGATTACTGAAAATATCTTTAGCCGCCTTTGAACCAAGCCTCCATGACCTAGCATTTATTTCACCCAATCTAATGGCAAAATTATGCCTTAGTTCAAGGTTGTCAATTAACCTTTTATGGTTTGCATATGTTGGAGTATCAGCGTAATTAATTTCTTTTCGCGATATTGGGTTCTTCATTTTCCCAGTATATCGTTCAGCGTGATAAAAATAAATTCACAAAAGTTCGTGAACAGCAAATCTAGAATCATCACATACTTTTCTTGCGAAGGCTTCAATCTGGTCTGCTTCTGGGAAACGGTTCCTTGTTGTGAGTTTGCGAATCAGGAAACCTCCATCAATTAAAAGCGCATATTTACCCAAAATGACCCCATAAAAGACTATCTCCGCTCGTGGTACATCTTGTGCACTCTTAATCAATCACGAACGGAGAAGTCAGTTTCTATCAGGATATTGACATCCTGCTTATCAACATAAGCAGTAAGTCATGCTTAGTCAACAGACAAACCCTTTTTCTTTAATTTCTCAACTTGAGCATCAATTGAGAAGGCAGGCTTATTGAAATGTGTCATAAAAAAACCGCCCTGTCCTGGTGCGCTTGAGTCAGAGGCGTGACGGGAATTGTTGCACATATAACGACTCTTCCGGAATAAACACCTTAAAAAAACGACATAAAATGTTTAATTAGTATATTTTATTCGTGTTTTAGCCTGTATTTGTTAGTGGGTGCACAGCTACTAATAATGACAGTTTTGGCTTGCAATGACGAAAAAACCTGCTATCTTTTGGGTTATGGTTAAGTCATTGAGTTAAAATGTTTTGAGGTGTGCCCACTAAAACAAAACCAAGAAGCCCGGCGTAAGTTTTTTTTAGTTTCAAAATTGACAGTCGAATCAATACCCGCAATCTCCCGGAAGATTCGTTACAGCATTGAAGCTTTTTTAACTTAAATTACTTCTTAGTTTTTCCCCTTCTTCTAAACTAATGAAGTGACATCTGCAACCCATTGGGCAAGTACATTTCTCGTAAGGCAGCTCAATCATTTTCTCCGGCGTGTAACTTTTTCCGTCAAGTTTTCGACACGCTTCACATGTCATCGAATCACCCACTACATCGATCCAAAGACGTTTGTTCATAAAATTGTCTCTCTTATATGAATTTAAATTATCCACGTGTCTTGCGTGAAACAAAAGCATTCGCGCAATTGCATCAACCTCTAAATGAGATTCAACAGAAAAACTCTCGGGTAACCACTTAAAAACATGCCTTTCACCCCATAATTCCATCATGATGGCAGCAATCCTAATGGTCTTCAATTTCTCGTCATTGATATGTCTTAGCAGTTTAGGTGTAAGGGACCACATGCTGGATAATATTTTACTTTGCGATATTCGAGATATGCCGAAGCCAAAAGAATCCACTTTATTCTTGACTAGGGATGATTCGAAATCGTCTACCTTTTTTGCCGCCCCTTCAAAATCTTGTTCTTTAATTAATTCCTTGCAAGCTCTTTCCGCTGACTGGCGTCTTTCATCTATGTTTTTTAAATATTTTTCAATTAGGTTTGTATACTCATCTGCTGTTTTGTAGATTTTACATTTTCTTGAAAGTTTCTCCATCATGCCTAAATCTGCTTCGATAAGTCTTTCAATTAGTTCTTTTTTTCTTCCAGAGAGCTTTAGGTTTCTCTCTCTCAATAGCGGTTTTAAATCTACTACACTGTATAGGTAGTCAAGTCTGTCAGGAAGACTGATCAGTGTGATAACTCTCTCATTGATAAATCTTTCAACGGCTTGATATAAAGGCTCTCCTAATACTCTATTCCAACACTTTTGACTCCTGAATTCGTTTCGCTTTTTACCAAAAGTAAATTCTGTGAGTAAGTGAATATGGGCCTCAGATTTAGCCCAATCAAGCGGAGGCGGTGGGTCTTTATCTTTTTTTTTCTTCTTTGACGTTGAAACTGGTTCTTTTTTTATCTCATGCGTTGTTATGTTTTTTTCTGTTTTAAACAGCCAATTAAAAAGCCTCATCTCGATGCTCTGCCCCAAGCTCCGGGAAAATATGTCGAACCGGCCCAATAACCTGAATTTCTTCTGGCCTGGTTTCATACTCACTATAAACTGGTGCGCCTGAAGGGATTCGAACCCCTGACCTATCGCTTAGGAGGCGATTGCTCTATCCAGCTGAGCTACAGGCGCTCCGCAGTGTGGTATCATAACCCAGGAGAATTGAAAAAATAAAGACATTGTTTTCAAGGGTAGACCATGAAAGAAACGAAAAACCGACACCATACTTCCCTAACCTGGGTCGATGCTGTTTCCTACATGCAGGGCGGCGGCATTTTCGCCTACCCCACAGATACACTTTGGGGTCTTGGATGTCGAGCCGACTGGCTGGACTTGAGCATGCAAACCCTTGCCTTAAAAGGCGAAAGCCGGAAACCAGTTGCTTCGGTTGTGACCACTCCGGAAGATCTTGAAAGTCTGGTAGAGGTTCCCAAGGGTTGGCACACCATACTGCCTGGCCCTTTTACTCTGGTTTTGCCGCTCAAGGAACCGAGTCTCAAACACTTGGCGAGTGACGACCTCTACCTCGGCTGTCGTATTCCCGATTATCCGAAACTGATTAACCTGGTGCGAGCTGCAGGAGTGCCGCTGATTACCACTTCACTCAATTTAACAGGTCAAGCGCCGGCTACTTGTCTGGAGGAGGCTCGAAAAGTGGCCGAGTTTTTTCAGGTGGGTCTTATTGAAGAAGAAACCCACATGCTGGGTGCCTCGACCGTTATCAAGTGGAATAAAACCAGTTGGCAGATTCTCAGGCAGGGCTTAGGCATTGTGCCCAAGCAACTGCTGGCATCATGATGTTCGAGATTTTTTAAGAGCACATTGGTTCCAAAAAAAGCACAGCTTCACTTCAAGTCTGAAGGCTCCATTGGCACCGCGATGTCAAAGAACCGCCTGATCGCCTGCCTCGATTTGAGGTGTGTCACCGGAACCAATGCCGCTGGCTGCGGATTCTGCCATGGTTCTGGCTTTTGCAGCCCATTCCGTATTCCCTGTTTTTTCATGGTAAGCGGACCACAAGAGCAAGTGTTCTTTAGACTTGCGGCCCATGAGCTTTTTGTCCCCTTCGTTTAACAGCTTCCCGGCAGCTTCCAGAGCCCGATCATCGGTCAAGTAGATTCCAATTAACATATGAAGGGATGGAAAGTGCAGGGGAGGTCCGTAGCAGGATCCGGAACAACTGGGCGTAATGGCACTTTCCAGCACCTGTGCCGCATTCTCCCACTCACCCTGATCGTTTAAAATACGAGCCAGATGATAACTGAAGTTGGGATCATCGAAACGCCGGATGGCTCGCGAGAGGAGATCGACCGCTTCTTCAAACTGTTCGTCCATTTCAAAGGCAAAGGAAACCAACAGGGTTAGAGCGGGATTGCCCTTTCTCGGAGCGGCCAATTCCCCTACCTTTTCTATAATTGCCACCGGGTCTTTTTGCTGAAGACAGCACTCCGTCCATAGCACTGGAATTGACACGGCTTCTGCCAGATCGATGCTTTCATTGCCAAACTCATCCCACACCTGTTCACAGACAGTTCGAGCTTCTCCATATGCCTCCAGCGCCATCAGGCAACGGGCTTTTTCAAATTCAATCATGGGAACAGGATCGCCTTCCACACTCAAGCTGTTTAACAGTTCCAAAGCCTTCCTGTACTGACCGGAATGAGAAAGAACATACGCTTGCTGAAACGCTTCAGGCAATGCCTGGCAGGATTCAAGATATTCGTCTTTCAGCATATTGATCAAAGTTTCAAAGTAAGCGTCTCTATCTTGCGCTTCAGTTGGCATTTCCTCAGGAGCGACTTCGGATTCCGGCTGGTCTTCCTCCTCTTCCAGGACACTGAGCTGTTGAATTTGGTTTTCCACTTCCTTTTTTTGATGAGGATCTGAAATGTAATCGAGCGCCATGTCCATCCATTCAATGGCCTCATCGGTACAGCCTTTCTTCACCATGGCATCCGCCTTGGATAAGTACTCGTCAATGAGAGAAGCCTCTATTTGCCGCTTTAGACCTCTAATTGTCGAGAGCTCAGACTCATTGGCATCTTTCTCAAGAGCTTCCGCTTTCTCGATGGCCTTGCCTTTATAGCCCTTCTCAAAGAGCTTCTCGATTTTGCCAATCGCTTTTGTTACATCCTTTTTTGCAAATAAACCAAACAAATTTGAACCTCGTTTGCAGAATGGCAACAGTCTATTATGCTCTTAGCTCCGCGTCAACATAGAAGCAGCTGCATTGCGAATGCAAACGCCTCTGACCAAGCGGTTGCAGCGTCGTCTTGCAGGAAAAGCTCTCTAGTTTTTTTCGCTTTCAAGAGCAAGAGCGGGAGGGTCATCCTCGTTTTGACAAACTACGATAGATGATGGATCTCTGTTTTCATCAATGGCAACATAGGTAACGGTGGCTTCCGTTACAGGTAGTCGCTTTCTGGACTGAGTTTCTCTTGTGGCGATGACAAAAACATCTACCGTGATGGATGTTCGTCCTATTCTGATGATGCGGGTGTAGAAACTGATGAGGTCACCCACAAAGACAGGTTCCTTGAAGACGACCTCGTTCATACTCACTGTGACAACCCGCTGATCACAATAGCGGCGGGCCTCAATGGCTCCGGCAATATCGATTAGCGATAAAATCACGCCGCCAAAAATGGTTCCATGGTAGTTGGTATCTTTAGGTAGTAAGGTCGTTCGGATGGAGAGATTCCATCCCTCTATATCTGATCTCTTTAATCGGTACACATTCTCTCCTCGTGTTTTAAGTTCAAACAACAATTCATGTTAAAAATCGGAATTAACAGTATATCTCTTAATTGTCTGGGCGCCTTCATTATCGGTGGCTACAATGGTTATTTGCTGCTCTCCAAATTGAAGACTTAACACAACCTTGAAGCCGCCATCCATCGTGCGAACGGCTTTGGTGTGGTTGACGCTTACCGAAACGCTGTCATCCACTTGTCCGGAAACAATTGCCATGTCATTTAACAGCTCTATTTGGACGTTCTTCAATTCTGGACCATCCTTCTGATTCTGCTTTTCCAGTTCTTCATTGACAAAAGAAAACCAGCTTACTTTCGAACTGTACCCGGGAAAATGATCCTTGGAAACCGCCTTGACTCGCCAATAAAAAACACCGGCTGGCACTTTTATTTTCTCTGTGTTTTGAGTTACTTTATGAGAGGTCTTCCATGGTTTCTTGAGTCCTGCATCAGTAAAAATATCCATGAGATAATAAGCCGCATCTTCAATTTTTTCCCACTCGAAAGTGACCTCTTTTACACGTTCATTTCTCACCGCTAAAATAGTTTGCTCCATTGAAGGCAGGATAATCTCAGGTGCTGGTAATGGTTGAACATGTTCAGTCATATCGCCACTCCAGATGAAACCCTCTCCAAAACGCACTTTTTCTCTTTGCCCTTCAAAAACCAGGTTTACATCGGTTTTATTTGGGATAACGTAACCCTCATCCGTTTTTCTCAAGCACACTTCAAATTCATTTTCCGAAGCTTGGTCAAATTCACGGGAACCCGCTTTTAAATAGAATTTTGTCATCTTGCCTTTCTGTTCGTAAACCACGGCACCTTTAACCAATTCACAGATAAAACTTCGACCCCAGGGGCGAATTTGGATGATTTTCAACGTTGAATTGGGCAGCAACGTCAACATGGAATCGTTGTAGAGCTTCAGTTCAGTCAGTGAATTGGTCTTGACTTCGACGGTATTTTCCTCAAGCACAGGTTCCCCTTGCTTCACAGGCTTGCCGCCCTGAGTGACCGTGCCCGTGACATAAGCAAACTGCATGTTTTCTTTTCGATTGCCAACCAGTTCGACAACTTCATTTTCAACCTGGCCCAGTTGCTCTTGAGCTTCGACTTCGTTACCTTCCAGGGAAAGCCTTTCCGCTTCTTTCAGGGCTTGGCGCCACCTTTTTAGATCACCGCTTGCACCGGGATCGTTTTGTGCCAGCTGTTCTTCCGCGGCCTTAATTTTGTTCATAACCTTTTGGATATGATTGAGAAACTGCTGGTCAGATTCCTTGGAGCAATTCCAAAGCAAACCCAGTACAACGAACAGATAAATGAGCCACCGATCAGTATTCATAGTAACTCCTTACTTTTCAAAAAGATATCTTTCAGAGTCCAGTTTTATCATCTTGCCCCTCATTACTTGGCCTGAATTAGACTGTTTATTACTATAACACAATTGTTGTAAAGGATACAGCTTACCCATGCCAGAAAATCCTTGAGAAACTCTTTACGCTGTAACGGGAAAACGCTCTATTTTTACTGATAAAGACTAAAATCCAGTGTCCTTCCAAACCAAAAGGGAACGATACCCCCTTCTTCCCGGGCCACGATAAGGGGTTTCTTAATCAATGTGATCTCTTGACTGTTCCTCTCGAGTCGATAGAACTCTGCGCCAAACAAGGCTGTAAAATTTTCAAGCCGGTCCAACATCGATTCAGCATTGAAAAGATGCGCCAATAACGGCATGTGAATTGAAGAAGTAAAAACACCTGCACAACCGCAAGCACTTTCCTTCGTCTCTTTTAAATGAGGGGCTGAGTCGGTACCTGAAAAAAAGGAAGGATGACCGCTTTTGACAATATCGATGAGCGCCTGACGGTCCTCCGGCCGTTTGGCCACGGGCATACAGAAGTGATGGGGTTGTAATCTGGTCCCTACGACATCCTGAAGTGTAATAGCAAGATGATGATCTGTAATCGTTGCTGCTACATTTGGCCCCATATTTTTAACGGTATCGACAGCATCTTTAGTGCTTATATGCTCAAGAACGATTCTCAACCTGGGAAAATTATCGTGAATCAGTTTGAGATCGTTCAAAAAGGCGGACTCGGCATCCATCACAAAAACACCGGGTACTTCACCATGAAGAGAGAGAACCATATCTGTTTCCTGCATGATTTCATAAATGGGAAAGAGATCCTTCACATTCCGGACCCCGTTTTCCGAATTGGTCGTCACACCATCCGGGTACTGTTTCCCGGCAAGAACCCCTTCAGATACGGCGTCAAGAATATGTTGCGGTGTTGTAT
Organism: Acidobacteriota bacterium; assembly: GCA_002747255.1. GTDB lineage: Bacteria > Acidobacteriota > Holophagae > Acanthopleuribacterales > Acanthopleuribacteraceae. Next base: position 11,877 of record PDUC01000015.1, on the reverse strand, counting down.
TTGGACTGAGTTTAATGGTCATCAATAGTTCGCAATCGCTGTTGAATTGATATAAATAGTCCCTGTAAATCCTGGCTTCTTCACCTGTGGCAATTGCTGGCTGCGTGTTTGGCATGACCAAAGCTCTCGCTGTACCGCCTTTACCAAGAGACTTCATCACAACAGGTGTTCGCTCGTCCCGCCTCAAGTGTATGTGAAGATCATCTGCGGCTCTAAGTGTCAATTCCATGAAGTCCTCCTTGAACAAATCATCCTACGATTGCATAAAAAAGTCAATCGACAGAGCTTCATTGTCTTTTAGCATAAGTTTCAGTAAAACAACCCCTGTCACTGCAAGTGTAATGAGATGATTTTATGATACTTGGAATGTCGTTCGGCATATCAACCCGTAACAAAGCAGGCAGGCACCTGTTCAATATTCTGGAGAACAAGACCAACAACAAAAATAGTTGGCTTTTGAGCCGATATATAAAGTGAAGTGTTTTTTTACGCCCAACTCTTGCCTGCTCCACCTTCATTCATAGCTGCTTTTAATATCATTGAGGTTTTTTTGTAATGGTTCCAGATCAAGATTCATGATCACACTGAAATCGGGATAGATGGAATGGCTCTTTTCCAAATCAATGGCATCCAGCCTTATGGGAGTTCTAAAAAACATCTGAAGCGACCGTGCGGACTTACGCAAAACGACACAGTAAAGTGTCTTAAAAAATCACACAGAAACACGGACTAAAAAGGATTTTGTTCGATAAAAAAACAAAACTGTCGATTCGAACTGCTTTAGGAGCAAAAAAAAGAGAGAAAAAAGTGCAAACGACTTGTTTTTTCTTCAATTTGAGGTGGATAGTGGAATAGAATAGCTTAGGCTTAATAATCTCTTGTGTTAAAAATATAGAGATTGAGGGTAACTAATGACGGCTCATAAAATTCTAATTGTCGATGATATGATGCAAAACATCATTATTCTGCGGCATGGTCTTGGAAATGCAGGATATGAAACCATCTGGGCTCAAAATGGAGCAGCGGGAGTCGAGCTGGCTCAAAAAGAACAGCCTGATCTCATTCTGCTGGACATTGTCATGCCGGGTCAGGACGGCTATCAAACTATCAAGCAGTTAAAAGAAAACTCATCAACGGCCAATATTCCCGTCATTTTTATAACTGCCAAGGAAGATCTTCAATCCAAACTCAAAGGGTTCGAGCTAGGAGCCGTTGACTACATCACCAAACCTTTCAATGTTTACGAGATTAGAGCCAGAGCACGTGTGCATATTCAGCTGGGAATGGCGACAAAAATCATCATCAGTGATCAAGCCAAGAGTTTGGAGCAATTAAAAAAAGCGCAAGATGTTATTCTCATAAAGCCTGAACAATTGCCTGAAGCCGGTTTTGGAGTACTTTATGAAAGCCTTAACGAAGCAGGCGGTGATTTCTACGATGTCATTCAGTTGGCTTCGGGTATTTTCGGTTTTTTTGTTGGGGATGTTTCAGGGCACGATATTGGCACCAGTTTTGTGACACCCGCACTGAAAGCCCTCTTACGCCAAAACTGTAAAATCGTCTATTCTCCTATTCAAGCGATGATGTTGGTGAATGGCGTCCTTAAAGACACCATGCCCTCTGGAAAATATCTGACAGCCAGTTACCTTGAACTCAACAGGAAACTGAATCGAGCAAAGCTCGTTAACATGGCACACCCACCTGTTATTTACGTACCTAAAGGTGAAAAGCCACAATTAATTTCTAACGATGGAGATGTTCTAGGCTGTTTTGAAAATGTTGCATTTGGACAACGTGTCCTGAAAGTTCAGCCAGGAGACCGCTTCTTCATGTATTCCGATGGTATCATAGAAAGAGAAAAGAACCAGACGGTTTGGGCTGACGATTTAATTCACGCCCCGGAGGCGATTGAAAAGACATCTGACTTGAGCATTCAGGAGGCAATCATTGAAGTGAACGCCTCGCTGGAAGAGAAATTAGGCAAAGCTGATGATGATGTGCTGATTTTGGGAATAGAAGTTTAAGGCTGCCTGTTGCAACTGCAACAGTTGAACCTCATTCACGATAGCCTTTTCTTGCGATTGACAGATATAACAGCATTTGTAATCGCGGCTGTTGTCACCGTGTCTTTGTAACACCCCTTTTTCGGAGTTTTTATCCCAAAAAAAAGGGAGCCCATACGGCTCCCCTTTTTTTCTTGTGTCATTTGTTGAATTAGAATTTAAACCCTACGTCGAACTGATACCATCTTGGTGTTTGGAAGCCGGTAGGAGGCCGCTGTACATTATCGTTGGAAATGATGTAGTGAACACCTTCAATGGGTTCTTCGGTATACACATTAAACCATTCGTTGGGGTTGACAGTCGATGTGTCGACGGAAACATTGGGTTGTGATCCAAGGTAGACACTCTGATTGAAAAGATTGAACACTTCAAACTCAATGAAGAACTCAACGCGCTTAATTTGCAGTGAGTAGTTGATGGCCAAATCGATTCGGCTAAAGTCATTAGCTGTAAAACGATCGCGATCTTTTACAAAATAAGAAACGGAATCTGGTGGTTTGAGATAACCAAGGGAGGCGGGGTCAACCAGACCAAAGTCTTCCCAGCTGGGACCATTGCGAGAGATAGACCAGGTGAGATAGTACCCTTCGCTAACTGGAGCCGACTGGAATTTGTAAAGCGCACTGAAGTTGAAGTCACCAAAAGAGGTGCCCAAATCATAGCCTACCCACATATCGACTTTATGCCTCATATCACCACTGAGATATCTTGGTGGGTTATAATTTTCATAGTCTTTAATCTCAACATAGGTGGTGTTGGAAGAGGAAGAGATGGAACCTGAGCCCCTTGTTTCCCCAACGATATTACCTGTGAGTTGAGACCATGTGTAGTTCATACCCGCATTCCACTTATCATCCCAATTAAACTGGAATTGAGTTTGAACGGAATCGTATTCCCGGGTGTATTCACCGTCCGAGTTATCCATAATTCTCATGTCGGTGAAATCTCCTGTGCCGGGAATCATTTGACCGTTGTCATCAAAATCGCCGGTACCGGGAATTTCAACGGGATCTGTTCCCTGAACCACTCGATCTACGTAGAATTTGTCGTATTCCCTGTGAACGTAATCAAGTCTGAGAACACCGCGGTTGCCCAGCTTGGCACTGTAACCAATGGTGTATTCGTCCACAAGAGGTGATTCCAGCGTTTCAGGTAGAAGCGTGGTGCCACCGGGAATGGTAACTTGTCTTGCATACTTGAGGGCTCCTGATTGGAAAAGAGCGCCTTGGCCATCTGCCAGATTCACACCGTAGGTTGTTTCAAACCAATTGAAAAGGTCTCCCAGGTTATCTGTAATCTCACCGGCATACGTCCATCCAATAATGGCGGGTGTTCCGGCAGCACTGAGCCCATCGGCAACATTGGCAATTTTGGCAACATATCGGCCAAAGCTTGCCGCTACATTGTGGCGTCCATCGCCGAAAAAGTCATACGTTACCGCCATGCGGGGGCTGATCATGTCTGAGTCGGACAGCAACGTACCATCTTGAGCTTTGGTGTTGTTTTTATCGTATCTCAGACCCAGGCTAAATCTCCAATTGTCGTTCAAAACCCAGGAGTCGTTGATAAAAAGAGCCTGTGACTTGAAATCACTGCCCTGTGACGATTTCAGAATGGGCCAATAGTAGATATAAGAACCGCCATCCGCCAGGAACAGGGGAATGGGCTCGTTGTTGTCGTCAAAATAGACGTAACTGGCGTAAGAAGTCCAATCGGAACCGGACTGGTGGTTATCGGCTTTTAAAATTTCAGTTAACTGGGTGGCACCGGCTACGATATCATGTGATCCCCAATTTTCGGTGGAGAGATAGTAGGAGAATTTCAAACTTAAAGTCTCGTTATCTCTTTCTTCGTCAGTAATTTCACTGAACATGGGTGCACCCAGGTTAAGGCCGGCATAAATGATGGGCGTACCACCGCTGAGTGTGTAGTCATCGCCGCCACTCTTTTCAAAAGTAAATTGCTTTTGGGAGTAAAGGGCATCGATGGTCAGCTCAGGAGTGATAATGCCGCGATAGTTGATGGACATGAGGGTATTGGGCATGGATCTAAAAGGATCGACTGCTCTGGGGTGCAGAGCCGTTCTTTGCATGTTATTGTATTCGTCTGTATTGGCGAATAAGTAAGAACCGACGATGGTGTGATCGGTGCCGATCAGACCGGTCAACTTAATTTCAATACGCTCGTTCTCGATGGTATGAGGCCAGTACTGTTCGTCTGGCGTCGTTTGGTCTTCAGCCAGCTCGTAGCCCAAACGGTTGACATAGCGAACTTGACGATTGGTCATTGGCTGGATCTTTGGAATGTAATTTTCTGTTTCGTCGTCTCTCTTTCTTCCTGAAGTAAAGAACCACAGTCTATCCTTGAGAATGGGACCACCCAAAGTAAAGGACTCGACGTGATTGAGGTTGCTTTCAGGTTGAGAATTTGAATTGGGCCTTTTGGCCATCCAGGCATCATTGTCGAAGTGAGCGCGGAAGCTGCCGCTGAATTCGTTGCCGCCGGATTTGGTGATGGTGTTGACAACACCACCTGTGAAGTTGCCGTATTCAGCGGAAATGGCTCCAGTGAGAACCGAAACTTCCTGAATGGCATCTTCGACATAGGCCTGGTGAGGCTGACCGCGAACGTTTTCGTTGACAACAACACCGTTAATCATGAAAAGGTTCTCAAAACTCTGGCCACCGGAAATCTGGATGTTGCCACTGGGCCCGCCATTGGTAACACCGGGAGACAGGGAAACAACGGAGTTGATTGATCGGCCGGCTGGCAGTTCATCAACCTCTTCGAAATCGACGTTGGTGCCCACTTCAGTGGTATCGGTAATGGATTCCTTTGCTGAGGCTGTGACAACCATGGCCTCTTCAATTTCTTCCGCAGACAAGACAACCCTCGGTCTGTTGGTCTGACCGAGACCTACATTAATTGTCTTTTTAAACGTTTTCATACCTGCCATGGAGGCAGTGAGGGTATAGGTTCCCGGGGGCAGCAATTTGAACAGGAAAGAGCCATCTTCCCTGGAAACGCTTGAACGCGTGCCCTGAAGGCGATCTGATTCAAGATTGACAACAACACCGGGCAGGGCGGTTCCATCATCACTGCTGACTTTACCGGCAATAGTTGACGTCTGTTGCGCCAATGTCGGCATCGCAGTGAGAACAAACCCCAGTCCCAAGATACATTGGATAAGCTTTTTTTTCATTTCTTCACCTCTAGGTTTATTCCCTTTAATGATTTATTTGTATTTTTTATCTCATATATAAATCCAAACTAAAGAAATCATTATACAGGAATTTCTAAAAAAGGTGAATGCTCTTGTCTTTTCCATAAAGAAAATGCCTTTACGTGACCGCGAGATTCATCCGCGGCGAGTACAAGTCAGGAATTTGACTTAAATTCGCCACAAGTTAGAAAAGAGGGTATAATAGAGCTTGCAATTAAACGGTTGCGTGAAGGGATTGTTACCGGCGCTCTTTTTCTGTCCTGTTTTTAATGATCAATTAAGCTGACATAGCATCCTCCAACGCCTCTAAAAGAACCAGTTAAGGAAGTCCATTATGAAAAAATTTTTCCTCTTCATTCTAATATGCCTTTCTGCGGGCTACGCCCTCGCCGAAAAACCGAACCCATTAATCTCCCATTTCATTGAAAACTCACAAGCCAACTTTAAAGAGGGAGTTCTAAGTCAGGCCACGTTTGCCAATCAGCAAAACACCCTTGATTTGTTGAGAACGGATCAACTCGACCAGATAACCTTTCCCGTATTGGAATCGGATATGATCTTCACTCGAGACTATTTTCAAGACCACGGTGAAATCAAAACATGGCGCGGAATTGACCGGGCAACCAATGCCAGCATGCTGCTCACGGTGGGCAAGGCTGGTTTTTTCGGCCATATTATCTATCAAGGTCATCAATTTATCATTGAACCTGGCTTTGACTTTGGAACTTCCGTGTTTGCGGAAGTCGATCCTTCACAAAATATCCCCGCTGCCAAGTGTGAAGCGATCCCCGACTACGATCAAGTAGAGCAACTACTGGCCACCGAAAAGCCGGCAAATCACGTCCGCAAAGCTGCCTCGGCAGAAGTTGACTGTCAACCGGGCGAAGTTATCGATGTCATGATTCTCTACACCAAAGGTTTTGCCGAGCTTCGCGGCGACAACACCATGGCCCGTATCCAAAACTATGTGGATGTAGCCAATGAATCCTATATCAATAGTGCCATCGATACCCAGCTGCATCTTGTTCACACGCTCGAAGTCGACTATCCGGATTACACTCCAGATCCCTCAGGCGGTGACGCCAGCAGCATTGGAATAGCCCTGATGGATCTGACTTATCTCCAAGGCAATTACAAGCCGGGCTTGTTTGATAACATCGAAGCACTTCGAGATCAATACGGAGCCGACCAGGTTACGTTAATCAATAAAGTGACCACCGGTGAAATTTCCGGTAGTGGCATAACCTGTGGTCTCGCATGGTTAATTACAAGAAACAATATTTCCTCTGGAGCACGCATCTCCTATGCCGTTATTGAAGACGGTACAATCTGCGGTTCAGATGTCATCACCTATGCTCACGAAGTTGGCCACAACATGGGTTGTGCCCATGACAGAAACACCACTCAGCTTCAAGATGGAAGTGGAGGCAAATTCCCTTATTCCTACGGTTATCAGGATCCGCCCAATCAATTTGTAACGGTTATGGCGTACGCCCATACCTGTCCCGGAACTTGTTTTTACATCAATCACTTTTCCAACCCCGAAGTCAACTATGAAGGCGCTCCTACAGGTGTCGATCACACAGATCCGGACAATTCTGCAGATAATGCGCGAACCATCAATGAAACCCGCAATCTCATGGGACAATATCGCACCAAGGTACGTGGTACACTGCATGATTATTACTACGTTATCCCCGAAGTTCTCTTTGAACAGGGGATGACAACCGACATACACATTATCAACACCACCTCTACAGGAAAGGCGGATATTGACCTGTTTGCCTTCTCCGAAGACGGCAAGCAATTGAACCCCAACGCGGTCAACCTGTCTGTTCCTTCCAATGGCAAGGTTTCCTTTGACTTTTCAACAGTCTTTGACTCCTTATCCAGTCAAGTTAAGTGGATTCAGGTGGGTTCACCTCGTCCACTTCACGTGTTTGCTGAATTTCACAGCAACAGAGTTCGTTCTGCCTTCTGGGCCTCCGATAAAACAAGTTACAGTGCCTACGTACCTCATGTCGCTAAAAATACCGCCCAATTTGAAACGGTTGTAGCCAATGCCAATGCCACCGGAAAAATCGCTACCGTACAGCTTGATCCAGAACCCTTCGGAGATGTTCAGGACTTGGGCTATTCAGGTTGTTCTTATGGCAAATCGAGCGGCACAGCCGTTGACTATTTCGGATACGACGTTGAACTGGTCGACTGGGCATTGATCAAGAGTACCGACCAAACGGTTGCCGCGATGGAATACTTTTCCTATTTACCAGAAAAGGAAAAAGTCGCCTCTCTGGGTTTAAACCAAAACAAAACGAATACTTTGCGTTTCTTGCATGTTGCAACCGATACTGCCAATTTCTGGACCGGACTGGTTTACATCAATGTCAGCAACTCAACAATCGAAGCCACGGAACGCTTCTTCGCGGCGGATGGCACGGAAATTCACTCTGAAACCAAAACTCTTATTCGCGGCCAGAAAGTGGTGTTCATCTTTGACCAGGACAACACCACTCCAGAGGGAACTGCCTGGATTGAAATCAGTGCTGCCAATCCCGCTCTGGTGGGTTATGAACTTTTCGGTTCAGCCAATGGCTCTCCGCACCAGTTTTTCTCAGGCTTCCAGGGCAGTATGAATACGGGATCCAAACTGGACTACCCCATCGTTGTCTCTGACAATGTGAACTGGACAGGTATTGTAGCCCTCAACCTGGGAGATACCGCTGGCAGTATCACCTTTAAAGGGCGAGACAAAAATGGAGACATTGTCGAGTCCTATACAGAAGAAAACGTACAACCCCATGTCAAAATCGTCAAAACAGCTGAGTCCATGTTCAGTTCCGACAAGCTCCATGATATCGTCTGGATTCAAGCTGACACAACCGCATCAAAGTGGAGTGGTTTCGTCATCTGGGGCGACAAAACGGAAACAAGACATCAACTTTCAGGCTTAGGTGCTGTAGTTTACGACTAATCAGTCTGACACTGAAACTAATTTACAAAAGGCCGGCTGATATGGCAGTCGGCCTTTTATTGTTTATAAACACAAAAAAACCGGACCTGCCGTTCAACATGAGCGGCTTCGGGTTCAAGAAACCGGACGAGATTGTTCTTTTCAAGAAACACAACCCTGACGAGAATCCTGCTATAGCAAAGAGCACAGCGACATCTGACAACTCACTCTGGTGTAACTGTATTTTTCAGGATTTAAAAGAATGATTACAACACATACCCATTGACAACGTAACGAATGATCATCATGGTTCTCTTCAACTTAACATGGACCACTCAGTTGAACTAGCTTTTACAAAAGGGTTTCCTTGGCCTCGGTTTCCATGTGCTAGTCTTGCGGACAGACGGATTTAGCCTTCCGTCAGCGCAATCCACCCAGGGAGGCATTATGAGCCCGATCATCGCAAAATCACCCGTAGAAGCCGTATCCAGCATTGAATCAGGAGAAAACATATGGACTCAATCCATGGCAGCAACTCCAGGACGCTTATTGGAAGGTCTCTGCGAACACGCCATGAGCAAGAAAGACATTAAACTGTTCCAATTACACACAGAAGGTGCTCACTTTCTCGCCGACCCCAAACTGAAAGGCCATCTAAGAAACATGTGTTATTTCGTCGGCAGCAACATTCGAAAACTGGTTCAAAAAGGCGAAGCCGATTATATACCTATCTTTCTGTCGCAAATCCCCGTCATATTCAGACGAAGAGTACAGCCTCTTGACACGACACTGGTTCAAGTATCGCCTCCTGACGCCCACGGCATGTGCACTTTGGGGATATCTGTTGAAGCAACCAAGGCCGCCATTCAAGCATCCAAGAAGGTAATTGCCCATATCAATCCAAGTATGCCGCGCGCGCACGGCGATGCCTTCGTTCCCTACGACGCCTTCCATGCTGTTTATGAAGAAGACGTTCCTCTGCCCGAAATTGCTCCCCCCAAGCAGACTGAAACGACAAAAGCCATAGGTCAATCTGTCGCCAGTTTAATTGAAGACGGCTCGACGCTTCAAATGGGAATCGGTGCTATCCCCGATGCCGCTTTAGCTTGCCTAGGAGACAGAAAAGATCTCGGTATTCACACAGAAATGTTTTCAGACGGCATCCTTCCGTTGGTAGAAAGTGGTGTTATCAACAACATCCACAAAGTCAAGCATCCGGGTAAAACCGTTACCGGATTCGCCATGGGAACCAGAAAACTCTACGATTTCATCGATGATAATCCCAGTGTTGTCTTCCTTGACATCGAGTACGTCAACAATACGGCCATTATACGACAAAACCCCAAGGCCATCGCCATTAACTCGGCTCTCCAAATTGATATCACAGGTCAGGTTTGTGCCGATTCCATAGGAACCAACACCTTCTCCGGTGTAGGCGGACAAATGGACTTTGTAAGAGGAGCGGCTCTTTCAAGAGGCGGCAAGGCCATCATTGCTCTTCCATCATCCGCTAAAGGCGGCACCATTTCACGCATCGTCTCAACACTGACCCCCGGATCGGGCGTTGTCACAACAAGGGCACACGTTCAATACATTGTCACGGAGTACGGCATCGCCGACATGCGCGGCAAGAGTACCCTGGAAAGAGCCAGAGAGCTCATTAACATCGCTCATCCAAACTTCAGAGAACAGCTTAAAAAAGAAGCACGTGAAATCTGGGATTTCAAACTGTAACCTATCAGTTTCAACCTGGAAGCTGTGGATAAACTCGATCTCTCCTATTTCAGCCCGGAAAAGCCCATTCGGCTCTTCCGGGCTTTTGTTTTACCAAGAGAAAGATCCACGCAGCATGAACGAGAAACCCAAGTGTCTGCTTTTCACTCGTCTATCTATCTAGAGGAAAATGGGTCTCTCAGAAACAGACTTGCATCTCCACAGCATGGCCTCCTCCCAATTCATCCCACACCGTAAAAAGCGTAAATGGCATCGATAATTATGTCTTGCTGTTGCCTGGTCAGGGTGTAGTACAGCGGCAGGCGAAGCAGCCTTTCACTTATCTTGTTTGTAACAGGTAAAGCGACAGGTGTTTTTCCCAATCGCAAACCCGCCGGTGACGAGTGAAGCGGTACGTAGTGAAATACGGCCAATATCCCTCTCTTCTTGAGATGGGTCATCAATTCATTGCGCGTTTTCAGGTCACTGCAGAGAATGTAAAAAATATGGGAGTTGTTTTGACAATCCCCGATGACCTTGGGCAACTGAATGAACTTATCTTCAAGTGACTCCAGCCTGGCGCGATAATACCTGCACAGCTGCTCTCTTTTTTGCGTAATGGCATCGGCGCATTCAAACTGCGCGTATAAAAAAGCCATTTGAAGTTCGGAAGGCAAAAATGAAGAGCCCACATCAACCCATGTGTATTTATCAACCTGACCTCTAAAGAACTGTGAGCGATTGGTTCCCTTTTCCTGAAGGATTTCGGCTCGTTCCACAAACTTTTTATTGTTGACAACCAGAGCACCGCCCTCACCGCAAATGACATTTTTGGTTTCGTGAAACGAAAAGCAGGACATGTCGCCCACAACACCAACCGGTTTTCCCTTGAAAGTGGATCCAAAGGCCTGAGCGGCATCTTCCACGACGTACAGGCCATGCTTTTTGGCAAAAGTGCTGATGGCTTGCATGTCACATGAGTTACCCGCGTAGTGAACGGGGAAAATGGCCTTGGTGCGGGGCGACAGATATTCCTCGAGCCTCGACTCGTCTAAATTCAGAGAATCACTTCTTATTTCACCGAAGACGGGGACACCACCGCGAAGAGCGACGGCATTGGCCGTTGAGACAAAGGTAAAAGAGGGCATAATCACTTCATCACCGGGCTGAATATCCAGCAGTAAAGCCGCCAGCTCCAGACTGGCCGTGCATGACGGCGTCATGAAGGACTTTCCGGAGCCCAGTTGATTCTCAATAAACCGATTGCACCTGGCCGTAAATAAACCATTGCCACTCAAGTGACCATGTTCAATACAGTCTTGGATATAGGTAATCTCTTTACCAATAATGAAGGGTTTGTTGAAAGGAGTGACTTTCTCTGTCATGATGCAACCAGCCATTTTCTTCTATCATCTTATCAATCTCGATGCAATGCAGCCATTTATTGTATCAAACAAGTCATGTATAATCGAGTGGATCAACGCAAAGCCTCAGGGGTGTTGACCAAAGGTGCCATTCAGGACGTTTTTTACACAACATGCCGGCAAGTCATTAACACGGGAGTCTAAACCTTGGAACAACCAAACTCGCAGTCAAAACACGGCAAGATCATTACCCTGATCACGTTTCTGGCTTTGACCCTTTTCCTGCTGCAACTTTCCTTTGTGGAGGTGGACGGCTTCGATGTCTTCTGGCACCTGCATAGCGGCAAACTCACCTTGGAAGAAAAAGCCATACAAATTTACGATAAGGCTAGTTTCACCTATGAGGGCCAAAGGATAACCGGCGCGTATTGGTTGTATGATGTTCTGCTCTATGTAAGCTGCGGTTTAGGTGGTAATGATGACTTATTAGCCCTAAGGCTTCAAGTTTTTCGCTTTGCCTCTATTTTTATCGCCTTTTTCCTGCTCTTTTTTCTATACAGA
>PDUC01000014.1 GCA_002747255.1 Acidobacteriota bacterium | reverse complement strand
CATTCTTAAATCTATTTTTTGATCTATCGTGAAAGAAGGGGGAAGATACTCCACCTTCACTTCTTTAAAAAAAAGAACCGTTAGAATTGTACATAAAAGCATTGTTAAACTCTCTTAATTAGCAACAACACAGGACACCCAAACCTTTGATTTTTGGGTGTCCTTATTTCCCTTTTTGTTATTCAGTTTGTGTCCATCGTTTCTTTTTGTGCTGCCGAATTGTAACCTGCTTTAAACTGGCCAAACAATCTCTTGATTCGTTTTCTTTGAGTGGCAGCAACACATAGCAAAAGAACAAAGACAACCGCTGATACAATACCTATGGCCTTGATCCATGATATGAGCATGTTGTTTTGATTTACAATGGCATCGTGTTCGTCCATGGTTTTAAAGGACATGTTGGTCATTGCGGCTACCTGACGCAGCATATTGACAGGTATGTCCTCATCGGATATATCCCGGTGACAGGACAGGCAAACCCCTGAACGCGACAACACATCTCTTTGCAGTTTTGTCAAAGGTTGTGAACCAGGCCAATGGCTGTCAACGGTTTGCAATTGCTGACCGTCTTTGTCTAATAGCTGTGTAAAGTCTCCATGCAATTCGGCTATGGCATGAATTTGTGCTTGAGTGAATTCACTTACATTGTGACCTTCCGTGTCTACAATGTCGGCATAGCGGGTCACTTCAGGGCTGCTATCGTAATCCCCGTTGTCAACGCCATAACCCATGGTTATTGAGTTACCGTGACAATCTGTACATTCACGCGATGCTCGTGAGGTGGTATGAGGGTTGAGCGGTGCTAGTTCAATGGCATTATAGCCTTGATCCGTTTTAGCGACATAATTCCAGACAATGGTTTTTCCTTGCGGATCAAGGACGGTACCTACCGTTTGTATAACCCCGGTAAGAGGGGACACACGTCCTTCGCCATTGATACCCAGGGGCGGTTGTTCCCAGCGTACATGGCTATAATCCCAATTGGTGTTGGCTCCGGGTTGCATCACATATTCACCTTTGTAATCGGCAGTTGTTCCGTCTGCTCCGTAAATCTCCGGAGAGTCCAGCCAGTCTATTGATTGTTTGGTGTAATCGATAACATATTTAAAGCCATAATATTGCGGAACCCAGGTGGAATGACAAGCATAACACTCCAGTTTTTGCATGTGTTCGGCTATCTTGACCATTGCTGTTTCTGCTTTTAACGGATTGTTCCAGCTGCCTTCTTCTTTCAGGTTTTTCAATACGGGAACTTCAAAGTCATGTCCGTTGGCGGAGTGAACAATGACTCGATTGCCCGACTTGACGACATTTCCCAGAGGGTTACCGCGAGCAGACAGTACATACCCATCCTGCTTTTCATAGTTTGTAGCAAACTCGGCGGTTACGTTCATGGGCTTATCCGATACCCCCCGGGCATTGTCCCTATTCAACTTTTTATTAAACTCGTCGCCGTAACCAATGGGTAATTCCCAGGGGTACCTTTCAGGTGTTCCGTGGCAATCGGCGCATTCTACCTCCACAGTAGCCAGGCAAGTAGAACCAATGTTACCGTTGCCGTGCATTGAGTTGGACGTGTGGCAGTCCTGACATAACAGGCCGGTAACTGTTTTCCCATTTTTATCGATACGATGATGGGCGTCATTGCGGATGTATTTAAATACATAACCCGCATTGGCTTTTTGGGATTCTCCCTCTTCGTTAAAAGGACCTCGATGGTCGCCGTGTCCCAAAGCCATTAAGCCCTGATAGGCGTGTCCAATTCTTCGTCCGGCCGAATGACAGGCCGTGCACGTAGATACTTGTATACCCGAAAAATGTTTTCCGTTTACTTCAACTTTGGTTTTGCGCGTTGCCTGCATTCTATGAACCATCACATGTCCACTTTGAGTTTGATCGATAGACGGATCAGCACCTTCGTAAAAACCCTCGTTACTGTATAAACTGTGACAGGCGGCACAGCCCATACCTCTGAAGTGTCCTCTATCTTGCTTTCCTTTATTGCTGAGATGACAGGCGTTGCAATTGCGCAAATAAGTAAAAACAGCTTGTTCAGGCATTTCTGACAGTTTACCTAGATCTACATCAGGTATTTGCTTTAATTCACTGGGGTATTGTCCTGGGAAGGCGTCGGCCATCTCTTTCATGTACGCTTTATAACGCTCTGTTCCAAAGCGTGGTACAGTTCCATCAGGGTCATGGATGTCGTGGTCACCCCATAGGTGATTTTTATCTTCGGTAGCTATTCCCCAACTCCAGGTGAGCGCTTTCATTTTTCCGGCATCGGTATTCATAATCGAGCGTTGTACGTTGTAGGTGTGGTCCTGATGGCACAATCCGCAGGTGTTTTCATTGACCTGCAAAGCACCGGGTACAGCAGTGAAGGCCTTTAAATGACCGCCTTTGGGGACACCATTATGAGCCTTATCTTTATCTGTGGTTTCTTGAGGACTGCCGCCGTGACAAATAACACAGCCGTTGGGGTCGCCTTGTTCCGCACCTCTTTTAAAAATTTGCCGCATCATTTTGGAATTGACCGAACGAGCGGACATAATACCCTGATGACAGGACAGGCAGTATTGCTTTTCTGCAGGGAAGGCTTCAACAACTTGACTTTCATTTGAGTGATTGGACCATTCTCCGGCATCTGGAACATGTTGCGACTCGATGTGGTTGTTGCTCCACAAAACAAGATGAAAGAAAAACGCAACAGCGATCACTCCCATCACACGCACGCCAGGGACATTATGGGCAAGGTGGTTTACTTTAGTTTTCATGCTTGAACCTCCTGTCGTTATAAGTTGAAAAACAGCAGGCACTTTTGCGTTTTCTACCACAAGAGTGGAACGCGAAGTGCATCGCACAAAGATATATTGATTTATAGCTATATCATTCACAATATAGGCTTAGAATCGCATAAAGTAAAGATAAAAAAGCGCCTGGCTATTGTTTATTCAGTAGAACAAAGTGATCAATAATTTAAATGAATGCCGTTATCGCCAAAACAATGGCAAAACCGTAGGACACCCAAGCCTTTGATCTTTGGGTGTCCCTTGTTTCTCTTGTTTCCTGTTTGATCGTTGCGTCGGGTCAGTTTCAGCTTATTGCAAGTCTTCAAAGAGAACGGTGCTGAGATACCTTTCGCCGTTGCTTGGGATGATGCAAACCACCCGTTTCCCGAGGCCGGTGCCCTCTTTTTCAGCGATATTTCGGGCGGTTTTTCGCGCTGCCCAGACAATGGCTCCTGAACTGATTCCACACAGAACGCCTTTCTTGCTGCAGAGTTCTCTGGCGGTGGAAATGGTGTCCTGGATGGTGACTTTTTCCACGCATGTTACCAGGTCTGTATTCAATATGCTCGGTATGAAACCCGTTCCAATACCCTGAATGAGATGTGAACAGGGTTCTTCGCCGCTCAACACAGCTGAATCGGCCGGTTCGACAGCCACGATGGCGATGTCGGGGTTCTGTTCTTTGAGGTATTTTCCCGTGCCGCCCAGTGTTCCGCCTGTGCCAACCGCAGCTACAAAAGCATTGACGCGACCCTCGGTGGCGGTCCAGATTTCCGGGCCCGTCATGGTGTAGTGGCTCTTTAGGTTGGCGGCATTGTCAAACTGCCTTACATGCAGGCCGCCTTCTTTTTCAACAATTTCCTCGGCTTTGTCAATGGCTCCCTTCATCCCTTCTTCTCCGGGTGTCAGAATCAGTTTCGCGCCGTAGGCTTTTAGAATTTTCTTGCGTTCTGTACTCATGCTTTCAGGCATGGTCAACTTCAGCTTATAACCACATGCCGCAGCCAGCATGGCAAGGCCGATCCCGGTGTTGCCGCTGGTGGCTTCCACAATCGTTCCTCCGGGCTTTAATGTCCCATTTGCCTCCGCTTCCCGAATGACACTCAGTGCAAAACGGTCCTTAACACTTCCGCCGGGATTCTGGTACTCTAATTTGGCGACGACTTCAGCGGATTGTTCATTTGCATCGTCAATGCACAAAAGCGGGGTATCCCCGATGAGTTGATCTATTCTCTTGGCAATCCTCAAAATGACCTCCAAACCATGCGGACTTATAGCAAAAAGCATGTATTTCCGCAATGGATTTTGTTCTTTGAACTGGAAAAGACCAACTGGTGTATTTCACGGCCAAGAGAATGCATGATTGCCGTTCTGTTTTGTGTTATAGTCGCCATTTGTTAGGAGACGAAGAATGTTTGAGTTGAAAATTAAGAAAGATTTTGCGGGGGCGCACAACCTGCGGGATTACAACGGCAAGTGTGAGAACCTGCATGGTCACAATTGGGTTGTTTACTTGTATGTGCAGGGCGAACAACAGCAGAAAAACGGCATCCTGGTGGACTTTAAAACCATAAAAAAATGCCTGAACCAGATTTTGGAAGAATTAGATCACGCTTACTTGAATGAGTTACCCGCATTTAAAGAGTTAAATCCAAGTGCTGAGAACCTTGCAAAACACATTTTTCGCGAAGCGCAGAGCAGAATGGACTGGACTGAGAACCCAACGGCCAGGGTGAGCCGTGTAACGGTATTTGAAACGGCATACAGTTCAGCAACTTATTGGGAGTAGACAGTTCATGGGGCAATTGAAAAAATACATGGGAGAAGATGGAAATTTTCGTGCTTTTGTCGTTGAGACGGGTAATGTAGGACGTGAACTCTATTCGCGATTACAGCCTTATCCCATTGCATTGAGAATTATCACAGAGGCGGTTACAAGCGGCTTGTTGATGGCGTCAGATCTCAAGGTGCAGGGAACCATTTCCATCAAAGCTTCGGGTTCAGGACCACTGAAGCACGTTACGATAGAGGCCAACTCCCAGGGAGAAGCCAGAGGTTACTGTGGAGACGCTCACCTTCAAATGGAGAAAAAGGCCGGAGAAGCGCTGTTTTTCAGAGCGATTGGAGAGGGAGAATTGACGGTTCGGAAACGGCTGGTCAAATCGGATAAAATATACTCCAGCGTGGTGCCGCTCATTCCCGGAGGCTGGGCTGAGAATCTGACCAACTACTATCAAAAAAGTGAACAAATATCTTCCGGAATGAAGTTAGGTGTTGAATTGGACCCAGAGTCGGGAATCAAAGGGGCGGGCGGTATTTTAATCATGGCCATGCCGGGTGCCGATCCCGAAGTATTGAATCAGTTGGAGTCCAATGTGGGTTCTATTCCCCCTCTAGGCGAAATTTTCAGCCGTGAAGACGGCCAGGATGTGGTTCGCGATACACTCTTCAAGGGTTTGGCTGTCAAGCATCTGGAAACAAAAAACGTGCTTTACCGCTGTAACTGCTCTGCGTCGAGGGTTTTGGCAATGCTGAACTCACTTGGTGAAAAGGAAATTGAGGATATGAAACAAAAGTCCGAGCCCCTTGTTGTCAACTGCGTCTTTTGTTCGCGTTCCTTCAAGTTCCAGCCCGAAGAACTGACTTAAACCAGAAAAATACCGTTCAGCAAGGATCAGCTGTGTGTTTTTTTATGAGCTTCACCTCATCACCTGGGGGTCTTTGACGGCATTCTGAATCGTCAGGTGCAAGTGTGGTGAGAGTCAACTAAATAAAACGACGTATTAGTAAAGCGATTTTTTTACTGAAGAAGCAGTCTGTCCTCAGTAAACGTCCTCTGAATCAACATCAATTACAGTGGTGTTGGAGTCCCATGACTGCCTGTACCAAACGGCCTTTTTCTTAAAACGGGCGAGAAACCATTTGCTGACCTGATACCTCAGCGGTGGAATGAGCAATAGAAAGGCGATTCCATCGGTAATGAATCCTGGAGTTAGCAGGAAGGCACCGATAATTAAAAGAATCAGTCCCGATACGATGCCAAGAGTTGGTATCTCTCCCCGTGAGACGGTCGTTTGAATGTTGTAGAGTGTTTTAATTCCCTGAACACGAACCAGGCTTCCCCCTGCAATGCCGGTCAGAATACACATACCAATGGTCAATAATATGCCGGTATGTTCTGCGACGAGAATCAGCAGGTACAGTTCAGCAAATGAAAAAAAGAGGACCATCGCAAAAAAACGGCTTGTCCAGCTCATGGATTGCTCCTTTCGTGAAATGCTTCCATCTGACAGTCATTCGGAAAAACTGTTTCAGGGGAGGAATGGCTCGTGTGTGACGCGCTTTGGGGACTCAAGCGTCCCGTTTTCAAAGCGACTATACGATATTAAAGGCAAAATGGTTGCAGGTGTCTTTAGAGGCTGTTTGGAAATAGAAGCTGTTTTTTTGACTGAAAGTGGAAGTTAATTTCCTTTTTCATTGTTCTGGCTATCATCGGTCTGTTTTTTTGTTTCATTGCCATTTTCTGAGTCGAGGGAGGATTTCCCCTCTCTCAAAATGGCCTGATCCAGTTCCGACATGAGGAATTCCTCACCCTCTGAGTTTGACATTTCTTTGGTGATGGAGATTTCATCGACAATGCGCTTGCGGACTTGTTCGTAAATCCTCTTTTCTTCAAACGTTGCCTTTCCGATACTAATCAGTTTGTGAATGGTCACGATGACAACACCCATTTCGCTGAATTTGCCTGATTGGCGAAAGAGTTCAAAGCGGTTTTTTCGGTTTTTATGGTGTAGCTTTTGGATATGAGGGTCAGGAGCCCATTGTTCGAGGGAAGAATCCAGCTGATCTGTTGATAACAGAGCTCTAACTCCAACTCGTTTAATATTTTGTGTTGGTATGCTTATTTTTGTTTTCCCGTCACTTGATACCAGATCAAAGCAGGAAATTCTTCTATTCGCAATCTTCTTTTCGGATAAGCTTTCTATTTGAAAAACACCACCCTTGGGATAAAAAACGTAATCACCTTCAGCAAACATGCTATAGACATCCTCCTTGCAAGAAGTTCAATTATAGCAGAAAAATGGATGGAGATCAATTCCTGGCGGACCCTGTTCCCTATCAATAGCGGTAAAACCTGGTTTGAAATCAGAACCGCGAGATGTGAGCGACTCACATATTTGAACTATATGGAAGGATAACGGGTTTGTTTGATCGATTTAGTTTCGCCGGTTATTGATACGTTCGCGGTGCGTGTTGCCTGTCGTATATCAGAAGATGATTGCAGGACGGGTCTTGTCAGGTGGAAAAAAAGTGAATTGCAGGCGTGTCAATTGCACTTTTCAAGTTAAAAACAGATTTATATGTTAAGATGTTGAGTTCTGGAGGGTTGCCCATGAAGTCGCACCTGATCAATATGTTTATAACTGCAACCATACTCAGCAGTTGTTTTCATGCGCTCTACTACAATAAAAACAAGCATAAATGGCATCACCACTTTCTTCTTTATTTCTGCCTGTTATTTGTACTTGGGATTGGACTGGCTTGGCTCATGTACCTGACTCAGCCTTCGGGGGCTGTCTATCCAAACTAACCCATCCCCATCAATTTACTATTACAAGGAAAAAAACATATGACATTTTTATTTTCTTCTGAATCAGTGACAGAAGGCCACCCTGATAAAATTGCCGATCAGATAAGCGATGCCGTGCTAGACGCGTGTTTGGAAGGAGATCCCAACAGTCGTGTAGCTTGCGAGACTTTTCTCACCACGGGACTTATCCACATTGGTGGAGAGATCACTACCAAGACAGACATCGATATTCCAAAAATAGCCAGGGATACGGTATCCAGAATTGGATACACCACATCGGAGCAGGGTTTTTCAGCGTCCACATGCGGTGTGATGCTCACCATGGGCAAGCAATCGACTGATATCGCCATGGGAGTTGACCGCATGGGTGCGGGCGATCAGGGCATGATGTTTGGCTACGCCTGCAAAGAAACGCCAGAGTTAATGCCCTATCCCATTCAAATGGCCCATGCTCTCTGTCGGAAGCTGACCGAGGTTCGAACGTCGGGTCTCATGCCTTATCTCAGGCCAGACGGGAAGTCCCAGGTATCGGTTCGATACAATGGCACCAGGCCTGTAGCGATCGACGCCGTTGTTGTTTCTTCCCAGCATTCAAATGATATTGACATTGAAGAGCTGCGCGAAGATATCAAGAAGCATGTGATCATGGATGTCCTTCCCGCTGATATGCTCCACAAAGGCACTGTATTTCACATTAACCCGACAGGCCGATTTGTCATTGGCGGTCCCATGGGCGATTCGGGTCTTACAGGCCGAAAGATCATTGTCGACACCTATGGCGGCTACGCGCCCCACGGCGGCGGAGCCTTTTCCGGGAAAGACGCCACCAAAGTGGATCGATCTGCCGCCTACGCCGCCCGCTACGTCGCCAAAAATCTGGTTGCGGCCGGTTTAGCGGAGCAATGTGAAATCCAGTTGGCTTATGCCATTGGCGTTGCAGAACCGGTTTCAATTTATGTCAACACCTACGGAACAGGAAAGATGGAAGATGCTGAACTGGTCAAACTTGTGGAGAAACACTTCGACCTCACTCCAAAGGCCATTATAGACAAGCTGGGGCTGCGAAAGCCCATCTTCCTGCAAACTGCCGCTTACGGTCACTTTGGCCGTTCGGAGTTTCCCTGGGAAAAAGCGGATATGGTCGACATTCTGAACAGTTAGGAGATGGAAAATGGAAACGGCTGTTAAAGATTACAAAGTAAAAGATATTTCGTTGGCTTCCTTCGGCAGAAAAGAAATAGAAATTGCCGAAAAGGAAATGCCCGGACTGATGGCATTGAGAAAGAAATACGAAGGCTCCAAGCCTTTGAAAGGTGCCCGTATCGCCGGCTGTCTTCACATGACCGTGCAAACAGCAGTCCTTATTGAGACCTTAACCGCACTGGGCGCTTCCGTGCGCTGGTCCTCCTGTAACATCTACTCCACACAGGATCACGCCGCTGCCGCTGTTGCCGCTGCCGGTGTTCCCGTTTTCGCCTGGAAAGGTGAAACCGAGGAAGAGTACGACTGGTGTATTAAGCAGACCCTTTTCTGGCCAGACGGTGAATCGCTGACCATGATTCTCGACGATGGCGGTGATCTGACTGCCATGGTTTGTCAGGACTACCCTGAGTTGCTCAATAATCTCAGAGGGATTTCGGAAGAGACAACCACGGGAGTTCATCGTCTTTATCAAATGCATGAGCGGGGTGAGTTGAAAGTACCCGCCATTAACGTCAACGATTCTGTCACGAAATCCAAATTCGATAATCTTTACGGGTGTCGTGAATCGTTGGCAGACGGCATTAAACGCGCCACCGATGTCATGGTTGCTGGAAAAGTGGTTGTTGTTGCCGGGTACGGCGATGTGGGGAAAGGCTGTGCTCAATCCATGCGGGGACTTGGTGCGCGCGTCCTGATTACGGAAATCGACCCCATTTGCGCACTGCAGGCGGTTATGGAAGGGTATCAGGTTGTCACCATGGAAGAGGCCGCGCCTGTGGGTGATATCTTTGTCACCGCAACCGGCTGCCGCGATGTTATTTGCGGTCAACACATGGATGTCATGAAAGATAACGCGATTGTTTGTAATATTGGTCACTTTGATCTGGAAATCGATATTGCCTACCTGGTGAACCGGAGCGATATCCGCGAAGAGAATATCAAGCCTCAGGTGGACTCTTTCATCTACCCGGATGGTAAGTCAATTATTGTGCTTGCCCGGGGCAGGTTGGTGAACCTGGGCTGTGCGACGGGGCATCCCTCCTTTGTCATGAGCAACAGCTTCTCCAATCAGGTACTGGCACAAATGGCCATGTGGAACGAGCCGGAGAAGTACCCGGTTGGTGTTCATGTTCTTCCCAAGCATCTCGATGAAGACGTGGCACGTCTGCATCTTGATCAACTGGGTGTTCACTTGACCAAATTGAATACCAGGCAAGCGGATTACCTTGGAATACCGGTAGAAGGTCCCTATAAACCGGATCATTACCGGTACTAAATACCCATTTGGACACGATCCCGCTGGCAGCGGGATTTTCCCTTGCCGGAATTGCGGAGACATTCATGCTTGTAAACAGAGGAGTTCATTTTAAATGTAAGAGCTGGATTCAGTCAGGAGCCTCGTGCACGATTGTGAACAACATGAACTCTATTTGGATCGTGCCAGCCGCTGAACCGCATCAAACGTCCATTCCGACCATGGTTTGAGGTTTCATTTGTCTAAATTATTTCATGTTAAGCGCAACACAATTGTCATTTTGAGTGCGGTCATATTTACCTGCTTGTTCTGGAATTTTTTGGGCCGCCAGAAAGAGGACATCCAGAAAAGAGGCGTTTTTAAGCCTTCCAGTCAGACACTCCAGCCTGCGGTCGATTCTGAAGGCATACCCCAGCCGTCTATTGAGTTGAAGTCAGGTGTTTTTTCTTCAGAAAAGCCCCTGTTCGATCAGTTGGTTGACGCGGGTATGACACCTCGAATGGTTCAAAAAGTGGTAGAGTCATTAAAGGGGGATGTGGATTTCAGACGCGTGAAGGCCGGTGTTTCCTGGGATTTGAGGTTTCTCGATGATCTTCCATGTCAGTTCACTCTACACCTTTCACCCATCGATGTCTTTGATGTCCACGATCTCGGTGCCAAGCCTGTGGCGATCAGGCGTCAAATCGATGTGTTTACCGAAGTAGAATACTACCGGGGTGAAATACAGACCAGTCTTTACGAGGCTTTTTCCCATGTTCCCAAAGGCATCGGTCTGGCCGTTAAAGTAGCGGAAGTGTTTGCGTGGGATATCGATTTCTATCAGGACCCCAGAAAGGGCGATCATTTTGAGTTTCTGGTTGAGACGGCCTATGTTGAACGCGGGGGCAAGAAGGAATTTCTGAATTACAAGCGAATTCTGTGCGGTAAGTACTTCGGTCAGAGAGATGTTTTCGATGCGTACCTTTTTGAAGATGAAAAGGGTAAAGACGCCTATTACAACAGCAAGGGGCAATCTCTGATTAGGGATGTATTGAGATCCCCTCTGAAATTTGTGCGTGTTACTTCGAGTTTCAGAGGTCAGCGTTTTCATCCCATTTTAAAGAAGAGACGACCCCACAATGGTGTCGACTACGGAGCGCCCAAAAACACACCCGTTATGGCCGTGGCCGATGGCGTTGTTAAAAGTGCCGGCTGGCTTGGCAGGGGTGCTGGCAAAGGTGTCACCATCAAACACAAAGGGCAGATGCTGACTCAGTATTTTCATTTGAACAAAGTTCGCAAAGGCATCAAATCGGGTAAACGTGTTCGGCAGGGTCAGGTCATCGGATATGTGGGTAAAACCGGCTTGGCTACAGGGTATCACCTTCACTTCGGTATGAAGATCAAGGGAAAATACGTCAATCCTCAAAAACAGAAGTTCCAGCCCGGTCTGCCTATTTCAAAAAAGAGGAAACCCGCTTTTCTCTCAAAGGTGCGGGAATATGAGCAAAAAGTGGCTTCGTTTGCTGGGCCCATATCGTTGGCTGAAATCAAGGCGGCACCCTAGCTGGAACGCGGTGGCAGATAAAAGAGATTAAAACAAGTAGTGAGCGATAGAATAGGAGTTGTCAGGCATGAATGAAAAACGCGTTTTGGAAGTTCTTTCCAAGGTCCATGATCCAGGTTTGAATCAGGATATCGTCTCTTTGGGTTTTGTTAAAGATCTCCAGATTGACGGTAAAGATGTTTCTTTTAATCTGGAAGTATCCACGCCCTTGAACTGTCACAGTGAGGCTTTGTACAAGCAGTGCGACACTTTACTGGGGCAAAACGGATTTAAACTGAAGAAATTGAGGTTTCAACCCAATACACGGGTTGTTACCTATGTGGGAAAAGATCCCATTCCCAGGGTAAAGAACACCTTGGCGATTGCCAGTGGAAAGGGCGGAGTGGGTAAATCAACCATCACGGTCAATCTCGCACTGGCCCTGGCCAAGGAAGGCGCTCGTGTCGGTGTGGTGGATTGCGATATTTACGGTCCAAGCATACCGCTTTTAATTGGGCTGCACGAAAGGGTCATTGCCAATGAAAAACAAGAGCTTGTTCCGCATAAACGCTTTGGCGTTCAGTGGCTGTCCATGGGCTTCTTTGTTCCCCGCGGTCAGGCAATAGCCTGGCGTGGACCCATGCTTCACAAAATGGTTCAGCAATTTCTCTATCAAACCGAATGGCATGATCTCGACTACCTGCTGATCGATATGCCGCCAGGAACGGGAGATGTCCAGTTGAGTTTAACCGAGCAACCGCCGCTCTCTGCCGCGTTGATCGTAACCACACCGCAGGATGTGGCATTGATCGACGCAAGAAAGGGTCTTGAGATGTTTGGCAAGGTACAAGTCCCCATTTTGGGAATTGTAGAAAACATGAGCTGGTTCAAGTGTGGAAAATGCGAAAAGAAACACTCTATTTTCGGAGATCAGGGAGCCCGCAAAATGGCCAAGGAAACCGGTGTTCCCGTTCTGGAAGAACTGCCGTTGAGTTCCGAGATTCCCTCCATTATGGGATCAGGTGAACCTCTGGTATTCAGAGATCCCTCTTCGCCACTTGCAGAACCCTATTTCAGTCTGGCAGATAAAGTCGCGCGCGGTATCAGTGCGAGAAGCACCAAGCCGATCATGCAACTTGATCCCAATGCCATGGAGGTGTGATATGAGTACCCACGGAATCAAACACATTGTCGCAGTGCATTCCGCCAAAGGCGGAGTTGGAAAATCCACCGTTGCGGTTAACCTGGCCATTGGGCTAACCCAGCTTGGAGCCAGAGTGGGCTTAATGGATGCCGATATTCACGGACCCAGCATCGCCAAGATGCTCGGCAATACCTCCTGGCCGCAGCCCGGTCCTTATCAGGATACCATTAAACCATTGGAAGCGTACGGGTTGCAGTTTATCAGTATGGCCAATCTCACAACCGCTGAAACGCCCATTATCTGGCGCGGAGCCATGCTCAACTCGGTGCTCAGCCAGTTCTTTTCTCATGTTCAATGGCATGAGCTGGATTATTTGATCGTCGATATGCCTCCGGGAACGGGGGACGTGCAGCTAACGCTTGCCCAGAATATTCCTCTTTCGGGAGTGGTTGTTGTGTCCACCCCTCAGGAATTGGCTTTGAGCGATACCATCAGGGGAACACAGGCCTTCCAGCGTTTGGAAGTCCCCATTCTGGGAGTTGTCGAGAACATGAGCTACTTCATCTGTGATGAGTGTCAGCAGAAAACGGAAATTTTCGGTGATTCTGCGGTCCATATGCTGGCGGAAGAGTTGAAAACGCGAATCCTGGCCAGGATACCCATTGAGCCCGGTATTACCGCTTCCGGTGATGAAGGCAAACCGTTTATTTTAGCCCATCCCGAATCGGAGTCGAGTAAGACGCTGGAAAAGGCAGCACAGAAAATCCTCAATCAGCTTGAAGATAAAGTACCCACCTCTGTGTTGAACCTGGAATGGGTGCCCATGGAAGCCGGCGAGCGTATTACCGTTCCACCCAGAATGGAAGTGGATTCAGGTCTTGAAATGAAGGCTTTGTGGCAAGTGAGTCAAACCGAGTTGGGTATCGTTTGGGAGAACGGCGATACGTCCATCATTCCCGTGCGAAAACTCAGGCTCGCGTGTCCCTGTGCTGTCTGCGTAGACGAGTGGACAGGCGAAGATCTGCTCGATCCGAAAACGGTTCCAGAAGACTTGAGTGTGGAACACATTCAGACGGTTGGCCGCTACGCCATTCAGCCTGTTTTCTCGGATGGACACGATACCGGTATATTCCATTTTGAAAGCCTGAGATCTCTGGCATCGGATTAAAGTGGTATCGAAAAAAACAACTTCCGTGATTCCCGTGGCTCAAAGTATCGGACCACGGGAATTCAGAAAAAGTGACGCTTAGAGATCCAATAGAGATCAAACGGACTTTCTCAAACAGCTTCTGTGCGGGCCATGTTACAATAATATCTTTGTAAAATTGTCTGTTGGAGTTGACCCATGAGAAAAACCATCCTTTTCCTTATTCCCCTTGCCTGTCTGGCTTTTGCCTCTGAGAAAAGAGCCCTTACGTTTGAAGATATGTTCTCTATGAGACGTGTTTCAAGCGGGGTCATTTCACCGGATGGCACGAAGGCACTTTATAGGGTGTCTGTTGCCAATATCGATGAAAACAAACTCTGCTCGTGGATTGTTATGGTTGATCTGCAAACAGGTGAGACCAAGCCCATGACACCTGCCGGCATGAACGCGGGCTCGCCGGTCTGGTCGCCCGACGGCTCGTTTTTCCTGTTCTCTTCCGGTGGACAAATCCATAAAAAGGGCTTTGACGGCAGTGCCTGTGTTGCTTTAACCGAGCACCCCGATGGCGCGGGCGGCCCCTGTTTATCGCGCGATGGGAAACAGCTCCTTTTTGCGAGTACCGTATCAACAGGAAAAGAAAAGGAATTTGAGCACAGCGGAATGCTGATTGACCGTTTGATGTTCAAGCACTGGAATCGCTGGGTTTTTGGTCAGAGAAATCATCTTTTCTTAACCTCCACCGATACGTTGAGTGAAGGCAAAGACGTCACGCCGGGCGATTTTGACGCACCTCCGCTGGATTTGGGTTCTTCTCATGATTACGACTTTTCACCTGACGGCAAGGAAATCGCCTTCGTCAAAAACACCGATCCCATGGTGGCCATCAGCACCAACAACGATGTCTTTATAAAAAATCTTCAGTCTGGAGAAGAAACACGGATCACACTCGGTAAGGGCAGTGATGCCGAGCCTCATTATTCACCTGACGGAAAGTACATTGCCTATGTATCCATGAAACGAGCCGGTTTTGAAGCGGACAGAAAAGTGGTCGTTCTTTATGACCGAGCCAGGAAAGAGCATCTTTACCTCAGTTCCAAAGGCGATCACTCTGCTTCAGGTCTGGTTTGGCAGCCGGACAGCAGGGGCTTGTATTACACTGCCAATTTTCAGGGTGGCAAGTCCATTTATCATGTTGACTTGCAGGGTAAGATCGTTCAATTGACCAAGGGAACCTATGATTACGGTTTGTCTCTGAGTTCCGATGGCGAAAAGCTTCTGTTTCATCGTCAGCAAACCACGCAGCCGACTGAACTTTTTGTGATGGCCACTTCAACCGGGAAAATCAGTCCGTTAACTCATGAGAACGCAGCGATCCTGAATGCCATAGAAATGAACCCCTGGGAGTCGTTCTGGTTTAAAAGCCCCAATGGAGATCCGGTTCAAGGCTTCATGATCAAACCCCCATTCTTTGATGAAAATAAAACCTATCCTCTGGTGTTCCTGATTCACGGCGGTCCACAGGGTATGTGGTCCAATAACTTTCACTACCGCTGGAACAGCCAGCTTTTCGCGGCTCCCGGTTATGTGGTTGTGATGATCAATCCGCATGGATCCAAGGGTTATGGACAGGCTTTCTGCGATGCTGTCAGCAGGGACTGGGGCGGTCTTCCCTATGAAGATCTGATGACGGGGCTGGATGTCGTGTTAGACAAGTACAAGTTCATTGATAAAAATCGAATGGGCGCGGCCGGTGCTTCCTACGGCGGTTACATGATTGCCTGGATTGCCGGGCACACCGATCGGTTCCAGGCACTGGTCTGCCACAACGGCGTTTACAACATGGCTTCCATGGCCGGAGCCACCGAGGAGCTGTGGTTCTCGGAATGGGAGTTCGGCGGTGATTACTACCATCATCCAGAGCTTTATGAGAAGTGGTCGCCGCACCATTACGCCAAAAACTTTAAAACGCCCATGCTGGTGGTTCACTCAGAAAAGGATTATCGCGTACCCGTCAACCAGGGCATGGAACTCTTTACCGCCCATCAGCGACAGGGTGTGCCCTCCAAGTGGCTGTATTTTCCCGATGAGGACCACTTCGTCCAAAAGCCGCTCAATGCCAAAATGTGGTGGAAAACGGTTCACGGCTGGTTTGCGACCTACTTGAAATAAGCCGCCAGGTGCTTGTCGAAACAGGTTTAGCCCTTTCACTTCATTTCCAACCGATCTTTTAAGCAGGACTCTTTAATGACCTTTTTAATACTAAGCTTGCTGGCCTTAGCCACCGGCCCCCTTATTTTTCATTTCATCCAGGGTAGATTGAGATGGGAGAAGTTTATCGATGGCTTTATCTTTGTTACCATCAGTGGCTTGGTGTTTCTACACATTATGCCTGAAGCCATTGTAAATGGCGGCTGGCTGGCTTTACTTTTTGGTGTGTTGGGTTTAATTGGCCCGTCCTTTGGCGAAAAGATCTTTCATCACAACGTCCATCAAACGCATAAAATTGCTTTAATTCTCGGGGTGATGGGTATTTTCTTACACGCTGGCATGGATGGAGCCACGCTTTCACTGCCAGGAGGTCATCATCACGGGGGGGAGCATACTCATGAGCTTTTAGCTCTAGCGGTTATTCTTCACAGGATTCCTGTGAGTCTCACCCTGTGGTGGCTTTTAAAACCCGAGTTTGGGAGAAATAAAGCCGTTTGGATGCTTGTGTTGATTGGCATTGTGACGGTTATCGGGTACTTCACGGGTCCATCACTTCTTCACAGCAGCAGTCTGGCTCTTTTTCAGGCTTTTGTGGCGGGCTCCCTGTTGCATGTTGTGTTTCATCAGGGCCATGGCAAGAGTCACGGACACTCGATTTGTTCCACTGAAAAAAAACTGAATTGGTTTTCCGGTTTAGGTAATATCTGTGGCGTTTTGCTGCTCATCGCTATTCAGCATGACCACCATGTCTTTGGCGAAACCAATTTTGGCCATGAGGTTCGCAGCACTTTTATAAGCTTATCTCTTGAAAGTGCACCCGCGCTGGTGCTGGCCTATCTTCTGGCCGGATTGGCAGTGACGTTTCTTTCCCATCGTGCTCTTCTCTGGTTGGGTAAGGGCAATACCTGGAAACAGTCACTCAAGGGTATGGCCACCGGTTTGCCTTTGCCCGTGTGTTCATGTGGAATTGTACCCATTTACCATTCCATGATATCCAAAGGCGCTCCGACCGCTGCTGCCATGGCTTTTTTTATCGCAACGCCTGAGTTAGGGATCGACGCTGTATTGATCTCCTTACCGCTTTTGGGTATCGAGATGACACTTGTTCGATTGATTGCAGCCGCAGTGGTTGCCTTTCTGGTCGGCGGCTTTGTGGGAAAACTGGTGAAGAATGAGATAGAACCGGAGAAATACACAAAAGAGGCAAATGAGCGCTTTTCAGAGAGACTGAAGCGCGGCTTAAAGGAAGGTTTTGTCAATCTGGTCGATCATACCGCTCCGTGGATTTTACTGGGTATCATCATAGCCTCTCTGGCTGCACCCCTGCTTGATGCTGATACATTGAAATACATTCCGTCCAGTTTAGAGGTTCCTGTTTTTGCGCTCATTGGGCTTCCGGTCTACGTTTGCGCCACAGGCGCCACACCTCTGGTTGCCGTTTTGCTTTGGCATCACCTGTCGCCCGGTGCCGCTTTGGCATTTCTGCTGACAGGACCCGCAACCAATATCAGTACTTTTGGGGTTTTATCGCAGTTACATGGAAAAAAAGCGGCCATTTTATTTGGCGGCACGGCTTTCGGGTTAGCGGTTCTCAGTGGTTATACCGTCAATATACTCATGCACGACTTTCAGCCGCTGGTGTCAGTGTCTTCGGATCTTGAATCGTATACTGCTTTCCACTGGGTTAGTCTGGCTCTTTTAATTGCACTTTTTTCCACTTCTCTTTTGAAACGCGGGGCTCGAACCTTCCTGAGTGAGTTGGTTCCTAAAGGAAGTTCCAGGTGACAGCAGCCATTATGAAGCCGCGTTCCTGGAAACAGATGGGGTATTTTGCACCACTTCTGTTTCTCCTGTTGTTTGTACAAAAACCCTTTCATATTGACGATACACTATTTATTCACATTGGGAACCTGTTACCCTGGAGTTTGTTGGGATCAACTTCTGGAGAAGTGACTTTTCTGGGGAAGATCTATCAGAACTTGAGCCCCTATGAGAGCACGCATCCGCCTTTAATTCCCTACTTCACGAAAATACTCGGCATAGGCTCGCGGGATGGAATCGCGCCTTTCTGGCTGTATCATCTTGGATTTCTCATATTCCCCTTCCTCACGCTATTTGAAGGCAGGAAGCTCAGTCAGGAGAAGGGAATCTCACCTTTATGGGTTTGGTTTTTGGTTTTTTCTCCTCTGTTCTTTGTGAATGCAACCAATCTGATGACCGATATTGCCATGGTCACCTTCTGGCTTGGGAGTATCACTTCACTGGTTTTATTTATTGAACATGGCGACAGGTGTTCAGCTGTAAAAACAGTGTTCTATTTGACAGCCGCCCTGTTCACAAGTTATCAATCTGTTTCGCTGATCCCACTCATGCTTGTTTATATGTTGGTTTATGGAGAGAGAAAGAGAAAAAGTCTGGCACTGATTATTATTCCAACTATTGTTTTCCTGCTCTTTCTCCTTTTTGTTTATCGCATATCGGGTTTTTTCCCTTTCATGGCCAGTAAAATTGACTACAACATCACATCAGAAGTCGCGTCCGGGATGAAAATCGACTTTTATTTACACAAAACAATCGGTGTATTGGTTTTTTGTGGTTTAGGACTGGTGGCTTTAACCCCCATGCTGTTGTCATCGCTCAATCGCAGACGGTTTCTGGAGTATGTTGTTTTTGCGTCCATCGTTAGCTTCACTTTCTTCTATCTTGGTGTGAGCTACAACATGTTCGAGGGCTACGCTTGGCTGGAGAAGGTCGTCATCAGGTTCTTCATGTTAATTGGAGCGATTTGGGTTTTCTTTGTCTTGGCTAAAATGATCGACGGTTTTCGACTTCTGCCAAGATCGAGAGTGCGTTCTGCTGGACGCCTGTTATTTTCCATTTGGTTCTTTGGTATGATGGCGGCCAATATCCTGTTTATGCCCTATGCAACAGCGCGATATTTTCTGCCTGCCATTCCTCCCGCCATTATCCTGTTATTCAACCGGCCGAGATTCAAGGTTCAGCCATTTTACATCGGTGGATTGCTCGTGTTTCTCATTTCCATCAGCGCTTTTATGGCAGCGGTGGATTACAGACAGGCTTACGCGGATTGGAATTTGTACCGTGATTTGAAGAACAAGCTGGGTGGATTTCAAAATTTGTGGTTTTCCGATGATTCCGGATTGGCCGTGTACCTTGGGAGATCGGGAGCCAATTACCTTGCAGCAGATGTCGATGAATTGAAAGCAGGTGATTATGTTCTGATAACAAGAGGCTTAATTAGCCCGAAGCTGCAAAGGACGCTTCAGCCCATAGCCAACATGAGGTATGCCAGTTTTGCAGGTGTATCTCTTTTCAATACCGAGTCTCACGCGGGGTTTTATCGCAGCTTTGATGGGTTTCTACCCATGGCACCTGCTTCAGAGGTGCGAAGGGCTGTTCTCTATAGGGTGAATTCTTTTTTGAAGGATTTTGATCAAATTGAGAAAATTCAATTGAGTTCGCCAACTTATGCCAATATCAGTGGTTTTTATCTTCCCAACCGGCAATGGGTGCGAGGGATTCACATGCACCCCGATGCAGAAATTGCCTTTCCCCAGGTGTTGTCCCGAGATATGGTTTTTTCAGGTGCTGTTGCTTTACCACCCGAATCATGGCAGAAAGAAGGCGACGGCGTTTTCTTTCAGGTGGGAATTCGGGAAGAAGGACATGTTACCTGGGTTTGGGAAAAATGGGTCGATGCTAAAAATCAGGATCAGGATCGCCGAGATCATCCATTCTCTTTGAGCATTCCAGCACAAACGGAGGCAATTCATCTAAAAGTCGGACCTGGCCCCAATGATGATTATCGCTATGACTCGGTTTTTTGGACTCAGCTGGAATTGACAGAAAAGGCAGAAAATTGATCCGTCAGACTTTTAACCTTATGCTGGCTCAGGTTGTCGGGCGCCTTACGGGGTTTCTCATCCTCCTTTTAATGGGCAACATGCTGGGTTCCACCAGGATGGGGGCCTATGGCACCATGCTCACCATGCTCATGCTGGCAACTATTGTCTCCACTTTTGGAATCGATTTGTGGTTAACCAGACATGTTGCCAACCATCCCGTTTGTAAAAAAGAGTTTTTACAAATAAACTGCCTCAAATGGGGTATCACGCTGCTGACTTTTGTCCTCTATGCCTTTGCATTCCAGGCTGATTGGTTGGGATCGGAGTTGAAACCCTTCACAGCGTCTCTTGTACTTGTACTGGGAGCACTCTTTTTTGATCATGTCGCCTTGACGGTTCAGTCCATTCTAGAGGGAAACAGAGATCTGAATGCCATTGCCAAACTGATCCTGATGCGTTGGTTCGTTTTTGCGCTCTTGGGTGTTGCAAGTTTAATCTACTGGAACAACCTGCTTGCCTTTTGCGCTTCGTTCATGCTGGCCTCACTTGCCCGCTGTGTTCTGGGACTCTATTTGGTTCGTCCCTGTCTCACTTCCTCCGAGTCAGAATCCGCTTTCGTGATAACCGATATTTTTCGCTTTGCGGCCCCCATGGCACTTTTGAATACCATGGTGGGTTTGTACTTTCACATCGATATGTTGATGATTCCCAAACTCGATTCGCTGGAAGGTGCCGGGTTTTACAAAGTGGCCTACACCATGGTTGAGGCTCTGTTGTTCATTTCAGGGGCCTTTGCATCCAGTCTTTTTCCTCTTTTCTCTAAAAAAGAGGTCTCCTTTCAGACCAAATGGGAACAGTTCTCAAAGGGATCCTACCTTTTGCTGCTGATCGCTTTTCCCATTAGTTTCTGCACGCCGCTGGTTTCCACATGGATGATCGAGCTATTCTTTCTGAAAGCGGAGCGTGCATTGGAGTTTTTACCCGCTGCCTCGGCTCTCAATTTATTGGTATGGGCCTTGCCCGCCATGTTCATTAACGCCAGCCTGGTGCGTCTGTTTCTGGGTTTGCACTGGCAGAAAGCGGCATTGGGCGGTGTCAGTCTGACCGTGTTAACCAATATCATTCTCAATTTGAACCTCATCCCGAAAATGGGTTTTTTGGGGGCTGCTGTGTCTACGGTCGTTTCCGAATGGGTGTTGTGCTTGTTTTTAATGGTTTTTCTGCTCTACAGAGGAAAGAAAATTTCAGTTTGGACTCCTTTCATGAAACCCCTGCTCGCAAGTCTTTTGTGCTATCCCATGGCTTTTTTCATTGCCCAATGGAGTGTTCCGCTATCCATTCCCATAACCGCAGTCGGGTACGCTCTATTTCTCAGGGGAACCCGACTTCTGACCGCAGCGGACTGGAAACAATTCGGCGTTTTAGATACCCGGCACTAAAAGTGTTGGCCTTCAATAAGCGTCAACACCTGTGCAAATGGTCTGCCGGATCGGTTATCAAAGACGGTAAGAGGAAAACCGTCAGGGGTAACGGTATTTTTCGGGCTTGATACAGCCCGCGCAAAACCCAAAATACTTGACTTATTTTATTTGTCAACATATATTTAGGTAAAACAGAACGCTCTTGAACAGGGAATGAAACATGAAATCAACTATCTCATTTCATCGGCCGGAATCGCTCCATGAGGCGGTTTGTCTGAAACGCGAGAAAGGTCATCTCGCCGCCTATATTTCAGGGGGTACTTTTATCAATTCCAGTGATCATCCACAGGAATATGAACATCTTATTTATCTGGAAAACATTGTTTCCAACACGCTAAGTCAACGGAAAGACAAGTTTGAGATCGGGGCAAATTGTACTTTTCAACAATTGATCGATTTTCCCGGTTGTCCGCAAATTCTGGCGGAATCGGCCCTGTTGATCAGCAGCAGAAACATCAGGAACCGCGCCACGCTGGGCGGGCATCTCGCCTCCAGACTCAGTCGGGGAGCCCTTTTACCGGCCTTGCTTGCCTTGAATACAACCGTGCACGGGGTTGAACAGGAACTCTCACTGGAGGCGTATTTGAATGCTGAAAACGACTTGCTCCTTACCCAGTTAACCCTTCCTCTGCATTCCATTTCACGTGCGGCGGGTTTGTCTTTTTATCGCAGTTCCACGATCAGATCCTGTAGTTTGATTGTGGCTGCCCTGTCTTCTGTTGATGAGGCTTGTTTCACCAAGTGCCGGATCGGCATCGGAGGTACCGTTACCCGCGCTATGCTGCTGCCGCAAACTGCTGGTGCAGTCAACGGCCTTTCCTGTCGTGATGACATGGCATTGAACCGGCGAATTAATAACAGCGTTCAATCAGAGCCGGAATTGCAGGGTTTAGATTCCTTTCATTCACACATGTTGGCTGAGTTGATTTTCCAGGCCGTGAAGAAGAGCGTGGAGGTAAGTCCATGAGAATTGAATTTGAGTTAAACGGCATGCCACAATCAGTTGACATAGAACCCTCCCTTTCACTGGGCGATTTACTGAAAAAGCAGGGCGTTATCTCCATACGCAACGGCTGTGACGGGCAGGGAAGCTGCGGTGTCTGTTCGGTGCTGATTGACGGTAAAACCGTGAACTCGTGTCTGCTGCTGGCAGCTCAAGTTCACGGCAAGCAAGTCCATACCATCGAGTACCTGTCACATCATCGGGAGTTATCCGCCATTCAGTCTGCCTTTGTGGATGCCGGAGTGGTGCAATGTGGCTATTGCACACCCTCGATGGTGCTGGCGACCCAAGAACTCCTGCAGAGACATGCCAACCCCAATCGCGCTCAAATAAAGGATGCTCTGTCGGGTATTTTTTGCCGCTGTACGGGTTATGAACAGTACTATCTCGCTGTTCAGCTGGCGGCCAGACGTGTGCGGGACCCCGAATTTACCACTCCAATCGCTCCTGAATTTCGCGACGACTTGAGAGTGGTCGGTAAAGTCAAACCCAAAGTCGATGGTCCCAGGCTGGTTCGCGGTGAAAGAGCTTTTGTGGAGGATAGGCTTCTTCCCGGAAGCTGTCACCTCAAAATGCTGCGTTCACCTCACGCTCATGCCTATATCACCGATATCGATGTAAGCGCGGCGGAGGCCGTTCCCGGCGTGGTGCTGGTGGTGACGCATAAAAATGCTCCCGATGTGTTTTACAACCAGGCCGGTCAGGGTTTTCCCGAACCCTCGCCTTATGATCGCAAACTCTTTGGAGAGAAAGTCAGGCATGTGGGCGACCGGGTAGCCGCAGTTGTGGCCGAAACACCTGAAATTGCGGAAAAGGCTTTAAAGAAAATAAACGTTCAATACGAAATCCTGCCGCCTGTGCTTTCCATTGAAGAGGCCGAAGCCGATACCGCTCCGCTTGTGCACAACAGTTTACAGGAATACGTGGTTGGGGAACCCGAGGGGCTGGATCAATCCCATGTGGATCCGCGCGATGGCAAAATCATCTATCAATTTCCCATTCACGCCAACCCCAGGAAGAACATCGCCGCCAGTGTGTCGGGCGGTATTGGCGATATTGAACGCGGATTCGAGTTGGCCGATCACATTTTTGAACAGGAATATCGCACCTCCCAAATCCAATGTACCCCGGTGGAACCTCATGTTGTCTACACCCGCATGGAAGGAAACAGGCTGATTGTGCACGCCTCCACCCAGGTGCCGTGGCACTTGAGGCGCATTGTCGCCCGCGTTCTCGGTATCAAGGAAAACCGGATTCGCGTCATCAAGGAACGGGTGGGCGGTGGTTTTGGCGCCAAACAGGATATTGTGTTGGAAGAGGTTGCGGCCTATTGCACCTGGGTGACCGGCAGGCCGGTTTTCTTCAGGTTTACCCGCGAAGAGGAGTTCATTGCCTCCAGAACCCGGCACCCCATGAGGATCAAAATCAAGCTGGGCGCCAAGAAAGACGGCAAACTCACAGCCATGAAAATGGATCTCAAAGCCAATACCGGGCCCTATGGCGCCCACTGCCTTACCGTTCCCATGAATGGCTGTGGCAAATCACTGCCGCTGTTTCTCTGTGACCACGTTCTCTTCAACGTGACGAGCTATTATTCCAATATTCCCCCCACCGGCGCTTATCAGGGTTACGGGGCGCCTCAGGGCTCTTTCGCTCTGCAGACGGCCATAGCGGAATTTGCCGATCAGCTGGGATTGGATCACCTGGAAATGATCGAGAAGAATCGCGTGCACGATGGTTCCATGCTCGAAATCCTTCGCTGTCTGGGTGAAGGCCGGGAAGGCGTTCCCCAGGCTGTGTCTAGCTGTGGTCTGGGTCCGGCACTCAGGAGAGGCGCGGAACTCATTCAGTGGGGAAAAAGAGAGGAACACAATGACCCCGACATTCAAATAGGCAAGGGCTTGTCCACTGTTCAGCAGGGTTCGGGACTGCCCGGTCTGGACGCCGCCAATGCCACCGTTTCCCTGTTGGGAGACGGAACACTGATGCTGCTAAGCGGCGGAGCCGACTTGGGTACCGGTCTGGATACGGTTACCACCAAAATGGTTGCCGAGGTGCTTCATGTTCCCATGGAAGATGTTTCACTGCTGTCGGCCGACACGGATACAACTCCCTATGACGACGGTGCCTACGCCTCCAGCGGCACTTTTTTCTCGGGCAGCGCTGCCATGAAAGCCGCTGAAGGTCTCAAGCGGAAAATTCTCGAGACCGCTTCAGCAATGCTGGGCGAACCCCTTGAAGACCTCTTCCTGGAGTACCCCTCAAAGGTGGTTGGATCCACCGGAACACTGAGCTTCGAGCACATATCCAGACACGCCCAGTCGGGAACGGGAAGCGGACAGCTCTCCGCTACGGCCAATTTCACCACGGATAAGGCCGCTTTTCCCTACGGCGCGCATTTTTGTCAGGTAGCCGTTCACACCAAAACGGGTGAAATTACAATTCAGAAGTACTACGCCTTGCAGGACTGCGGCACGCCCATTAACCCGGAACTGGCCTTAGGTCAGATGTACGGCGGTGCGTTGAAGACCATTGGCCATTCTCTTTTTGAAGAACTGGTGCTGGATGAACATGGCAAATGCCTCAATCCCAATTTAATGGAATACGAAGTGCCCATGATCGGAGATGTACCTGAAGACTTTAAAGCCGAACTCATCGAGACCAACGACCCATTCGGACCTTTCGGCAGTAAGTCCATAGCGGAAATTTCGTGTAACGGAGCGGCTCCCGCAATTGCTGCCGCCATTCACGATGCTGTGGGTGTCTGGATCAGAAGTTGGCCCTTCACGGCCGAGAAAGTCTTGAGAGCTATGGGCCGGATCGAGTAATAAAACAACCATTCACTTTGCCAGGCACAAGTGCAATTCCAATAATACTGCCAAAAGGAGAGTTTGCATGACAAAACGCTACACACTCTGTCGAGCCCGGCTGATGCTGCCGTTAACTGAAAAAGAGCCCGGTCTGCGAATCAGTGATGGGTACATTCTTACAGAAGGCTCCCGTATTGCAGAAGCAGGAGCTTACACAGCGGAAACAGGGCAGCGCTTGTTGAGGCAATACGGCCGTCAGCTTGCGGTTATGGGGCTCGATGAACGGGACGCTGTCGATTCCTCATCCCATGTGCCGATGTTCAACGGCGTTCTGATGCCGGCCTTTGTCAAGGCGCACGGTCACGACCACGAACAGCCTCTAATTGGGATTGCCAAAGATGAGCCGCTTACATCCTGGCTGGATCACGCGGTCAATCCCTTTACCGGCTTCATCAATCGCTTTCAACGGGATTTGATGGAAGAATTGGGCTGCAGCCCTCAACTGGCAACCTACAGAATGGCCCGCCTGTGCGATATCCACTACGGTATTACTTCCAGCATGGTTCACCACTGCAACCACAACAAGTATCACCTGAGTGATATTGCCCGAGCCAACCAAGCAGCGGGAACAACCATGATTGTCGCGGTTGGCAGTCAGGACAGGAACTACGTCGAAGACCTGCTGGATGAGCCAGGAGAGGCGGTGGCACGCTTGAATCGGGCTCTTGAGTTGGGGCCTTACCCGCGAACGAGCTTCTGTCCGGGGCCGGATCAGTTTTTTTCCAACAGCAGGGAAACGCTCATTCCCCTGAAGAACTGGGCTCGTGAGCACGGTACCCTGTTCCACATTCACAGTTCAGAAGAGCCCGCCACCACCCGTTGGTTCAGACAGGAGGTTGAACCGGGTATGACTCCTGTTCAATATGCCAATTCCATCGGCGTTTTGGATGAAGATACGGTTCTCGCTCATCAGGTCAACTGCGGACCGCGGGACCTGGACATTCTGGCAGAGACCGGGACAAAAGTGGTTCACAACCCGCTGGCCAATACCATTTTGGGTTCGGGAATGCCGCCGGTGATCGAAATGATGGCAAGGGGTATACCTGTCGCCATTTCAACCGATGGCTCAGGCTCCGCTGATAACCAGAACATCCTGTCGGCGGCCCGCCTGGCAGCGCAATATCAGAAAGCGTTCAAGCAGGATGCCACCTTGCTCAAATCCGAACAGCTCCTGCAAATGATTACGCGCATTCCGTCCAACATGCTCGGCTTGAACCAGGGTGAACTGGCTGAAGGCAGGGACGCGGACTGGATTTTAATTGACTTGAATCGCCCCAACATGGTTCCCACCAGGGAGGACAACGTCATGGAGAACCTTATCTGGGCGTCGGACGGCAGTGAAATACACACCGTTGTATCAAAGGGGAAAGTCTTGAAAAGAGCCGGGAAAGTCCAGTCCTTTTCAGATGGATCGACACCCCGTGAAATAATGAATAAGGTTCAAATGCTCTCTGAGCGCTTTACTGCCTACAGAGGTCAGGCCGAAGAGTTGAGCGGCACGGGAGCGCATCGATCGTCAGTTTAACCTGTTGTTTAATGTCGATCATTAAGAAATAAAATAATTTATCGCTGGATGTTTTGTGTTTTTTGGAACGAAACACAGGAACGCTGCCTGCAAATCTATGGCGATCAGGTGAACCGTCAGCATGACAACACGCCCAAATTGCAGTTCCCCATCCTTTAGACCGCCAAAGAGCATGCCCTTTCTCAATTTCTTTTTTTGAGGGCCAAGGCGAGCAGGATGAAAAGAGACGCGAAAATGAAAAGTCCGTATTGACCCATAGTAGGTACGCTGGAGAAAGGCTGCTTTAAAACTACGTCCAGTTTCAGGGGGCCCCAATGATTAGACGCCCCGCCACCAATAATAACAGGTTGAGTGAGAACAGTCTCCATATTCTGTAAGGACAAATCACTTCTCTGGATTGACGGTGGGTAGTCACCTGTCCAGTAAAGGCGATTGTGAAAGTTATCGACGACAAGATCATTTACGTATCCTTGTGTAACATAGACGGTTTCTTGTGTCGTGGTACCAAGATAAGATTGAAAATATATGCAGTCATTTGAAAAATCCGGTGCAAAGGAAGTAATGCAATGAGGCAGGGTAAGCACCGGGTCAAGATCAGATGCCGTTAAGATGGTGTCACTTTCGTCTATTTTATAAACAACGCTGAAAACTTCCGAAGTAGTTAGCTTGTGTGCCAACACGTAGAGTTGGTTGCGGGAAAAATCCATTTTGGCATCGGCAATCATACCTGCAAAAAATACATGAGGGTCAGAGCCATCTAGATTGCATCTTACCAACCTGCCCCAGTCGGTAAAAAAAAGCTTGTCTCGGTTGTAATCAGCAATTAACACTTCTAAAATATCAATTCCCGTACTTCTTACAACCTCTTTTCCTGTGCCATCCATATTCACTCTATAGATGACGCATCCTCCTCTCCCTAAGTCTTCTGCGTAATACAACATATCCTGGCTATGCAGTAAAGCATTGAAACTGACAAGTACGACGGTAAGAAAGGCAAACCTCATTTTTCACTCCTTGTACAATGGCTGTAAGCTTAACACA
>PDUC01000031.1 GCA_002747255.1 Acidobacteriota bacterium | reverse complement strand
AGTTTTTTACGTTTTTCTTTTAAATTTTCAACCTTCATATTTGACATATTTGAAATATAGCATATTATATATACGCTATTCAATAAGAGATAAAAAAAAATAACTTAACTTCCACCTAATTTACGTGAGGAATGTGTGAATTAACACTGAAGCGTCAAGCACTGGTAGCCCGTAGAATACTCACCAATGGGTTTCCTGAAATTGCTCTGGAAAATACCGGAGGCAAGGTTCATTTTGAGGATGGGTAAGGCTGTTTCGATTAAAAAAAGCAAACTCTTTTTTCCCTCATTTCAATGCCTTATCACCCGCCGCTGAACAGTCCGGCGAAGCCCATGAAGGCCAGCGACAGCATGCCTGCTATCAGGAAGTTCATGGCGACCCCTTTGAGTAATTTGGGTACTTTGGCGAGTTCCGCGTCCACACGGATACCTGCCATGATGACCAGAGCCAGGGTAAGACCCATGCCTGCTCCCAACGCGAACACAATACCTTCAACAAAGGTATACTCGCGGTTGACCTGGAAGAGCGCGAGCCCCAGAATGGCGCAGTTTGTGGTGATCAGCGGCAGGAAAATGCCAAGCGCTTTAAAGAGACCGGGACTGAAGCGCTTGATAATCATTTCAACTAATTGAACCGTACTGGCAATCACAAAAATGAAACTAATCAGCTTGAGATAGGGCAGATGGATAAGCAGATACGTGTTCAGCAGATAAGCACAAGCGGAGGTGATAACCATGACGAATATATTGGCAAGCCCCATGCGAAAGGCCGTATCCAGTCGGCCGCTGACACCGAAGAAGGGGCACAGTCCCAGGAAATAGGCCAGTGTGAAGTTGTTGATAATGCAAGCCGAGAAAAAAATGTAAATTAAGTTATCCATTT
This sequence comes from Acidobacteriota bacterium, assembly GCA_002747255.1. Classification (GTDB taxonomy): domain Bacteria; phylum Acidobacteriota; class Holophagae; order Acanthopleuribacterales; family Acanthopleuribacteraceae. Next base: position 104,100 of record PDUC01000031.1, on the reverse strand, counting down.
AGACCACCCAACTTTCAAAAGAATTGTCCTGCTCAGTTGCCTTTTTCTCTGTCTTTTTCTCTTTCCGTTCTTTAAACCACGAGAAGAGGAAAATCAGGGTGCCCATGGTGAAGAAACCACCTGGCGGCAGGATCATGATGACCCAGGGCTCAAAACCGTCGCCAAACAGAGGAAACCCCAACAAGCTGCCATTCCCCAGAATCTCCCTGACACCGCCAATCATTGCAAGGGCAAGCGTGAAACCGCTCGCCATGCCAATGGCATCGGCCAGGGATACCCCTACGGAATTTTTAGAAGCAAAGGATTCCTGTCTGCCGAGAATGAGGCAGTTCACCACGATTAGAGAAATAAACGCGCCCAGTGCTTTGTGGATATCGGGGAGCACGGCTGCCAGCGCGAAATCGACCATGGTAACGAAGGTGGCGATAATCAAGATGTAGAGGCTGATGCGAACCGGCTTGGGAATGATGTTTCTAAAAGTGGAAACCAACAGCGAGGAGCCGAAAAGAACGAAAAATGTCGCGGCCCCCATTGCGATGCCATTGATCAGAGAATTCGTTACGGCCAGCGCGGGACAGAGCCCCAAAGCCGATACAAAAACGGGATTCTCTTTCCATATTCCCTTGACGAGTTCGTCATGAAAGCGGTTGTCCGATGCCATAATTACTCGCCTCCTTTTGTGTCCTGTTCACCATCGGACTCCATGAAGTCGTGAATAACCGGTCCGAAATCGGTGATGCTGTTATTGATAATTTTAATGACTGCCATGGAGGAAATGGTTGCACCGCTGATGGTGTCCACCTGGTTCAGTTCGGTTCGTTTACCCTTTTTATTGGCAACGACGGTGGGTTTGACGACCAGTTGGTCGAAATTCGCCACAAAATTGGCGTCTTTTTCTATCTTATCGCCCAAGCCCGGGGTTTCTCTGCTTTCCAGTACCCGCATACCCACGATGGTCTCAATTTGAGGCTGGTATCCGAAAATGAGTTTAATATCGTCCTGAAAGCCCGCGCCCTTATTGGGAACAGCGTAGCCCACCGGCGTATTGTCTTTCCTCATTCCCCTGTAAATTGCCTGGCCGTCGGGCATTTTTCCTTCGGGATCTTCGTAGTGTACCATTTTGCCCTCTTTAACTTCGTAGATCTCAAAGCTGGTGGCTTCGGGCAGCACCTGAAAGATGGCTTTCCTGATGGCAGCAGCCTGATTGGCCTGAATCATGGGTTTGGTTCCCGCGTAGACCACAGATAAAAACACGCCGCTGCAGAGGGCAGTGAAGGCCAGGGCAAAGATAAGAATGAATGATCCGGGTTCTTTCTTCATTACTTACCTCCAAACTGAAACGGCTGGGTGAAGCGATTGATCAGTGGCGTTACAGCATTCATAATGAGGATTGAAAACATAACAGCTTCAGGTAAGCCGCCGTATACCCGAATCAGGACAACCAGAAAACCGACTCCAAAACCAAAAATCCACATGCCTTTGGATGAAATGGGCGTGGTGACGGGATCGGTGACCATGAAGACGGCACCAAAGAGAATGCCACCGGAGAGAATCATGAACACGGGATCGGGACACCTGTCCACGAAGAGCGTCAGTATGCCGCTGAAAATAAAGACGGTTAAGAGTGTTGAGACCATTAATCTCCAATCGAGTGATTTTTTGATGAGCAGAAAGATCGCACCGATTATGATGGCAACAGCGGCTGTTTCACCGAGTGAACCACTGATGTTCCCCAAAAACAAATCCATCTTGTCTGTCATAATACCTTCAAATTTGGACAATCCCAGCGGGCTGGCAGCGCTGAAGGCGTCAACGGGTGGTGTCATCAGCGGAGCGGTAAAAGTTCTTTCAGAAATGGTAAAGAAGCCCTGTTTGGCAGCCGTCCATGTGGTCATGGCTTCAGGAAAGGCCGCCTGCAGAAAGGCTCTTCCTAAAAGTGCCGGGTTGAACATGTTAAAACCAAGACCGCCCCAGGCTACTTTACCCAGCGCGATGGCGAAGAACGCGCCGATGACAGCCATCCAGACCGGGATGGAAGGCGGGAGTGTCAGAGCCAACAACAGGCCGGTCAATAGAGCGCTGCCGTCTTTAAGCGTGCCCAGTTTTTTCTTGTCCGCGCTGAACATCCACTCTGTTCCCACCGCCACGATACAGGTGGTTGCCATGAGTATGATGGCCGAAAGCCCGAAATAATAGATCGCGAAGAGAACCGCCGGAGTTAAAGCCATGAGCACTTCGACCATAATGGTCGAGGTGTTTTTTGTCAAACGAAGATGAGGTGCAGTTGAAATAACGAGTTTGGGATGTTGCATGTGGATCTCTCTTATTGGCGGAGCATAGCTTTACCAACCCGCATGAGCTGGGCCAGGGGGATGTTGGATGGACAGGTGAAGGAACAGGAACCGCACTCGAAACAGTCGGCCATGTGGTGGCTTTTCAGTTCTTCAATTCTTCCGTTGCGAACAAAGAAATGCAGCGCGGAGGGATTGAGGAACATGGGGCAAGCGGTCAGGCAGCGACCGCAGCGGATGCAAGGCTGCTCCTCCTGAATCGGCGCCAATATTTCTTTGAACGCCAGAATACCGGAAGTGCCTTTAATAACGGGGACATCCAGCGTTTTTTGTGCCATTCCCATCATGGGACCACCGAGTATGACCTGCTTCAGGTTCTCAAAATCGGCCTGACAGAATTTCAGAACCTCGATCAGAGGTGTGCCGATGGGGATGAGCAGATTTTTGGGTGTCCCAATTCCCGTGCCGGTGATGGTAACGGCGCGTTCAATGAGGGGTATGCCTGTTTTGAAGTACGCGCTTATGCAGGCCGCTGTCGCGACGTTGTTGACCACCATTTCAAGGTCAAGCGGCAGTCCGCCAGCGGGCACTTCCTTTTTCAGGATCGCATCCACCAGCATTTTTTCGGCGCCCTGGGGGTATTTCACGTGGAGTGGCACGATTTCGATCTGAAAATCGTCTTTGGCCGCTTGTTTCAGCATGGCGATGGCATCCGGTTTGTTTTCCTCTATGCCAATGTAACCCTTGACCGCTTTGACCTGTTTCATCAGGATGCGCAAGCCGTCAATGATGGCATCGGCCTGTTCAACCATGACTCTGTGATCACAGGTCAGGAACGGTTCACATGACATCTTGCGGTTCCCAGCGCTGCGAGGCGAAGGGATCGGTCTTCAGAACAATGGATTGCATTAACTGGCCATTGGGGTGCGGGCGTTTCTCGATGCTCTCCACTGTTCCCGTAACGGGAGCGTGCAGGGGTACGGAGACAAAGCCGCCAGCCGAGGCCAGGACTTGGCCCCGTTTTACTTTTTGCCCCGCGGAAACAACGGCTCTGGATGGCGCACCAATGTGCTGACTGAGAGGAAGAATGTACTGGTCGACAAATGGCATGCGTTCAATAGGCAGATGCTCAGTAGCTTCTTTGTGTTCTTCAGGATGGACACCGTGCCTGAACGAGGCTGCAGCATGACTCATTTTTTCGCTCCATATCCCGTCAGATTGAGAAGTTGGTCGGTTACTTTGGCCTCTAATTTCCTCTTTTCCTCCAAACGCGCTTCTTCAAGGGCTTTGGCGTGTTCTTGTTTTAAGGTTTCAGCCTTTTTCTCGTAGTCTTTCCTGAATTCTTCTTCAAGAGAAGCGCGAATGCCTTCCGTAAACGGTGAAACCTCACCTGCCAGCTCGAGAAGTTTGTTGCTCTTTAAGATCGCGTGCTGCGCGAAATCTCTCATTTCGCTGCTGAGTGCGTAGTTCTTTCGCCTGGAGTCCGTGAAGCAGCATGGAACACCGGGCTTGGGTTTGCTGAGCCAATTGGCGATGGGTGTGTACCCCTTGGTGGCTTCGATTTCAGTGAAATGATGCTTGAGAGCCGCGTGACCAAATGCCCAATGTACGGGAGTTGCGTTCTTATCCACGTCCCGTTTGATATCTTTGAGAACAAGACGCGAGCCAAGCACGCCTTGATCTGTCATGTCCGTGTGAAACAAGGGATGAACCTGGCATTGCACTGCTTTTTCGGAGCGATTCAGCAACTGATCGGAGCTTTGTCCTTCATTTTGCAAGCTGGGCGTATAGAAGTGAATGAGAGCGGGTTCGGGTGTTTCCAGAGCTGTTTGCAGCATGTCCCCCAGGTAATTGTCCTCGTGCAGCGCGCAGGACGCCACAAAAATACGGCTGTTCATCAGGGCGTTGAGGACAGGGTCGTAAGCGCAATCTGTGGAATCCATTTCATCCAGCAGCATTATTTTCAGCGGCAGCTTGGCATCGATCGCCTGTTCCAATAAACCACTTTGCTGCAAGTCACTTCGCGAACAGATGGCAATAACAGGGGGACAGAGTTTCCTTTCGTCGTCCGAAAGCTCTTCCCAGCAAAGACAGTGTGTGGCCATACCTGTTTTCGGCCCGCTCTTGGTTGCCCTTTCAATGGTTTTTGTGCGCGAGAGTTCCTTTAAATACTGTTCCACGAAGCCGAAGGTATAACCTAACACGCGTTCGGGTTGAGTGAGGGTTGTGGGAACCTGAAAGGGGTTTAAAGGGAAGGGAATCTGGTTTTTCAGCGTTTCAGAGGTGATCACCAAGCCAAAGCGGGCTTGCCCCAAACCCATGTTGCCTTTCGAGAGAGCCTCGATGTGGTTGGCAATTTCATTGCCGATTTCGGCATAACCTCTGAGATTATCCACATCCACAGCGGCTTTCTGACCTTGTTGACTCAACTTTTGCAGCAGATCTGCAATGGCTATTCTGTTGCCTTCCGCGTTCGTCAGTGATTGTTCAATGGATGGCAGGTCTTTGTCTGGAATGGCACCGCCGATGAGTTTGGCCACTTTGGCTTTGATGTTTTTCTCGATGGTTTTCAGATTGTCGACTCGTTGCAGGAGCTTTTTCTGGTTGCAGCTCTCAGCCATGGAGGTGATCATTTTCAATGCGAGCCGAACTCCAGAGCCCGCTTCAGTCAGACCTGAACCCATCATGGTGTGGTTGATATATTTTGAAAGTGAAATGGAACCCAGTTTGCCCAAAGAGGTTTCAAGGCCGGCGATTGTGTTCCCCTTGGTGTCGGGCATCGCTTCGTAGGTCGTCCAGAGATCTCTGTACTGCAGCACTCTTTCACTGGTTCTGGCTTTCATTTCAAAACACGCATCCGGAGTGGCGGCATCACAAAGCCCGCAACCCTTGCAGGTATCGGGATTGACAAAGGTGAGCAGCAGTTCACCGCTGCCTTTTTTGTTCTTTTCCAAATCGTCCAGGAATCGCGAATCAAAATGGATGGGCAGCTTCAAGAGAACATCTTTGGTGCAGTTTAACGCGTCCTGATAGGCCGGCAAATCGGCGTCGGATACTCTCAACTTCTTGATAAACCACTTGATACTTTCTTCAAGCAGCTTTGAATCCATGACGCGCTGTTCTGATTTCAACAATTCACCCAGTATCCGGCCGCTCAGGTGCTTGTGCGATCGTTTGATTTTATCCGCGACGGTTTTGCCTTTACTCATGAAGTTCAGAGCCATTGCGCTTGCGTTATTGAGTATGACATCGAGTGAAAGTGAAAGCGAGCCGATGGCGCCCTCAGGGCAGATTAACCAGGGTTTTCCGATGGGTGCATCGGACTGAAATATCACTTCCGGTATAAAACCTGAACCGCTTTTGCGCTGTGCCAGGGCGGCCGTGTAGGGTGGAACGGTGTTGTACAGCAGGGCCGGTTCCGGTGTCGTGAAACTGTCGGCCAGGTGAAGTGCGTTTGATTGAAGCTGTGCCTGAAGAGTTCTTCCGTAAAAACCGGCCAGGTTACTGTAGGAATCACCTTGAGTGGTTTCAGCGACAATGGCGGGAATATGGGCTTCAGATACGGTATTGGATGTGGCAGCGACCCGTTCCGATATGTCTTCCAGCTTGTCATGTTTGAGGTCGCCGTTGAGAATGGCCGTGATATAAGGAATGAAATCGGAAGACTTGCCCTTGAAGAGATAAATTTTCAAAGCTTTCTCTTTAACGGCTTTATCCCAGCCGGGAGCCAGTGTTTGAACAAATTCGTCTGCTGACAGGTTGGAGGCAAAGAAGACCTCACCTGAAGGAGCGCACTGTTCGGCGAATGTGCAGAATGCACCGTTTAGAGCCGCGAAATACCTGTCTACCTTGAAACCGGTTCCGGGAATGCAGAGCGGCGTTTTGGAAGTGGTGAGCCGGACGAGATTGCAGCCGTTGGTCTGAGCGTGCAGGCTGCCGCTGATGTGGGAACTCTTCATTACCGAAGCGATAGAGCGGATGGTTTCATCGTCCAGATGAAAGCCGGCAAAGGCGAAGGTGTTTGCGTCTTCGGGTTGAATGGCGGCACTTTGCCCGGTTGTCACCAGGACCTTTTCCATTTCCGGGAATTCACTCTTCAGTTTGCCAAGCAAGATCTCTCTCTTGGGGTATTGGGCGTGATCAGGACATTCACAATCAAGCCATAATTGTTCGGGCAGCTTTTTCCCGTTAATTAAAAGCCTGGCGGCTGTCATCATGGCGTCAAAAGAGTCGTTTCTGGAGTAGAAGGACGTGGCTCTTGGGAAGGAGAACCTTTTGAAAGGCAGTCCAAAGAGCCCAATCCTCTTCATCCCTCCGATCAGAGCACCTAACTCTTGCAAGGGAAAAGGGTTCATTTGAGTTATGCCGATGCAGCCGAGTTGCACGCCTTCCTTTGCTCTCAAGTGGTCGACAATGGCTTTCGCCATTTCGGTGGAAGGCCCTTCGGTTACCAGAACGAACCGGGCGTCTTCCACTTTATGTGTTTCCAGCTGTTCGAGTTTGGGACTCGACGGGTCTTCAAAAACCCTGTCAATAACGGCAGTTCTGCTTTGATCCTGGAAAAGTGTTTTCGATGCTGCCCGCATGAAAGGTAAGCCCTTCGGCAGTTTCAAGCCTGAGGCGACGGATCGGTTCCAGTCAAACCAATTGGGGATACAGGTGCGCTTTTCGCCGAAGAAAATGCGCTGGATCTTGGTGGGAGCTGAAATGGATGCGCTTGCCGCCGGCAGGTACTGGTCTATGTTTTCGGGGAAGGTGTACCGGTGGGGGATAGGCGCGATTGTTCTTGCGGACAGGCTTAAAACCACTGGATTCAGGGTCAGTTCCGATACTTTTCTGGCTTTCAAGGCGAGATCGAGAAGCTGATGGGGTGATGAGGCGACAAAATGAATGAAATCCGGGTTGACGGTGCTTTCAGCAGCGCGGTCATAAAGCCGATATATCAACAGCGGAAAAGGAGCTTCCTCGATGGACAGGGGTTGTTTGAGGAAAGAGGGTTCTTCGTTGACAATGAGTGAAACCCGTTGACCTGTTGAAGCCAGTCCGGCTGCCTGCTGAAAAAGGGCGTTGGATGATGAGCCGGTTATGACGTCGCATTTTTCACCGTACATGTTTTTTCCCACTTTCAAGCCCGAACGAATGGAACGGTGTATCAATATGCTGTTGGCTATCTGATATTCAAGGGTCAGAACAGCGTTCATGCCATTATCCAGAATAACTCGGTCTGATGGAATTAGGGTAAGGTTCCTGTTAGACATAAATTCTCCGTTTCATCTTTCTCTTTTTCAGAAAACTGGTTTTTGGTTACCCATTGAATGGCACCTGTGGGACATCCAAATGCGGCTTTTTGCTCAGTGAGTTGGGGCTGTAAAATATGGGGCAAGCCGTTTTTCATTTCCATGGCACCGTCACCGGCGTCCCGGACACATCGACTGCAGCCGTCACAGGCGACCTTACAGATTGCCCGTGCCTCTTTTCCCGTAACCGGTGAACTGCACTGTACCAGCAGGGGCGCGTTAAGGGGCTGGAGTTTAAACAAATCAAGAGGACAAACCGTGACACAGTCACTGCAAGCGGTACAGAGATCCACATTGACCACAGGCAAACCCTCGGCATTCATGTGGATGGCACCAAAGGTGCAAGCTTCTTGACAGTCAGCCAGACCCAGGCAGCCGTAGGTGCAGTCTCTTCCTCCACCGTTGACAAAATGAGCGGCTCGACAGGAAGAGATCCCCATGTACTCGGCCTTATCGTTGACAAAACCCTTGCCGCCGGCGCAGTGCAGACGGGCAACCTGTTTTTCAATGGATCCCGCAGATACACCCAGGAAGTCGGCAATCGCCTGAGTCCCTTCGGGGCTGTTGACCGTACACTGGGCGGGAATGGTCTCTTTTTCCAGCAGCTTCTCCGAGAACGCCCGACATCCCGGTTGACCGCAAGCACCGCAATTAGCTCCTGGCAGCATCTCTTCAAGGGTGTCCAATCTGGGATCCTCTTCAACCCGGAAGAAGCGATAGGCTATTGCCAGAATAGCGGCAAAGACCAGGCCTAAACCCGTCATGAGGAGTGCGGCATTGAAGATTTCTGTAGCCATGGGAGTCCTCAGTTGTATTTAGCGGCTTTAGCGACCAGTTCGTCTGTGACCGTGGAGTCACCTGATCTGGGTGAACCAGGGTGAATGCACCTGGACGGGCATTTCTCGGCCGCTGAGACCAGCTGGAGGAAAGTGCCTGCTTCGGGATCACCGAGGTAAACCTGCTTGTCGTCGTTGTACAAAAAGAGCAGCGGGTTGAGTGAGACACATTCGTTGCAGCTCGTGCACAGTTCCGTGTCGACCCAGGCCTCTTCTTCGAAGGCTTCCTCTTCTTCTACGGGTTCAGGTTCTGGCGCCTTTTTGGCTTTTTTCTCGGCAGTTTTTACGGGTGCTTGCTCAACCGGGGATTGTTCAACCTGGGGTTGTTTAGCCGAGGGTTTGGGTGCCGCGGCTTGTTCCGTCTTTGCCTGGCTGGCAAGCCCGAGCTGCTGACCGGGATCCATTTCAACCAGGACCCTGGCTAATTGGCTGAGCGCTTCTTTGGCCGTTTCGGTCCGAACGGATTCCAATTCGGATCGATGCTCTTTTGCCGCGCTTTCCAGCTTGTCTTTGACTGTCGTTTCAGCTTCAAGACGAGCCTGTTCCAATGCCGCGAGAGCGTGCGAGTTTTCGATGCCGCCCAGCTCTCTGAGCGTACGCCAGAGGTTCAGGTGATCCACGCACTGAGTCAGCAGGGTTCTGGTGATGATGGCTCTCTTAATTTCACCTTCGGTATCCTTAACCCAAATGAATGGAACGTACCGCCCGAACATTTTTTCTTCATCTTGAATGAACTCTGTAAGGGGAATCTGGTGTTCTCCCCATTGATCGGATTCAATGACCATGAAGTGGCTGCGGTAGGAGGGAAGAAGCGCGACCGCATCTGCAAAGGTGAAATCTGTTTCCATACTTGCTTCTGTTCCATTGGCTTTCAAGTAGGGAACAGATAGGTGAATCCAGTCTTTTTCCGGTAAGAGGGAGCCTGAAAAGTCAAAACGATCGGCCCAGGTTGTCCCCAGCTCGGGATTGTATTGGAACTGAGCGGCAAACCTGCCCGCTTGCAGTGCGTGCAAATGAGCCCATGAATAGGGAACCTCCGATGCGTCGGCAGCGGAAACAATGAAAACGCCCGGGCCGCTGGATCGGGACAGGTTTTCCAGACATCCGTAGAGGTGTTCAGGCGAGGAGAGCGCGGATCTGGAGACAAAGGCGTTTTGATGAGAAATCGCCAGGTAACTCAAATCGCGCTGAATGAGTTTTGACGTGCTCAGGCCGTGAGCCAGACACGACCATGGATCGCCCGTCAACAGCACATGAATGGGAAGTTTGGAACCTACCAGTGCGGAAAAAGCGTTTAACGCTGAATTTTGCACGTGTTCACCGTTTGCCACCACGGTGACAGTGGGGAAGACCGACCATTCGGATTCCGTGCAGGAATCCAGACTGAAATGGTTTAGCATTTCTGTGTGCAATTCTTCGTCAAAGGCTTCTTTACTCTCCAGTTTCGCGATGCGCATGCTCAGGAACAGGTCTTTCATGTCATCGGCAATCGCTTTAAATACCCCCTTGGCGATACCCAGCGGCATTTCATGCTGAACACAGGTGACCCCGGCATAACGCTCGGTGAGTTCTTCTTTCTGAATGAGAACAATGCGAGGACCCTGTGCGTTTTGCTCCAGGAATTGACCAATGCATTTTACGGAAAACTCGATGCGTTTCCTGCGGGTTTCATCCAGTTCAACCGTGCCATGACCACTGCTGGCCTTGGGCGAACGACTGTTTTCCTTAAAGAGCGAGCCCAGCAAAGGCCCCACATCGACACCGTGGCTTTCCTGCTCTTTGATGTCCTGCATGGCGAGGATGTCCTTCAGAGAGCCGTGCAGCTTGCGTGCCTCTTCCATGAACGCTTGCAGAGAAGCGGTTTTCGCCTGCCGTATCGCATTGTGGTAGAGTTTCAGCAGGAGGCGGGAGTCGAAACCCAGGCACTCGGCTTCGGGAACCGCGCTGAAGAAAGCGTCTATTTCACTGTTAAACGCGGTTCGTCCTGTTTCACTGAGCTCGAGATCGGCTAAAAAGCCCTTAAGCCCCGCTTTCAGAACCGATATGAGATCGGTTGAGGGACATTCGCGCAGGGCAAGAGCGGTTTTGTAGATGAAATAGTCTTTATGCGTTTTGAAAATATCCGATGACTTTTTCATGTCGCCCAGAATCTGATCGTATACGGTGTACAGGGGCTGCGGTGCTTTTCCCTGTTGAAGAACCAGCGGATAGTGATTGAGTTCAAACTGCTTTTCATACAGTTGATCTAAAGCCAGAGGATTGATAGAGGTTTCAAAAACGTAATTGTACGCACCTAGAATGGCCTCCTGCCCCAGTAAATGAAAGCGCATTTGAGTTTTTTCAATTGAAGAGTCGCCATGGGAATGGTTGGGCATGGTGGGAAGCTCAGGCGCACTGAATTGTTTGATGTTCAGGAGGTCCAGTTTGTTGACGGTTCGAGCTTCAGCAGAGTCGGCTGCACCGTGTATATGGGCCATGACGGCGGTGACAAAGGCCTTTGTTTCATGCAGGTAATCGGCATTGGCAACGAAAACGGAGAGCTTCCTGTTGATTAGATACTGCGTTTCAGTCTTGGTGAACAGGGATACACCCTGCCTGGTTGTGGCAGAATGAAGCAGCAGAGCGCCTCCGTCGGCGATGCAGTCCAACACGCCGGTGTTCCTGATTTGAAGCGGGTTCGAGGCGATCAGGGCACAGAGTTTCCCCGGCGTTTTAGGCAGCCGGGAGCTGTTTTCTGAAACCAGGATGGCATGAATGGACGCTCGCTTGGGGTGTTTGGCTAAATGGAAGCGGCTCTCGGTGTCTTCAGTCATACAATCGGCAAAGCATCTCAGACAGTTTCGAGAGAAACTGCTGTTACCGTATTCACCGATAACAGGCAGCAGTTTGTGAGAACAGTCAACTGGATCTGTTGGCTTCAAATTGACAGATATACCTGTCTTTTCCAGTAATTTCGCCGCGGAATCCAGCGTGGCATCGTGCTTTTCAGTCGAGAGTCCATCGAGAAACTCACCTATGTCTGCCAGAGAATCAGGTGTTGGGAGTTCCATCAGCTGGAGGTGATCGAGCATCTCCGGCGCCACGGACAGTGTGCAGGGTTGACAGGCTATTTGGGAAAAAGTATGCGCGAGGATGCAGTAGGCGACAGCATCTTCAGGCCTTGAAATCGCCAGATCACCAGACCACCTGTTCGTTCTGGCATTGGCTATCACGAGTGATTGCTGAACTGAAAGCAGAGTGGGTTCAATGTAAGTGGTCTTCTCTGTAAGGAAACAATAGGAACGCTGGCCGGACAGAGCCAGCCCTTCAGCTTCCAGAACATTAGCGGCTGCCGAACGTCCACAAATACCTTGCATGACACAGTTAATGGTTTCCCTGACGGTCAGGGCTCTTTTAGTGAAAGTTAGCTTCATCTTTTACATCCATTTTCATCTTCAGTGTGATTTTATACGCTGAATCGGTTCAGTTCCTTTTCCAGAGCCGCCAGTTTGTTTTCATTGGGCGTGTTCAGACCAACAGCTGAAAACTCGTGGTACCTCTGTACCTGATCGTTCCTGTAAAACATCCCGATGGGCATGACATCTGTGCGACTGGCCAATTCCAGGGCTTTGTGAAGGTCACTGGGATCGTGAACCGTGTTGTTTTTAAAGTACCTTTTCATGGAAGCGGAAGCCGGAATGCCGTCTTCGTGATCCATTAAGAGAATGTTACTGGGGTCGTCCATGTAACTGGTGAAGTAATTTGGAGTAAAGTGAGGACACCTCTGTACAATGCGAATGAAGGCGGTGCCGTTGTGGTGGTAGGCTTTTTTGAGTGTGGCGTAGAGGTGAGGCGGGTTCCAGTCAATGGTGGTTGCCACAAAAGACGCGTTGGTAATTCCAAGCACAACCGAAATGGGATTTAAAGGCTCGATCCAGGCACCCATGGGGTGGGTGTTGGAATAGGCGCCCACAGGTGTGGTGGGCGAGGTCTGCATTTTAGTCAATCCGTATATCTGATTGTCAAAGAGCATGACGACCATTTTCATGTTGTAACGAATGGCGTGCAGCCAGTGACCCGCACCGATGGAGGTGCAATCGCCATCACCGGTGGAAACAAAGATGTTGAGGTCGGGACGACGGCTTCGAATGCCACAGGCCAGCGGAAGCGCTCTGCCGTGCAGCCCGTGGAAACCGTAGGTGTTCATGTAATGCGGGAAGCGGCTTGAACAACCGATACCTGAAACGAAAACGGTTTCTTCCGGTTTTAACTGTTCCTCTTTGCACAATTTCTGAATACTGGTGAGAATGGCGTGATCACCGCAGCCGGGGCACCATCTGGGAATGGCCGCCTGATAGTCTTCCGCGACAAAATGTCTGGGTTTTTCTTCCATTAACCAATCACTTTTCAATCCAATCATTTTGCGCCTCCTATTTTAGCGATTTCTTCAATGATAATCTGATGAATGGTTTCAGGCTGAAGCGGGAAGCCCGGCACTCGGGACCAACTCTTGACGTCCACGAGCGTGTGGGAACGCAGAACCGTGGCAAGTTGGGCGTATCTCATGTTGTCTTCATTGTAGAAGGGATCGTTCATGTCGTCACTGTAGTTGATTTCTATGGTCATCACCCTTTTGAATTTCTTGAAAATGTCTTTGAGACCTGGCTCCAGGGGAGAGAGGAACTTGAGGTGCAGCGATGAAACACTTTTACCTTCTGCTCTCGAGACTTCCACCGCTTCCTCGATGGCTCCGCGCGTGGAACCCCAGGCCACAATCAGAAGGTCGCCGCTTTCGTCTCCATTGACCACGGGCGGTTTCAGTGATTTTTGCAGTGTGGCCAGTTTGCGGCTTCTCATGGCGGTTGACTTCTGGTTGGTTTCAGATTCGTAAGCGACTTTCGATCTGCTGTTGTGAGCCAGACCTGTCAGGACGTAGTTGCCGTCTTTCTGACCGGGAATGGGTCTGGGGGAAACCCCTGTTTCAGGATCCCACTGATAAGGTTTGACATTGTTGTCCCAGCGGCTCTGATCGAGCGGCGGTGAAAGCCACTCTTCACGGAGCTCGGGTTTGGGATAAGGCTGAACACCGGTAGCCAGATTGGCATCGGTTAAAACAAAGACAGGACCGCGATACATTTCAGCCAGTTTTCGGGCCGAAATCATGAAATGGAAACACTCTTCAATGGTCGAAGGTGCGATGATAATTTTCGGCGCATCGCCTGGCGAGCCGTACAGCGTGGAAAGGAGATCGGCCTGTTCAACCTTTGTGGGCAATCCAGTGGAGGGCCCGCCGCGTTGAACATCGACAATCACCAGCGGTACTTCCGCCATCACCGCGAGGGCAATCATTTCCGTTTTAAGCGCCATCCCGGGACCTGAAGTGACCGTGAGAGCCGTTTTCCCCGCGTAGGACGCGCCGATGGCAAAGCCAATGGCCGCGATTTCATCTTCTGCCTGGTGGACAAAGCCGCCTACCTCCTTGAAGACGCTGGCCATGTAGTGCGTGACAGACGTGGCCGGCGTGATGGGGTACATGGAGCAGAGTTCCATGCCCGCCGCCATGGCACCCATACCGATAGCTTGGTTGCCGTTCATGACCACTTTGGGTACGCCATCGTCCACAGCGGACAGGGAATAAATGAACTCGAGGTTTTCTTCCGCCCATTCAAAGCCCGAACGCAGGAGTTTCAAGTTACTGTCGATGACTTTTTGGCCTTTTCGCTTGAATTTTTTGACAATTTCCTTTTCAACCAGGCTGACATCCCTCTGGTAGAGTTCACAAAGCATGCCCATGACCCACATGTTCTTACCTCTTCTGGGGTCTGGAACAACTTTGAGGCATTCCTCTTCTAAAGGTATTTCAATGATTTCGTATTTGCGTTTCTTGAAATCCGCGACAGCCTCCGCATAGGCCTTGCGAATACCCTCGATGGGAGATTCCGTCCACTTCTTGTCCAGGAAGATGATGGTGCCTTCCTGGAAGGACTGGGTGTCAATGCGGCTGTAGAGAACCTGCTCGTTGAACCCGATAACAATATTGGCCTTGTTGCCGGCATTGGTAACCTGCTTCTCACCCAGTCGGATTCGTATGCCGCTTGCACCCGCCTTGGACCTTTTCGGGGGTTCAATTTCAGCTGGAATGATTTCAACGGTCCAAACTCCATTCCCCATTTTGGCATTAATGGTGCCAAACATCTGGCCAGCTGTCTGGGCGCCTTCGCCCGAATCACTGACAATCTCTACAATATGTTCTCTTATTTCGGTAACTTTTTTCTCTTTCTTCAAGGTTGAAGCCTCCGGGATGACCTTCATAAATACCCATGCCAATGGACGCCGGATAGTTGGCGAAAACATGTTTAAACAAGGCTCTTTCTTTTAATGATGTATGTTGTGTGGCAATGTATTACTCCACATGTATTATAACGGTTGTCATGCTCTAATTCACGATTAAAATCGTGGAAACAAATCGTGAATTGCGAATGAGAACAAGGGCGTTTTAACTGCCTTTTCTGGTAACAAAACAGTTGAAGGTCATTTCTGGATCGAGATGCTTCTTGACCTTGCAGAGTTTCGCGGTCTGAACCAACGCCTTTTCGTATTTGGCGGGAAATTCAGCCGGAACTTTTATTTCCAGATGAAAGGCAGTGATTTTGCCAAGCTCATCATTGGAATCGGTGTTTAGAAACAATTCAATTTCATGGGCATCGATTCCACGTTGGTCACAGAAGTTCTTTACAAAGAATCCAGAGCAGGTTGCCAGTGAAGCGAGGAACATGCTGAAGGGATCAGGCGCGCTGCCTTCGCCTCCGGATTCACAGGGCTGATCTGTCTTGAAGGTGAAACCTTTAAAAATGGCATCGACTTTTTTCCCACCGGAAAATTTTACTTTCATCATTTTTTCTCTCCATATTTCTTAAAAAATCGCTCAATATCCTGGACATCCTTGTGACTGCCTCCGAAAAATGGACAGCGCATGTGTATGTGATCGGGCTGCAAATCGAGAATTCGCTCTCTGCCTGTGCTGGCTCTGCCACCAGCTTGTTCGATCAGGAAAGCCATGGGATTGCATTCGTACATCAGTCTCAGTTTCCCGTTGGGATTCTTGGTCGTTGCCGGATAGAAGAAAATACCTCCGCTGAGCAGGGTGCGGTGTATATCCGCTACCATGGTTCCTATGTACCTCAGATTGTAGGGACGCCCCGTTTCGGGATCATCCACCATGAGATGTTTGACGTACTTCTGGACTTCGGGCATGAAATATTCCACTTGCCCCAGGTTGGCAGAGTAGGTTTTGCCCGATTCGGGTATGGTCATGTTGGGGTGCGAGAGAAGAAACTCTCCAATGCTGGGATCCAGCGTGAAACCATTGACTCCGTGACCGGTGGTGTAGACCATCATGGTGCTCGATCCGTATAACACATAACCCGCTGCCACCTGTTTGATTCCCTGTTGCAGGGTTTCCGCTTGACAGACTTCTTGATCCTGGGTTTTGGTGTCTCTTCGGTAGATGGAAAAAATGGTGCCTATGGAAACATTGACATCGATATTGGACGATCCATCCAGAGGGTCAAACAATACGATATAACGGCCTTTGGACTCGGGTACGGGGATGACATTGTCGGATTCCTCAGAACAGATAATGCTGCAGTGGTCACCCATGGCCAGCGTTTTAATGAGCTCATGGTGCGCGTAGACGTCCAGTTTCTTGACGGTTTCGCCATGAACATTCTCACTGCCGTGCACGCCCAGGATATCGACCAATCCTGCTTTGTTGACTTCTCTGTTGATAACCTTGCAGGCCAGGCTGATGTCCCTGAGCAGGGATGACAGCTCACCCTGAGCGTAGGGGAACTCCTGCTGACGACTAATAATGAACTGCTCCAAGGTGACAATTTGACCTTGTTTGACTTCTTCTAGTATTTTTTCAACCGTTTTAGGCATATGTGCTCCCTTTGTATTGAAATAACTGACTATGAAAAGAGGTGGGCAAATAGATAAATGTTATGAATCAATAAGAGAATCTCCTCTGTGTATAAAATAACATATTTTTAACAATCAGAGTGAATGAATGATGCAAACTGCTGCGGGTATCTTGTCTGCATGGAAAAGTCTCTCCATTCACGCGCTGCTGAAATGAGTATTTAAAATCAAGAAAAAAAATAACATAGGCTGCTTAGTGGGCATGGAAACGGGTGAAGAGAAGCTATGAAAAAATAAAAAAAAGTCAGGCAAAAAAAAGGTAAAAAAAGCATAAAAGGACCGACCCGCAAAGCATGAAATTCTCTGAAAGAGAGGATGCATAAAATACAGAGAGATTTTTTGAAAATCCATGACGGGATTGGGTAGCGATGAATTGATAATCACACTCGTGGGCACAACCCGATTCCACTTTCCGGGCGGAATGTAAATATCCTGTCCAGTTCATTTATTATGGAAACGAGGCAGACTATAATGTATGGAAGTAATTCGGGTATTTGAAAGCGATTCTGCTATCAAAAGGACGGAGGCTGAAGTTGAAATTGACTCTGGAACAATATGCAGAGGCAATCAATGGGAAACCGGTTAACGGTTGTCCTGTTGAAGCGCTTGTAACAGATGTAACTTGTGACAGCAGGAACGTTAAAAAGGGAATGCTGTTCACAGCCTATCGGGGACCGGAAGTGGATGGGCACAGCTTCCTGGCATCCGCTTTTGCCGGTGGAGCTGTTGCGGCCGTTGTGCAGGATGAAGCGCGGCTGGGAAATTTTCCCGGGCTAGTTGTGGATAACAGTCAAAAAGCCTGGTCCAGGATATGCGCCCTGTATTCAGGTAATCCATCCAAAAAGATGAAGGTCATAGGCATTACCGGAACCAATGGAAAAACAACGATTCACTGGCTTGTCCACCACGCATTGTACAAGTTAAACGCGCCTTGCATTCGAATTGGAAGTCTGGGCATCTCTGCAGAGGGCAGGGTGGAGCGTTCGGGAAAGGTTCAAACCTTGCACGCCGGCGAAATCGTCATGACCACACCGGGAGCCAAAGAAATTCACACCAGTTTGAAGCTGGCACTGGATGCCGGTATTGAAACCTGTGCCCTCGAGACGTCATCTCATGCATTGCATCAACACAGAGTGAGCGATGTTGCCTACGATACCTGTGTCTTTACCAACTTGACACCCGATCATCTCAATTATCACGCTGATATGGAGGAGTACTTTCAGGTCAAGGTGGGTTTGTTCAAACAGCTGGCCAGAGAGCGAGCCTTGAAAAACGAGCTGAAAACAGGCGGCGCTGTCATCAATACAGACTGCCCCTATGGCCGCAGACTGGTGGATCTTGCAGGCGATTTGAACTTACCGGTTATCACGTTCGGTTTTGAACGCAACCCCGATTTGAAAATAAAGCGATTTGAACAATCCGTTCAGGGTAGTGTTTTGTATTTAGAGTATCAAAACAATTCCTGCCACATTCAAACCAATCTCATTGGCAATTACAATGGCAGCAATTTGGCAGCTGCTTTTGCCTCTCTTGTTTCGCTGGGTTACGATCCGGCTCAAACAGCGCGGGCCTTGAATGATCTTCCGGTTGTACCCGGTCGCTTGGAACCTGTTGGAAACAGCGATGTGGCCGTTTTTGTGGACTACGCCCATACGGGAGTTGGCCTGGAAAGCCTGCTTACAGCAGTTAAACCCTTTGTGAAAAACAAGTTGTGGGTTTTATTCGGCTGCGGAGGGGGAAAGGATCCCCGCAAGAGAATCGATATGGGAGCTGCGGCTAAAAAAGTCGCGGACTGCATTGTGCTGACCAATGACAACCCGAAAAATGAAGATCCCGATAAAATTATTGAAGAAATTTTGCAGTCGGGTTGCAAGCCCGTATTTATTGAGAAAGATCGGGGCAAAGCCATTCACAGGCTTTTGAAGCAGACGGAAAAGGGCGATGTGGTCTTCCTGGTTGGCAAAGGGCACGAGGATTACCAGATCATCGGCAATGAAACATCCTACTTTTCCGACCGGGAAGAGGCGATCAAAGGCCGGGAGTTGGGTCTTCTGGACAAGTCCTAAAACGCATCCGCTCCATTTAAAACGATTCACACTCATTACTTTAATAAAAGAATTGCTCTGCGGCCCTGGTAAACTTAAATCATATGGCCCAAGTCCGTAGTTCCAGGATAACTGGAAATTAGATGGCAACTGCGTTACGCCAAACACGTTGAGCGGAAACACCTCCCATGTAAAACACCCGTAAACAAAGGACTTCCCGAAGAAAAGTTTGTTTGATAGACATACAAATTTTGCCCGCTTTGAGAGATTGATTTTTTTCAAGAACTTAAATGTCATGAAACACATGTTTTTAAAGAAATAAGCCCTTGACGAATGACTTCGGCTTTTGATAAGTTAGGCATGCGAATTAATCGTAATTTATTGATGTATTAAAAATCTAAAACGAGGAGGGTTAAAAGGTGAGAAAAACCTTATTATTCCTTTGCATATTAGCTGGCTCCTTTGGTTGGGCCCAGCAAACTGGTTCCATATCCGGTAAAGTCGTCGCTAACAATGGTGAAGGGCTGCCCGGAGTGACAATTTCAGCCACGGGTGACGTGTTACCCAAGCCTAGAAGCACCATTTCTCAGGCATCAGGTAGCTACCGCCTGACAGCACTTCCCCCAGGGAATTATCAAGTGACCTTTACCATGGCGGGTTTTGGTACGGTCAAGGCCGATGTGGTGGTTCGACTGCAGGGTGATTCTGATTTATCTGTAACCATGAGTACAGAAACCACCGAAGAAGTGATGACCGTTCAAGGTGCACTTCCTCTCATTTCAAAAACGTCAACTGAAATCAAGGCGAGTTTTGATGACGATATCTTCAAAGAACTGCCCTTGGGTGAAGAGTACAGAGACATGATGCGCATGATTCCAGGTGTTCAGGTCACTGAAGATTCAATTCGTGGTCCCAGTGCCGGTGGCAGTGGGCAGGACAACAGCTACAAGTTTGATGGTGTCGATGTGACTCTGCCCATGTTTGGAACCCTGAGTTCAGAGCCCTCATCACATGATATTGCCCAAGTTGCTGTTGTCAAAGGCGGTGCTCAGGCTGTGAACTACAACCGTTCCGGTGGTATCACCGTCAACACCATCAGTAAGTCCGGAACCAACGAGTTCAAGGGCGAAATCAGCTTTAAGATGCAGGCTGATTCATGGAGTGCCAATGAAGAGCGTGAGACGAAATCGGCCCTAGTGGGTGAAACAGACCGATCATGGCTGACTGCCAGTCTTGGCGGCCCTGTCGTCAGAGATCGCCTCTACTTCTTCGTTTCCTACTATGCACCGGAATACGAGCGTTCCAATCGTTCCAACTCTTATGGTGAGCTGAAAGACGGCGAATCCAACAGAGATGAATACTTCTTCAAATTCACCTTTTCTCCCACCGACAGCTTGACTCTGCACGCGAGTTATCGTGATTCTTCCAGGGATTCTTACAAGTTGAATTACTATGCCAACTCCGCTCCTACGGTTTCTTCCAGTAACAAGGCCGATCAAACCATCGCCATCCTGGAAGGCGACTGGATTCTCACCAATAACGCTTCCATGAGCTTTAAATACACCAATTACGATCTGGATACCTTTGGTGGCCCGGATCAGATACTTTCTGTTAAACCCACCGATGCTGCAGATGCCACCATCGATATTGACAACATCAACATGATGGGCAGCGTATCTCTTGCCAATTTAAGAGATGCCAACGAGTATGGCCTGTTCAACCAGTACATGGCTCCCATTCTCCAGAAATACGGTTGGTTAGATACCACCACAGGTCAGTATATGGCGGGTACAGTTGGTGCCTACGCAACCATTAACGACCAGGATTTTCAAAGAAAATCGTTCCAGGTCAGTTACGATCACTATGCTGCATTTGGCGCCTCTGAACATACATTCCACGTTGGTTTCAAGACTTCAAAGGATGAAGAAGACCTCTACAGGGACCGAAATGGCTGGGGCTATGTCTCCTTCCTGTACTCCGATTTTCAAGGTATGCCAGCAGGCGATTATTCCTATGAAGAACTCGCAGGCATTCCTTTCATCCAGGCAGAATACCTGAGAAAAACAGACGCCGGTAACAACTCCATCGTTCACTCTGAATACAAAGCCATGAACATCGAACTGAACGATAACATCGAATGGGGTGACTGGAACTTCAATATTGGCGTTCTCCTCAGTAAAGACACCCTTTATGGACAGGATCTGAAGAACGATTCAAATGCGCTGAGCGGCTTTGTCGAGTCTCTTGGCAGCAAATACGAGATGTATGAAATTGACTGGGACAAAATGATCCAGCCTCGCTTGGGTGCTCTCTACAGAATTAACGAGACTGATACGGCGGCATTCAGTTATGCCAAGTACAATCCCGTGGCAAGCTCTCTGCCCCGTGCGGCCTCCTGGGCGCGTAACTACCACCTGCTTCGCAGGCGCGTTTTCTTCAACGTATTTGGAGAGGTCATTCCCGATCTTTCCTACGACCGCAGCTCCTCATCCGGTAAACTCTTTGTTCCCGACATGACTCCCCGCGGCATAGACGAGTACATGGTTAGTTACAACAAGCAGCTTCCCGCTGGCTGGACAGGCAAGTTCAACGCCCGTTACAGAAAAGCAGGCCACTTCTGGGAAGACACCAACAACAACGCGCGTTCAAGATTCGGCGATTCGGCCAATCTGGAAGGCAACTCGGCTGAACCACCCTCCAACACGGATGATTATATTCCCGAATTGAATGCCTATCGCGAACAAATCGGTTCCGGTTCATCCTATGTTATTGCCGAACTCGACGGTGCTTTCACCAAGTTCTACGAGGTGGGGGCCAACATAGAAAAACGAACGGCTGACTGGTATCTGAACGCAAGTTACACCTGGAGTCATTACTACGGTAATTTTGACCAGGATAACACAGCATACAACAACGACTTGAATATCTTCATCGGTTCTTCCATTATTGCTGACGGTGCCGGCCGCCAGATTTGGGACTTCAAGTACGGCAACCTCAGGGGCGACAGACGTCACCTCCTGAAGCTCCTCGGTAAATACAATCTCTTCTGGAATGCGACCGTGGGTGCTAACCTCTTCTATCAAAGTGGTCAGCCCTGGGAAACATGGAATGTCGATGTATATCGGGAGTGGACAGGCAGTTCCAGCTCAACTTATCGCTTTGCGGAACCTGCGGGCTCAAGAACTTCCGACGCGCACTATCAGGTTGACTTGACCTACACCCAGAGGTTTACATTTGCCGAACGCTATAATTTTGAACTCAAGGTAGATATTTACAACTTGACCGATAATCAGACAGGTTACAATATCAATCCTTACTTCTCATCTTCAACTTATGCCGAACCAAGAAGCTACTACGCACCCAGAAGGTTCAAGCTTACTGCGGCCTTTAAGTTCTAAATTCACTTTTTTAAATCCCAATAAAAAGCCCCGGAATTTTCGGGGCTTTTTTGGTTGTGACGGCCTGAAGTTTGAAAACTTTTGCCTTTCGGTTTTACATGCTGTTGAGCAAGCCGGGTTCCCTGCCATTCACGATGTTCGCAAACAGACTTGGGGCTTCAATTCCTTTCGTCAAACCGATACACCCGGATTTGTGTTCGCCTTGTCCAGGCCTTGCAGGGAAAAGAACATGGCTTGTCAAAACTGTTCAGGCAGAGTGATTAGGTCGTCTGAGATCGTAAACCGCGACTCTTCCGGTGCGGGCCTCTTTAAATTCACCAGGTTGCCATACAAACCGGCCTAACTCTTCCAATTCAAAATAAAACCGATTATGATAGGCAACTCAAGGTTGCCACCTGTATGATACGCTCACAAGACAGGGACACCCGGATCTCGCACCACGGAGGACTTTTTGAATAAACGCGTATCGCTTTTGGGAGCAACGGGATCCATTGGAGACTCCACCCTGAAAGTCATCGATGCTTTTCCCGATCGCTTCCAACTTCAACTCATGGTTGCAGGCCGGTCCTGGCGAAAAATGCTTTCCCTGGTGAAGAAGTACAGGCCAGTCTCTGTTGCGATGTTTGATCCTGATTCTGCGGAACATCTTCGCAAAGAGTTGTCTGGGCTTCCGGTTAAAGTCTACGCCGGTGAGCAAGGCATTATCCAGGCCATACAGGAAACGCCGGTCGATATAACGGTCTCAGCCATTGTGGGAGCTGCTGGACTCCAGCCCACCATGGCGGCCATTCACATGAAATCGGATGTTGCACTTGCCAATAAAGAGGCCCTGGTGATAGCCGGTGTGTTTGTGAAAGAAGCGGCCAGGAAGATGAATGTTCAAATTTTGCCGGTTGATTCCGAGCACAATGCCATTCATCAGTGTTTGAGAGGCGGTAGAAGGGCGGAGGTGCGAAGAATCGTCCTGACCGCGTCAGGAGGACCTTTCAGAACGTGCAAAGGCGACCTGAGTCTCATCACGCCCCAACAGGCTTTGAAACATCCCACCTGGAAAATGGGGCCCAAAATAACCATTGACAGTTCAACCATGATGAACAAAGGCCTGGAAGTCATAGAGGCCTATCACCTGTTTGATTGTGAAAAGGAACAAATTGAAGCTGTCATACACCCCCAATCGATAGTTCACTCCATGGTTGAATTTCTCGACGGATCGATCTTGGCTCAAATGGGTGTGACCAGCATGACCCATCCTGTTCAATACGCTCTGAGCTATCCGGATCGAATGGAGAGCCCCTTCGGTTATCTGGACTTTACCCAAACTCTGGATTTGCATTTTGAAGCGATTGACAGAGAACGCTTCCCCTGTATTGAACTGGCCTGTATCGCTCTTGAAAAACCAACTGTGTGGCCTTGTGTTCTCAATGCGGCCAATGAAGTCGCCGTGGAGGCTTTTCTCGGGGGAGCCATAAAATACACCGCCATTCCCGAAATCATAAAAAATGCCATGAATGCTTTTGAGCATTCAAACGTCATACACTTGGAGCATGTTCTGGAACTCGACAAGGCTGCCAGAAACCATGCCCGGTCATTGATCAATCAATTTACAAAGGATGCTCTTTGAGTTACGCTTTTTCATTTCTACTGGTCGTTGTTCCACTTGTCCTTTTCCACGAATTAGGCCACTTCATTGTGGCTAAGCTGGCGGGTATTCGGGTCAATACCTTTGCCTTTGGGTTTGGCAAAGAACTCTTTAGTTTTCATTTTAAAGGGACAGACTACCGCTGGAATTTAATTCCTCTGGGCGGCTATGTGGACCTCTTCGGTGAGGTGAGTGTCACGGGCGAAATTCCAGAAGATCCCAGACACTTTTACAACCGCCCTAAATGGGTGCGGTTTCTGGTTATGGTCATGGGACCTCTGTTCAACATTCTGTTGGCGTTTATCGTTTTCTGGTACCTGCAAGCACAACCCAAGAATGCGGTCAAATGGCTGGATGATCCCATTACGGTGGGCTATGTGGAGCCAGACAGTGCCGAGGCCAAGGCCGGCCTTCAGCCCGGAGATCACATTCTGGCTGTCAATGGCGTGGAGTACAAGCACTTTGAGAAATTGAGTTATGAGCTGGCGATTTCACCGGAAATGGTCATCGAGATGGAAATTGAGAGGGACGGCAAGCCGCAAACCATTGTCTACACCATGAAAGCCAATAAAAAAGACGGTATTGGCGATATTCAGTTTACCTGGGCTTCCCGCCTTCTTGTGCAGAAAGTGATTGAGGGCTCGCCGGCAGAACGCGCGGGTTTGCAAGCGGGCGATTGGCTTGAGAGAGCCGAGGGCCAAAAGATTTTCTTTACGCCTGGCACCAACATGTTGTTTGAAACAGTTCAAGCGAGAAAAGAAGAAGGTGTCGTACTCGTTGTCAACAGGTCAGGAGAGCGGTTTGAAGCTGCCGTCGTTCCCGAAAAAAACGATAAGGGTGATTACCTGATCGGCGTTCAGATTGGTTTTGATTCGGAGGTGGAAAACGCCGCTTTCCTGGAAGCCGGTGAAGCCGCCTGGCAAGACATTGTCGAACACTCCACCTTTGCTCTCAGGGTACTTAAAAAAATGGTCTTTGGCGATCTTTCCGTAAAAGCCATGTCCGGACCCATAGGAATTGGACAGGTGGCCAAGGAGTCGCTGGATCGAGGGCTCGAACCCTTTATCTTTCTGCTGGCCTTGTTGTCGCTTCAGTTGGGGATTTTTAACCTGATTCCTATCCCCATGCTGGACGGAGGGGAGATCTTTGTCTTACTGATAGAAGGCGTTACACGGCGAGATTTTTCATTGGGTACCAAAGTTCAGATTAAAATGGCGGGCTTTTTCTTCCTGATCTCCTTCGTTATACTCGTTCTCATATCGGACGTGATGAAGCTGTTTGTCTGACAGGACAATAGATCGAACGCAAGTTGCAATCTGGCTGCGGCCTTGTGCTTGAGTAAAATGGAACAGGGTGTTGTCGCGACTAAGGAAAATGGCACTAAATGCATTTATAGTTTGGGTTTTAAGAGCTTTGACAAAAGAAATGAGCTGACTGGATACTTCTGCGCGGACGCAAGTGTGACACGGAGCAAGGCCCGGAGAAAAACTCCAGGCAAAGGACAAGCTCAACTGCCAAAGTCATCCGTTTCCTGGTCTTTTTCAGGATTTAGCTGGTATACCCAATTTATTTCATTTTTTTAATTGACAATGATCGCAAATACCATTAGAATTTCGCTCTTGTTGAAGGTCATTGAGCGGGTGTAACTCAGTGGCTAGAGTGCAACCTTGCCAAGGTTGAAGTCGTGGGTTCAAATCCCATCACCCGCTCCACTTTCACTGTCGGGTTAAGGTTCCATCGGGTTTTCCTTAACCTTTTGTTGATTATAGAGTAAGATCATAAAGAGAGGCGACGTCGCCAAGTGGTAAGGCAGAAGTCTGCAAAACTTCCATTCACCAGTTCGAATCTGGTCGTCGCCTCCAAGTGCCCGAGTGGTGAAATTGGTAGACACACAGGACTTAAAATCCTGCGTCCCCTAAAGACGTGACGGTTCGAGTCCGTCCTCGGGCACCACATAAGTCGCTTATATAAAAGTGTTCATCAGCCACCTGTCAGTGGCTTTTTTTATGTGTTGAGTGCAAGACGGTTCATTGAGTCACCCCGGAAAAGAAACCACGCATGCTTGCCGGTAAAAAACAGTCGATGAGAACCGATAGGAATGCGGGCCCATGTCAACGGGTCTTTCACCCCAGTTGGCAAACGATTTTGTATGGCCATGGCCTGCAATCCGTTTTGATAGGCTGCCGAGCGATCTTGGCAGCCTGAGGCAGAATACGACCAGCTGGCTGTTGGCTTGTCTCTGGAGCAACAAGAACCATTGCTGTCTTCAGCACCGGGCGGCTCTGGCAATGTTCACAGAGACTGAAATGCATACATTGTAGAATGAAACCAGCTTGACACCCTGCTTGAACCAGCCTACAATATCAACTTGATAAGGGGCATATGCTCAGTATTCGCTGGTAGAGGTGAGTGTCATGAAGTTCAGCAGAACATTGACGTTAATGCTGATTTTCATCAACACGTTGATTCCCGCATTAAAAGAGGTGCATAATCATCGTTTTCACTGTTGTTGTCCTGTTCAAACACATGAGATGGTGTTTTCAACTGTTGATTGTGAAGAGGTTGACAGTGAGTTTTGCCCTGCCTGTCAAATATTGAGGTCATGGCAAACCAGTATTTGGCTCTTCTTCAATCTTGAAACGGTTGAGTTAGAACCTGTTGCTTTTCTGCATGTCGTCTATTGCTGCTCGTCTCTTTTTTATTTACCCAATTATTCACGCGGTCCTCCTTCCCTGTTTGGTTTTAATTGATCTTCAACAAGACTTTCTAGAACACAAACCAAACTCGTTTTATATTCAAGGACTGTTCCGGGCGGTGGAGCATCGTTCTGCTTGCCATTCTATAGTGAAGTGCTCCCCAGCGGCAGTCCAGGAGGATTACTCATGATGTATTTATTGCCATTATGGTCTGTTTTTGCCCTTTTACCACTTAGTGACGGCAGTCTGAACGGGGTGGTTGTCGATGCCGCCTCGGGCAAACCCGTTCAGCAAGCCAGTGTCACCCTTATTGAAATGAATCGCACGACAGAGACCGATGCGAAAGGTCTTTTTCAATTCAACAACCTTCCCAAGGGACGTCATACTCTCTGTCTTCATGCGTCTTTATACGCATCTATTCACACCGTCATCGAGGTTCCTTTAAAGCAACCGCTCACCATTCAGCTGCAGTATCACACGCATTTTGATGAAGAAATAACGGTTACAGCGGCTCCCTGGGCCATTAAGCCGCTTGATACACCGCAAACCCTCTCCATTATCTCCGCTGAACAGCTCTCTGCCTCAGCCACTTCGTTGGGAGAAGGTCTGGCTCATGTGCCAGGAGTGG
This sequence comes from Acidobacteriota bacterium, assembly GCA_002747255.1. Taxonomy (GTDB): domain Bacteria; phylum Acidobacteriota; class Holophagae; order Acanthopleuribacterales; family Acanthopleuribacteraceae. The sequence continues at coordinate 77,311 of PDUC01000031.1, read as the reverse complement.
ATCAAATTGGCACTGGGGATTCGCTCGGTACGCCAGTTATCAGAGGTGTTTCCGAGAATCGCATCAAAGTCATGCACGATGGTATCGGTCAGAATCATCAACAATTCAGCTTCAGGCATTCGCCCAACATTGAAACGGCTTTCGCTCACAAAATCGAAATTGTCAAAGGCCCTCACAGTGTGCTTCACGGGCCGGATGCCATGGGTGGTGTGATCAACGTCATAAGCGCGCTCATGCCCACGGCCTTTGATTCGGATCCCACTTTGGAAGGTTCAGTTGTATTGGGCCATGAAACCAATGCCGATCGCAATACAGCTCAAGCCAGTCTGCAGGGCGCGGTCGAGGGTTTTGGTTGGCGTGTTGGGGCTTTAAATCGCCAAAGCGGTGACATGGAAACACCGGAAGAGATACTTGAAAACACCGATTTTGAACAGTCCAACTACGAACTGAATTTGGGCTACTCGGGTGAATGGGGAACCCTCAAGGCCAAGGCCACCCATTGGGAAGATAAAACCGGATTTTACCGGCCTGTTGATTTCAGGCTGAACCTCGATAATGACTTTTACTCTGTGGAAGGACTCCACTTTATTAAAGCCCATCAACTCAGCTGGATGGCCGGAAGACAGGAAAACAGGCGAGCGGCTTATCCCGCGGCCTTAAATGGCAAGCCAGCCGTTGACCTGGAACTGAATACCAACACCGGACGACTCAAGTGGCGTTTACCGGCAAGGAAAGGTGGAAACTATCAGTTAAACGCTACCTTTGTTCTTGAGTACACGGACGCGGAGAATACGCCTCATGCGAAGAAAAAGCTGCTGCCGGCTTACACCAGTGATAATCTCTCTTTTGTCTCTTTTCAGGAACTTGCCTGGGGTTCAGGTCAAGCCGGGAAACACGTCATCTCACTGGGTATGCGTTTTGACACACAGGATTTGAAGGTGCCGGCTACCGCTTATAATACCCTCAGTCGTGATTTTCAGGAAAACTATGAAGCTTTTACCGGTTCGCTGGGCTATGTGAGAAAAATCAATCAAAAAGCCTCGCTGGCACTGAACTTAAGTCGCGGCTGGCGGCCACCCAACACGTTTGAGCTCTTTGCCAACGGTATCCACGGCGGTGTTTCAGCGGTCCAGATCGGCAATCGGGATCTGGAAGAGGAGTCCAACACCAGTTACGAAGTCTCTTTGAGAACCATGACCGATCATTTCTCGGGATCCGTAACGGTCTACCACACGGACTACGATCAATACATCGCACTCTTTGATTCCGGTGAAATGCAGGCGGGTTTACCTGTGTTCCATTACAGACAGGAAGATGCCATTATACGGGGAATTGAACTGGAAATGGACTGGTTCCCCTTTGAGATACTCAGGGTAGGCGGTAATTACACCGCCATTCAATCCGAAAACCTCGAAACGAAGAACAGCCTGCCCCAGACTCCTGCCAACAAAGGCAGTCTCCAACTGGAATGGATGTGGCGTTCTTTGGGCAAGCTGCATGATGTTCACGCGGGCATGACCTCTGAGTTGGTAGGCGGTGCAGCGATTTCAGGTTCAGATGAACCTTTCGGTACCAGTACCGATGCTTATCAACTGCTGAACCTGTCGGCTGGTGGCTCTTTGGCCATGGGAGCAGCGAAAAGTCAAACTCTGCAAATTAATTTCATGATTGAAAACGCCCTGGATGAGACTTACAAAGACTTTCTCTATCCCTATAAAGCATGGGCCGACAATGCCGGTCGGAACTTTATTTTGAAACTGAATTACAGGTTTTAATTCGCTTCGTGACAATGAACGGTCGCAAAAGGCCGCTCACCGTTTTTCCTTTCTGATGACAGTTGGTTGGCGGTTTTAAAAATGGTTTTTTTCCACTGGAGACTTGCATTTAAGCGTAAATAACCTGATAATTATCGTGTTACTTTATGGTGGTGGTACTTCTTGATCTCATTCAAATCAAGGGCGCGTAAGGCTGATTTTTAGGCTCGGCCAGTTCTTGAAAAGGTCAGGAAACATGCTGGCAAGACATGCAGAATGGAGCGAGTGTAAAGGAGTTCTGCCCATAAGACTGATAAGGAGTAAACAGATATGTTGAAGAAAATAATTGAAAATATGAAAGTACAAGAAGCGGAAGCTCATTGTGATGGACCCTGTGGCGTTTATGATCCCGCATCTGCCAGGATAGCAGCCGAAGCCTCTCTGTCGATGACTAAAAAGATGAGCGCTCTCGTGCACCCGTCTCACGATGATGCAGCGGCCATGGCCTCTTATCTCAACAGCATGAGCCGCTACATCCAGATAAAGGAAGAGCAAACTCATCTGGCCAAAGAAGAGTTGTTGGTTTTGTGGACGGATTACTTCAAGCCGGTTCACCTGGAAGCCTATCCCCATCTGCACGATACCTTCTGGAAAGCTGCCAAGCTCTGTTCTGCAGTCAAGGTTGAAGTTAATATTGAAAAAGCCGAAGCTCTGGTGGAAGCGGTCAAGGAAATCCACGATATTTTCTGGGCCACCAAGGGACGCAAAGTGGAGTGGTACACTGCCAGCTAATTTTCTTGTGCCGCAGGAATAGCAAGATCGTGATTCAACAAAAAAAACTATCTCTGTGGAGCCTGATTCTCATCGGTCTGGGTTTGTTCAGACGGGTTCGTGTAAGCGGTCACTCCATGAGTCCTCTTCTCAATGATGGGGACGAGGTCTTGGTGAACATGAAGGCTTACGTGAAATCGGCTCCGCAGATGGGTGATCTTGTTTTGTCGCGTCACCCGTTGAAGCGGGATCTTCACATCATCAAAAAAGTGGAGCGAATGGAGCCCGATGGCAGGCTCCATCTTCACGGGATCAATCATTTAGAGAGTACCGACAGCCGTTCATTTGGAGCCGTTGGTGTGCGGTCCATTCTAGGCAAGGTCGTTTCCATTGTCGCCACAAAAACATCATAGTTGACATCAGATGAAGGGCCATTTCAAAATGACCGGCTCTATTGGGAAACCGGGTTCTTGACAGCGTTTTTCAGACTCAAACGATGTGAAAGGCAAAAGAAGGTGTCTTGTTTCCAAGTGGTTCTTACGGTTTAGCTTAATTATTCGCGCCATCCGTTGATAAATGCGGTGTAAAATAAAACTGATTTTCACACAAGTAGATATTGATAATGCATCGACATACACGTTATACTGCCAGATGAATTGTTCTTTTCGGAAGGCTTTGAGCTTTCCCGGGTGACCATCCTGAAACTGGATCTCTGTGGTAATATGACTGATTGTGTAAGTTTTTCCGGTTTTTATAGATCAATGACAAGATGTTTTCGTCAAAGCCAGGAAACTTTTACTCTGATATTAGACATATTTCGCACTTTTCGGTCTGTGGATTGCCACCAAAAATTCCTTAAATCAGAGGCAGTATGAAAATTAAATTTATAGAAGCAAAAACACTGAAAGAGAAACCCGAGGATTCAGCGCTCGGATTTGGCGACATTTTCACCGATTACATGTTCAATATGGACTACAGTCCTGAAAAAGGTTGGTATGACGCTCGCATCGAGCCTTACGGTCCCATCATGATGGATCCATCCACCCAGGTACTGCATTACGGACAGTCTGTTTTTGAAGGGTTGAAGGCTTATAAAACACAAGCAGGCGAAGTTCAGCTCTTTCGGGCTAAAGATAATTTGAAGCGGTTACATCAGTCGGCAAAAAGACTCAGTATGCCTGATATGGACGAAGACTTTTTGTTCGAGGCATTGAAGAAGCTGCTGGATATTGAGCGGGACTGGATACCGAGCGCGCGTGGCACATCACTTTATATCCGACCGGCTATCATTGCAATGGACACATGTGTTGGGCTCAGAACGTCATTGACCTACCGACTGTTCATCATTTTGTCACCTGTAGGTGCATATTACTCGGAAGGCTTTGACCCCGTAAAAATTTGGGTAACCACCGAACATGTGCGAGCGGTGAGAGGCGGCTTAGGCGAGGCCAAAACAGCGGGGAATTACGCCGCGAGTCTGTATGCAAGCGATTTAGCCATTAAGGATGGTTACACGCAGGTCTTGTGGCTGGACGCTGTGGAACTTAAGTATGTTGAAGAAGTAGGCGCCATGAACATCTTCTTCGTTATCGGTGATGAATTGGTCACGCCCGAACTCAATGGCAGCATTCTTGCCGGTGTTACCAGAAATTCGGTTATCCAGCTGGCGAAGTCCTGGGGCCTTAAAGTTTCAGAGCGAAGAGTCTGTATCGATGAAATTTTCGACGCACACGCCAAAGGGGAACTCAAGGAGGTCTTTGGATCGGGAACAGCTGCCATTATTTCTCCAGTCGGTATGATTAAACACAACGATATGGAAATAACCATCAACGAAGGAAAAGTAGGCGATCTCTCCAGCAAGCTGTTTGAAGAAATTATGAATATTCAATACGGTATCTCGGAAGATCCCTTTGGCTGGGTTCTCCCTGTGGCCAGAAAACAGGGTTAAATCACCCAACCGTCTTTGATAGAAAGAACCTGCAAACAGGGACTGCTCGCGGTTAAGAGCAGTCCTTTTTTGTTTCCTGCAAGCAAGTTCCCTTTGGGTATGGTTGAAAAACAAATTTCATGCCATCAGTAATTTAAATCCATGTGTCCGAGATTCCCGAGAGCGATACGGTCCCAAACACGGTCGTGAACATGATCAGATCCTTGTGAGTTTGCACAAAAGCGCAGATCTGATGGTCATGTCAACGGCTCCTGGTCGAGCTTGGTTTTAGCGCAGAAAAATGACACCAACCGTGATATTCTGGAGAAAACAGAGGGGGAGATATGTCTCATTATTTTCAAAAAAAGGTCTTCATTGTAACCGGAGCCAGTTCGGGAATTGGCCGATCAATTGCTGTGAAACTCGTCCAGCACGGTGCGCATACGCTGGCTATGGCGCGATCAGAGGGTTCGCTGAGGGAACTGAAAAAGGAGCTGGGTGAGCTTCTTGTTTCCTGCGTGGGTGATGTTACAAAGCCTGAAGATTGCAGGCGCGTGGTTGCCAAGGCCCTGGAGCTGCAAGGCAGGCTGGACGGTCTTATCCACAATGCCGGTATCTCCATGCGGGGGCTTGCCGCCGACTGTTCAAAAGACGTCTATCGGAAACTGATGGAGGTCAACTTCTTCTCGACTGTCGATCTCTACCACGCGGCTATCGACTCCTTGAGGGCGAGCAGAGGTCATCTTGTGGCTGTATCCAGTGTGATGGGGCGATACAGTACTCAGGAGCGATCGGGATACTGTGCCAGTAAACACGCTTTACAAGGATATATGGACAGTATCAGGCTGGAGAACCTGAGCCAGGGTGTTCACACTTTGGTAGTCAGTCCCGGGTTCGTCAATACCAACATTGCGCACAATGCCCTTGGTCCCGATGGCCAGCCTTTGGGGAAGAGGGGCGCGGCCACCGAAAAGGGTCTGGACTCACTGGTGGTAGCGGAAGCCATTTTGCACGCCATCAAAAAGAGAAAGCGAGACTTTTATCCCGCTGGTATTAAGGAAAAGCTGGGTCTTTTTTTGAGCAAATGGGCACCTGGACTGCTCGATCGATTGCTATTGAAAGTGGCGGTGAAATGAAAGGCGGGGTGCTTTTCATTTGATTTCCACAAACGGGGTTTGGTAGAAACCAGGCCAGGCAGCAATGCTGGGTTTTGTTTGAGAAGGAACCAGAGCGCTGCCTGCTGATAGTAGGAGAGAGGCCTGTTAACTGTTTTCAGAAAGCTTGAATTGCTCAACCAGTGCGGATAGCTTCGTAGACAAATCTGACAGATCATGAGCTGCATGCTCTACATCTTCCACGCCTTGTTTTACTTGCATTGACTTCGCTTTCACAGCACCGACATTTTCGGTCATTCTACTTGTCATCACGCTGCTGTTTGCTATGTTCTGATTGATATCGGAGGCTCCCTGTGAAGCCTGCGAAACATTGGAAACAATCTCATTAGCGGTAATGGACTGTTCTTCCACTGCAATGACCACACCGCTGACAATTTCATCCACATCGTTGATGACCTAAGTGATGGATTCGATATTTTCAACTGTCTCACCGGTCATGGTTTGAATACCGTCAATGGTCTGTTTGATCTGGCTTGTCGCCTCAGCTGTTTGTCTGGCCAGATCCTTGATCTCATTGGCAACGACCGCAAAGCCTTTTCCGGCTTCACCGGCGCGGGCTGCTTCAATGGTTGCGTTGAGTGCAAGGAGGTTGGTTTGTTCGGATATTTCTGTGATGGTTTGCGTAATGGAACCAATATTGTCTGCCGATTCACCGAGTTTTCGCACTTTCTGGTGGGAAACCTTGGTGCCTTCTACCGCCTCTTTGGTTGTGATGCGGGCTCTTGAACTGTTGTCTGCAATTTCAGATATGGTTGTCCCCATTTCTTCCGCGGCGGCAGCGATCATTTCTATGTTGGATGTTGACTGCTCCATGGCGGCTGAAACGGCTGTCATGTTGTCGGCAACTTCTCGCGCGTCGCTATCCGCGCTGTCGGCCAATTCCGTTGTTGCCTCGGCACTTTCCACCATTGTTCGGGCTACGGAAATCAATTTGCTGGACGAACTGTTGAGTGTTTTGGATGAAATAATGATGTCATTGAGCATTTCATTGCCTTTTTTAACCATTCGCGACAGTGACTCCGTTAATTGACCAATGGCATCATTTGAAGTTGAGGTGAAGTTGATCGTGTAATCACCTTTGCCCACTTTCTCGGCTTTTTCAGCTAATTCTTTCAGGGGTTTGCTGATGGATCGAACTAAAAAGAAGATCGCGATGATGGTGGCACATAGAGCAAGGAGTCCGATATACAGACTGTTCACCAACGCTTTTTTCTCCTGCGCGGCTACCAGTTTTTTAATATGGACTCCCAGTACTAGATGCACATTCCAATTCTTAAAGTACTTTTTATAAGAAACTTTCTTTTGTCCTTTCCAGTCATATTCAATCCAGCCATCCTCTGTTTTGTTCTTAAAAGCCGGAATCAATTCATACATGTTTGCTTCGCTTGTAAAGAAGGGGTGACGTAAAAGCGGTCCGTCATCATGGTAGACAAAGTAATAGCCATCGCCAACAATATCGCCAGAAAGCAGCTTTTTAACTTGTGCGGAGATAATGGGCTGTCCTGCATACATAGCTCCTATTACTTTTCCAGAGGGACTGAACAGCGGTTTGTAGGCTGTTAAATACCACTTACCGAGCACAAATGTATTTCCTATAAATGGTTTTCCTCTGGAAATGGCTTGATACACAGGGCTGTTTGAAGGTATGTAAGAACCCGTTGCCCGTTGGTTATCAGTATTCATAACTGAAGTGGATACGCGTATGAGCTTGCCATCTGTGAGTTGGAAAAGAGTTGCCGATGAACCGGTTTGAGCTGATATGGAATCGATCAATTCGTTGTCGCCTAGAGGTACCTGTCCTATTTTTAAAACTGGAAGGTCAACAGTGGAAACCTCATCACTGGACTCATGGCTTACAGAAGTGGAAACAGTTGATTGATTATCGATGGATATGCCTCCTCTGAGCATGATCTCCTTTTCAAACAAATTGAGGTCTTCTTCCAGCTTGTTTCGCAGGTTAATATCTACAGTTTCAAGAGCTATGATCATGTCCCGATGAGACCTCTCCACTGTCTCCAATGCCATGGCATTGAGGCTTTCATTAATTAATCTGACCAAATTGATGGTCACTGCGAGAAGAGAAATGGCCGCGATGGCGATCATTGTCCCAAATATTTTCATGGTAAAGCTCATTTTTTTAATACGATTCATCTTTATGACTCCTTTTGATCAGTCCATATAATTGTGTTTCGGCTTGATTCATTAATTCTTTAACCTAAAAATGCATATAAATGAAGCGTGATACCAATAAAACCGCGATTGGTGCGGTTTTGATTCTCCCAAAACCGTTGAAATACAGAATATCTTGCGTTGTTTTCGGGAGTCCGCAGTCACAGCGAATCACCGTTAGACCGCTATCGGGCAATGAAGCTTTTCAAATTCGACCCTGTATCAGGCAGTTCAAGTCTGCTTTGAGTGATGACTGTCCGCAGACTGCTGGTGTATTCAGAAAACGATCGGTTCCATTGTAAAGGAGCAGTGGTTCTACAACAACAAGCGAAAACCACTGAACTCTAAAACACGAAAGCCTGCTGTACAGCAGGCTTTTGTGTTGGGTTCAGGTGCAACGCTACTTTGACAGACTGGAATTCAGGCTGAAAGGATCGACATGTCAGCAGTCTGTTTCAGCAACTGTCAAAGGAGACCTTGTTCCAATTGGTATTTGTTAACTACGGATTGGTGGTTGCACCCCTGATGGTTAAAGAACCGTTTTCGGTATCATTCTCCACTAAATAGGCGAAAAAGGATTCACCGGTAATCGATAGGCTGGCCACATCATAACTGCTGAGATCCATGGTTATCGGTTCCCAGGCATTGAGAGTGGGCGTCAAGCCAAAGACTTCTTCACCGTTGGCGTTTTTAGCAGAAATAGCGATGCGTCCGCGCAAAGGGCCATTGATGACTTCAAGAGTCCCGCTGGTGCGCGTGAAATGGGCTTCAGTACAGTTGCCCCAAACAGCGGTTCCGTCAAGGGTTGTGGCAGCATGATCGCCGGCCAGCTCGAACAGTTTGAAAGGGGCTTCAGAAGTTACGACAACCCAGGATATTCCCAAACCGGGATTTAAGTCAATCATTGTCTGAGAACCATTTCCATAGGGGAAAGTGAAACCCGAGTTTTTATCATTCAAGCCCATAACCTTTTCCTTGGCTCTAAGTGTGACTTGTTGAAAAGCTCTTTCTATACCTGACGCGTCTATCACATTAATTGTGCAAGAGATAGGGTAATCAAAGGGGTTGACAAGTACAAATCCAGACCAATCTGTGTCATACAGAGAATTTCTGGCAACGTAGTAAGGCCTGTTGAAAAAGGAAGTCGCTGTGATACCTGATGTAGCAGAATACGTTTCTTCCGGCTGATACCCGAAGAGCTCAAAACCAGCCAGTTCACCGTTGGCCGTTACTTCTAGATAAGAGACTTTTTCATTTGATTCGCTGTCATCAAACAATTGGTCTGCGAAGTAAGTCACATACTTTTCATAGGGTTGAAGGGATGAAGGAGCAGAGGGTGACATGAGATGAGTTAAATCCCTTCCATTTACACCGATCAGCCTGTATTCGAGAGTTAGACTTTCCGGTGTGGGATTGAGCAGAACACCGCCTGACCAAAACCGACTCCTGTGTTCGGGAACATGAGGGTAGAGCAGGTGTTGTTCCAGTTGATTTTTTTCGACCAATGGCATGGAAACGCGTTCCTCTGTTTTGCTGTCATTTACTGTACGGAAGAAGCTGAGCGTCCCGGTTAATTCCTGTGAACATTCAAAAACAGCCCAGCGCTGATCACTTCCTATGGGGGTGTAGGTTACAGAACTGTATGGCTGAATGGCAATTTGCCGGCTGTGGCGAACTTGAAATCCAGATGCACTCTTTTCATACAGTGTCACTTGAACCTGAATGGAAGAGTTTTGAGTATTCGTTAAATTAATTTCACTTTGCCATGCTACGGCTTGGTCACCTGATGGGGGGATGTGAGAGGCGATGTACTGGTAGTTGGAAGCATGACTCAAAATACCGTGCCTCGCGAAGTTTTCGGTTAATATGGTGGCGTAAGGCTTGTGAGGGTGGAGTCTTTCCGCTACCTGAACGATAGCGGTTGCTTGTTGAGGTATAGTGGTTCCCGGTCCCATGCCAAAGAAGCTCTCCAGCATGATGGCATCCATGTCTTCCTTAGGGTATCCCTGTGCTACTGCTGATAGCAGAGCCTGGAAGACAGGTGTACTCCACAACTCATCTGTTACCCAGCCGTTGGCAATGGGATAATGTGCGTAATAAATTGAACCCGGGTTGTAAACAGCCGAGTATGCATTTAAATAGCGGCCTCGCCAGGTTAGAGGGCTGTGTCCATCCCAGTGGAATACCCACGCTGGGTGATAGGCCAGACCATTGTTGAGCCGCAAACGGTAAGATGCCGCCCAGTAATCAGAGAATCCCTCGGCAATGGCTCCTGTGTCACCACCCGAGAAATTACCCACGATATCGAAATTCAGTGCATGTCCGTACTCGTGAATAATGACATCGGCATCTTCATCATCGGGAACACCACCCTGACCAAAGGTGAGATATTCATTGTAAATTCGGCCCGAATCACTGTTGTAGCTGTAGATAAAAGCTGAATTATCAGCTCCGTATTGACCATTTGAATCGATTTCAAGTGAATCATCCATTACACCTCGGACACCGGTGAAGCCCAGAGATTGGACGTATCTCTGACAGGTGTCCACATGGTAGTAGCACATGGTATCGTAAAAAGCCAGATTGCCTCTTTTGGCTGTCCAGTTACCGCTTTCTGAGGTTGAGGGTGGGGTGTTGGGGGGTTCTATATCTGCAATTTGTGCATAGGGGCCAATGAGTTCGTAAATTCCAGAATGGGTAATATCCTTTAGTTGTCTTTGCTCGTAAGCATCATCGAATTCTGAAAAATCTGAACTATCTCTCAAGTCATCCCTCAATAAAGTGGTTCGCGGATCGGGATCAAAGACGAGAGCGGTTCCGTTGGCAGAGGATAACTGGCCGAACTTTCGGGCCGCTTTCTGATTGAGATTGGCCATAGCGCGTTCCACCGTCCAAATGGGCTCATCGACGGGCTCGTTTGTCTCTTCGTGACGCATTTTCCTCGCAAGCTGTCTTTTTGAGAGAATCTCGCCAGTTGAACCGTCAACATCCACAATCCAACTTCCGTAAGGCTTGCTGCAGATCATTTGGACGCGATAGCCTGCAATCGATTCAGCCTTTGAACGAATATATACCTGCTCGACAGTGGGTAAGCTTAACAGTGGCCCGTGAACGTGCAGGTTTACCCATGCTTTTTGCAGAGCTTCACCTTTTGTGAGTGTAAAATCTGCGTTAGGCTCAGCATTGGGCTGAAGACTGCTGAATACCTTGTAAATCGTTTTATCTTCATCGATACTGATAACCAGGTTGGCGTCTGTTACCGGAATGTCATCTAAATATTGTGATAGCGTATAGTGAGTCCCCAACAGGCTTTGCTGAATGCGAATAATTTTCAATTGACTTGCATCGGATAGGCCAAAAAGATTTCGATGGTCTCGCGCGTATTGAAGGGCAATCTCTTCCTTGGTTCGATTTGATTGCTTGTTTTTGATTCCCGGAGCCTTGTTTTCAAAGGTAATGAGCTGGGGATACCCGTTATCCTTGTTGAATAGAGTCTTTGAACTTGCCAATACAGACAAACTGAGTAGAAAGATTATAAGGGAAATGACTAATTGTTTCATGGGAACTCCTGTAAAATAAAAACTCTCTTAGCAATCTAACTGCAAGCCTGCAAGCAGAGTTTATACTCCGCAAGAAGCATACCAGAGAGCTGTTGTGTTGTACAGCAAAGGCATATTGGAGAAATAGGAAAACTTGGTACGCAGAGCCTGCACCCATGGTGTCTGTGAAATAAAAAAAACTCAGGAACCTCTTGCAATGGGCTGATTTTCTGCCATGAGCGCTTGTTACGGCCTCATCAGGTTCGTTTTCTGGCAAAAAAACCGTGATTCTCCATCCCTTGAGACAGCTTTCCAAGGCTTCGTGACATGCTGTGCCAAGCTGAAAGAATCGATCCTTGTCATGTGACTTTTACTTTTCAAGAGCCATTTCGATCAGTTTACCGTTGAAATTGCGCCATTCAGCAGGTTCTTTTGCCGGCCAAAGAAAAAGAATCGTAAGATACATACAACAAGGAGGATACGATGAAAACAGCAATTGACACCCTTTTAATATGCATGTCCCTGATAATCATGGCAGAAGAAAGTATCAATACTAGAGAAGACAAAGCCAAATTGACTCAAAATGAATCATTTGAGGCGCGGCTTGAACTGGCAGAGCGTTTAATTGAATCCAATCAGGTTAAACAAGCTCTCTCCCATCTTGAGAAGATTATTAAAGAAATGAAGAAAGACGGTAATAATGGCAGCCTGGAAAACCGTGCGAAGGCATACTACATGCACGCCCAAGCTTCGCGCATGAAGATGGGGCAGAATCCTCTTTCCTGGATGATGGGCAAGAGCGAATACATTGAGAACTTGAAACACGCCATTGAATTGCAGCCGGCTTACCTCGAGCCGTATTTGGAATTGATCGGCTTCTATATGGAGGCACCTGCTGTTGTTGGTGGAAGCAAAGACAAGGCTCTTGAAATAGCTTATTCACTTTCGCCGTACCATCGAAAGGAATCACTAGAGCAGCAATTTCGAATATGGAGATCCAAAAACAATATGAAAAAGCAGCTGCAGGTCTTGGAAGAAGCCAATGATCTTTTCCCTGACGACGATGGCTTTTTGCTTTACCTGGGGTTGATACAGGTTGCCAATAAGGATTTTCCCGAAGCCAAAGCGACTTTTGATAAGGGACGCTCTTTAAAAGGTGAGAACTTGCCTTACCATCAATATCAATCGGGGAAAATTAGAATCCTGATGAGAGAAGATCTTGAAACAGCCATTACCCTTTTTGACCAATACATTCAAGCTTACCAACCAGAAAGACAACCCACCAGGGCCGATGCGCTTTGGCGTAAGGGTATGACTTATGAGTTGCTGGACAATCAAAAAGAGGCCAAGGTCTGCTACGAAGAGGCTCTTAAACTGAACGCAGAGCACAAGCAGGCAAAAGAGGCATTGAAAACAGTGTCATCTCTTCCTTGAGAACAGAGGTTGAAACCCTTGAAGGGTAGGGGAACGAGCTTCCTGGTTCCTTGCGAAAAACTGAAACAGCTAAAAAACAGCGCGTTTTTTTCGGGCTGGCTGTACACAATGTCAAGGTTCACTCAATCGTGCTGAACTGAAGCCTTCAAGTCTAAACGGATTACAGGTGGTCAGACATCAGTAAAAATCCTTTTTTTTAGGTGTTTTATCAGCATAGAACTGTCTGATCTCGGCTGACTGCTCTTCGTAGTTGCCATTTGGCATGACAGTGGGGCCGAATCGGAGTTCTTTCTTATGGTAATCAAAAGAGACTAAAAAAATGGGCACATTGGCTCCTGAAGCAATGTAATAAAATCCCTTTTTCCACTCTTTGGTTTTCTTGCGGGTGCCTTCAGGTGTAACGGCCAGCATCATCTTGTCCCGTTTGTTAAATTGGTCAACCAGTTGTTGTACAAACCCGTGCTGGGTGTGCCGGGCAACGGGAATCCCGCCGATGTACCTTAAAAATCTGCCAAAAAGGCCTTTAAACAAAGTGTGTTTGCCAAACCAGTGAGTATGGAGACCCAGTTTGAAATAGGTGGCTAAGGCTATGACAAAATCCCAGTTGGAAGTGTGAGGTGCTAAAACCAGAACACATTTTTTGATGTTCGGGATCCTGCCAACCAGTCTCCAGCCTAAAACCAGAAGAATCAGTTTCCCGAGACTCTTGCTAAACCAGTTACCACGCTGTGGTATATTTGGAGGAACCGAATGGATCGCCTGTTCGTTCGTGATGTTTTTTGACATGGATTAGCTGCCTGCTGAAATGAATCTGGACACGTTGATCTGCACCTTTGCGACGTCTGACCGGGTCGCTACAAAAAAACCGATTAAAACGCTTATGGTTGAAGAACGAAGCATTTCATGGCCCCTGAATGCACCGGAGTCCTGTTCTTCCTTTATAGGAACCCAGGATGAGCGACAGGCACTCGTGAGGTTCGGGAGGTTGGCGGCAGAGATCCCGTGGGTCAGTCTGAAACAGAGGCACCTTGAGCCTTTATATTCAGAAAACGACGTGATATGGACAGAAAGAGGCGGTCATTTCAGTGCAGTTATAACCCTGTCTAGAAACGACGGGCGCCGATAAGTGGTGTTAATGCTTATTCTTTGTTATCGGAATTAATGGGATACTTATAAAAATCCTCAACGAAAATCTTAGAAAAAACTCCACCAAGTGCAAGCACCAATGGAAGTACAATGAACAGGCTTATGGTTGTTAAATTCATATTTTCCTCGCGTCTTTTATTCAAGCATGGCGGCGTTGGTTAAACGTTTTGCGGTTCAACGTGTCCATTCAGATGTGACTTTCATGAGAAATCCGATATCACGCTTCGCTCTAAGTCTAAAGTGATTCCTTTCTCCGGTCAAGATGATTTGAAGCTTTCAGGAAAATGATCTTCTGCAAATGTAAAAAGCCGGCAGGAGCTCTTTATTTGTCGTATTAAAAAGCTCCTGCCATCACGGCTTGATCCCTGCAAACTCGTGCTGATCCCCTGTTTTTTAAGGATTGGAAACACCCAGTTTAGACTGATAGACAGGAATGAGTTCGTAGCCGCCCATTTGCAATCTCGGTTGGGCTTCATCTCCAAACAAGACCATGCCGGCAACCTTGGCGTCTCCTTCTGCCTCTACCCAGAGGGTTTTGGCCTGCTCCAGTTCTTCTGTGTTGAAAAGCGCTTTCAAAGTGGTTGTCAGCTTTTGTCCCGGATTGAGTGTGAAGCTGTATTCACTTGAGAACATACCGTCTTCGTTTCTCAGTACCATGGAGATGTTGACGGCTGAGTCGGATGGGTTCACCAGCACCGTTCCAAACCACTTGTTGTCACCAATGTGCAAGTAGGGTGCCACAGCGTGATTGAATGTCTGACCTGAAGCGCGTATGCCCTCCATGTAATCACCGGCTGCGTTGGTGCTGCCAAAGAGTTCCAGACCTACAATTTCCCTGTTAGAGGTCATCTCCATCCAGGCGACCGATTCAGGGAAGACATCGATGGGAATGGAGGACTCGACGGTGCTTGCCACATTGTCAAACAAGAGCACTTGTCTGGACCCGCCTGTCAGGACAAAGTCGTCTTCTTGAAGCAGGAGACCCTCTTTATCCCAGTATTTGACCTGCACATGGGATGTATTTGCTCCGGGATTAAGGGCAATGATTCCTGTCCAGAAAAACTCCGTATTGGAGGCAATATGGGGATAGATGATACGGCTTTCAGGCTGCGTGCCAAGGGGCAGCATGGCTGCTCGCCGCCATTCGTTCAAGGTGCCGAATGACTGCGAACCGATGATGAAACTATCGGTGTTTTCGCATTGGAAAGTGCCAAAGCCGGGTATTTGGTCTCCGACAATGTCCTGCAGTTCAAAAGACGCAGAATGTTGGACTTGGATGCCATAGTGCGAGCCGTATTCATCCAGCCAGTTGACACGTGTTGCAGAGCTCACACTCAGACCGAAGCCGGTGTAAAAGAGGTTGCGGTCTCTGGCTATATGAGTAACGAGTAGACTGGATTGCGGCGAAAAGTCAGGCTGCCAAAGGCCAGCCAGTTTGGTTGAGTCCTGTTTCAGAAGAACACAGTGCGGTAATATGGATCCACTCAGCTTGACTTCCGCGATCTGTCCGTCTCCCAAGCTCTTGAGCGTGTGAGCTCTGGGTTTTAGTTCTTCAATGGATGTTTGAATGGTTTTTCCGGTAGAGTTGATATACTGAAGTTCATAGGTAACAGGCTCTGTATCGGGATTGGTCAGGCACAAGGTGGCCTCTACTCCGGGTGTGACGCCCAGGCGATTGCCCCGCTTTTCGTAGAGTTCGGGAATAGGTATGGATTTTGTCAGAGGCAGGCGAGCTTGCCAGGCTCCTCTGCCGTAGGTTCCTGCGGTTAGAACATAGGGATCGTCATCGATCTCCATGTCGACGATCACATTGCCGAGCGGCATGCCCTGATTGAAAGGCGCAAAATCAAGGCCGCTGTTTACACTGAAGTAAACCCCGATGTCGGTTCCAACAAAGATTCGGGACGGCAGTCTGGGATCGACGCAGACAGAGTTAGCGGGAACATTTGGCAGACCGTTACCCACTGCCTGCCAGCTTGTTCCTGCGTCGGTGGTCAAATAGAGTTTAGAACCGCCAAATGCCGCTCGTGTGACATAGACCGTATCCGGTGCGGTTGGGTCGATGGCGATGTCGGAAATATGACTGCCTGGAATGGTGCCCGTGACATCCGTCCAGACAGGGGTTGAGCTGAGAGCATTTTCGCATCGATGGACTTTCCCATCTTCAGTACCGACATAGAGCAGGGTGTCGTGCTCAAGAGTGCGTGCTGTCATGACGCTGATGGAGTTGTCACTTTCCGCAACCAGTGAATCTGAAAGCCGAACCCATGAGGATCCATAGTCAAAAGAGCGGTATACCCGGTCCGAGGCTAGAAAAACAGGTGTTTTATGGCTGGGAGTCAAGGGTGCGGCAATTTCCATGGGCGTTTTCCATGGCCAGGGCTCATCTTTACCGAGATCGTCGTACTCGATGTCAAAAAACGAACGGCCGCGATTGTCAGACCAGAAAACATTGGGATACCCCTCATAGGGGTAACTGGTTTGAAAGATGTAGTCCGGATGGACTGGATCGATAAGGTTCATGAAACCGTCGCCGGTTACCAGGGTCACATCCCAGATTTCTCTGCCAGTGGTCTTTAGAGAGGAATTGTCCTGAGATCCGCCGAGAAGACTGTTTGCGTCATCTGGAAAAACCGCTATGTCGTAAAACTGCGTAATATTGAGGCCGTTGTTGTAGTTGTAAAAGGTACGACCCTGATCCGGCGTTCCCCAAAGGCCGCCATCGGATCCTATCCAGAAAGTGTTGATATCGTGGGGATCCCACAGGAGTACGTGAATATCCTGATGAACTCTTTGCGCTCCTCCCCAGGTGTCCACCATGGGAGTGAGTGTTCTGCCGCCATCGTAAGATGCAAAAAAGCGAATGGTACCCACAATAACCGTGTCAGGATCGTCTGGATGCACGGTCAGGCACAGGTTGTAGGAACACTGCCCCTCGCAGGCATCCGAGTTGACCAGAGTCCAGGATTGACCGGAATTGTCTGATCGGTAGAGGTCGGTCATCTCATCGTCTCCATTAATGAGAGCGTAGAGCGTGTTCGGGTTGTTTTGAGAAAGTGCGATACGGCTTCTTCTCATACTGGCGCTGGGAGGCAGCCCGCCTGAAAGCCGATTCCAGGTTTGTCCGCCATCGGTGGATTCGTAGATGCCCGAATTGAAAGCGCCCCAGCGTCCCATGGCCATGAACATGCGATTCGCGTTGCTGGGATCTTGAATTAGATCGTTAACAGCGCCGTTGTGCAGTTTGGCCCATGTTTGTCCGCCGTTTTCCGAGCGGAAAAGACCGCCTGTGAGGTAATTGCCCTCAAGACAATAACCGTGTCCTCCCGCCAGGACGATATTCTCATTTTCGGGATGTACGATAATGGATGCAATGTAAGACAAATTCAAGGAAGCGTTCCCAGAGCCATTGACTTCGATAAAGGTCGATCCTCCGTCATCGGACCTGTAAAGTCCCTGCCCGAAATAGCCGTGACAGCTTTGGGCGTGCTCTCCTGTGCCTACCCAGATTCGCTCGTGATTGTGTGGATCCACTAAAATGGAGCCAATGCTCTGTGAACCGAGGTTCTGGCCAATTTCTGTCCAGGTCAAGCCACGGTCCAGTGACTTCCAGACACCGCCAGATGCCGCGCCAAGGTATATGATGTTGGGAGCCTGCCAGTCAATTGCCAAAGCGGAGATTCGACCCGCCACATAACCCATCCGCCAGTTCAACATGGTCATGGGTGATGGGCCTACACTTTTCCACGTGGCTGCCAGTTGTGAACCGGCATTCGCTTTGTGCCGAATCTCCTCAATCTCAAGTTTCATTTTCTCCACACTGCTTTTTCTCTGTCTGGCAAACTGCGATGTATGATCCAGCCCTCGGTATTTTTCAAAATACTCCCTTCGCATTTTTATCTGATAACTTTCACCGTGCTCTTTATCGTGACCGGGAATGAGTTGTGCTGTTACAGATGTAACCAGAAGAGCCATGGAAAAAAGAGTTTTTATGAACATGCGGAGCCTCCAGAATGCTTTTTCTACCATACATGTTAGCAGAACAGCGATTTGAGAACGAATAGCTGTTACCACAAACCCGATTTCTTGCTTGTAGTTTTACATTAGCTTTAAATAACCGTTATAATAAGTGCGATTTTTTTCGGGAGTGAAGCAAAAGCGCGTGATTTGTCTTGAAACATTGAAATTCGATTCCATGAGCATTCATCATTTGCAAGGTCATATTGAGTCCATGTATCTGGTGCAGTATCCCCATAAACTTTTGTTACTGGATTGCGGGTGTCGATGCGATGCTGGGGAAATAAGGTCTTATATCCGGCATACACTGAAGCGGGATGTGTCGCAGTTGAAGCTGTGTGTCGTGACCCATCTTCATCCCGATCACGCCGGTGGATCACAATCACTCAGAGCACACACCAACACTGAAATAGCCGCGTTTAAAAATATCGATCGCTGGTATGCCGGTCTGGGAGGTTTTCTGCAGCACAAGATAGACACTTATCTCGCCTGGTGGGTTTCCAGAAAACAGGGCAACCAAAAGAGGCGCGTACACTATGCCAGATTGGTTAACCCCGATTGCTCTCTAGATGATGAACAAACCCTTCCTGGCTTTGAAGACTGGACCGTCCTCCATACTCCGGGCCACACGTCTCACGATATTTGCCTGTACCATCGCGATTCCAATGTACTCTATGTGGGTGATTTGCTTGTGAAAATTAAAGAAAAATACCTGCCGCCCTTTCCCGTTACCCTGAAAGTGCAAATGCAAAACAGTTATACAAGGCTTGAAGCCATCGATCCGAAGATCCTTTTGCTGGCGCATGGTGGTCCGATGGACCCGGCCTGCTTCCCAAATTTCTATCGGATCTTGTCAGATAAAATAGGGAAACAGCAAAAAATGAAATTCAAAATGGTTGGAATCGTATCCTATTTCAGCTCGGAGTTGAGAAAAATGAAAAAGAGAAAGTTGGATTATCACAAATGAAAGCGGAAGTGAGTGTTGTTCTTCCTGCCTACAATGCGGAAAAAACCATTCGTCGGGCGGTTCAGAGTATTCTCTCACAGACTATGGCAAACCTTGAGTGCATTGTGGTTGACGACGGCTCAACGGATAACACAGGAGCAGAGCTTTCGAGAATACACGATGAGAGATTAAAGGTCATCCCCATCGATCATATGGGTATTACAGGAGCGCTGAACAGAGGGTTGCGAGAGGCTCAATCACAATACATTGCCCGCATGGATGCCGATGATGTCAGTTACCCCAAGCGTTTGGAAACTCAAGTTGCCTACTTGGAAGAACACAGCCATGTTGGTGTTGTCTCCTGTCTGGTGGATCATCTGGGAAACAGAGAAAATCAAAAAGGTTACGGTCTTTACGTAGCCTGGCTCAATCGGCAGCGGAGCTGGCCTGAGATTGAATCGGCTCTCCTGATCGAGTCACCCTTGGCACATCCGTCAGTGATGTACAGAAAAGCGGTCATTGAAGAAATAGGCGGATATCGGGATGGACCCTTTCCGGAAGACTACGACCTGTGGCTCAGGCTGGCAGCTTTAGGTGTCAAAATGGAAAAAGTACCCCAAACGCTGCTTGAGTGGCACGATTTGCCGAAACGCCTGTCTCGAACCGATTCAAGATACAGCGCGGAGGCCTTTTTTCAAATTAAAATCCCCTACTTGCTGGAAGTATTAAAGCGCAAGGCGCCTTCCTTTCCGCGTTTCACCATCTGGGGAGCCGGGAAGCTGGCCAGAAGGAAAGCCCGAATTTTGAAGGAACACGGTATGGAGATTGTTGCATACATCGATATTGACCCTAAAAAAGTGGGCACGTTAATTGAAGGTGTCAGTGTCATTGATCCTAACCGATGGAATCTGAACAGCGGGAGCGGCATTTTATCTCTGGTGAGCGGACGGGGTGCCCGTGAGCGCGTCAAGGCCTACCTTGTTGATCAGGGAGCAAAAAAAGACAGGGATTTTTTTCTGGCTTAATTCTTCTTGATGAGAACCACGGAAATATCATCTTTTTGGGGCGCAAATTCAAGTATGTCTTTGGTGAGAGCCGTGTAGATTTCTTTGGCTGACAAGTGCTTTAACTCTTGAAGTTTTCCTTTCAAGCGATGCTGTTCGTAGTTCTCAGTTTCATTGCTGTGATCAAAGAATCCGTCCGAAACAAGCATCAGAATATCGCCCGGTGACATGAGCTCAAATTCGTGAACCTTGTAGGTGTCCTTAAAACTCAGTGGCGGCAGTTCACGTGAACCGTCCGGATCCAGCTTGGAAGGCATGGTTCCAATGGGCGGGAAGCGAGTTAACATTTCCGGCGGGATATCCACCAGACAATTGTACTCTGCCGAAAAGATTAACGGCATGGGGTGACCCGCGGAAATGAACCTGAACTTGCCGTTTTGATGAATCTCACCGTAAATCATAGTCAGGAACTTATTGACCTTTGACGAGCGGTAAAAGCGATTGTTAATGGATTCAAACAGCTTGACCGTGATGCATCCATTCATTTCCATTTCATAAAGAACACCCAGCAGGAAAGATTGATGAAGCATGGCCGCGATGTAAGCATCTGTCATTTTGTGTCCGGAGATATCGGCTACCATGACGCCCGCTTTGCTTTTCAACCTCTCCAATTCCGCTGCAAGCTCAGTCTGATTGGCTGTTTGCGCTCTCTGAATGCGACCTTCTAAATCGTAGCGATTATTGAAATCGAGGTAGATAATATGATCACCGCCAGCGCGACTGTGCAGAGGAAGGGTCCCTCCGAAAATATCGAGTCCGGGCAGTACCGGGATGTTACCGGGACCCGGTGTAATCTGATCGACAAGCTGAAGAAAGTTGTCGAGCTCACCCTGTAAAAAATGGAGCTTTTTTCTCTTTTTTTTGTTCATCTCTCTTACTCTGGTTAACTTCCTGCCCCTCAAGCAGCTGATACTCTAATGGATCTGTGTTTTAAATTCCAGTCCTATTCTATCTGGATTGGAGTTTCATCCGCAAAAGTATGCCAGCCCATGGCGACTTGTCTTAATCGACACCAAGTCTGCGCTTCTTCAGTAAGCTTGGAAATGCTTTTCCGCCTGTCTTTGGCAGCTATTCTGAGGTTTTAGAAAAGTGCTTTGACATCAGACACTTAACTGTCTGGAGCAAGTCAAGTCGCACTTTTCGTGTTTAAAACCAAGTGCTGATTGACACTCATTTTACCGGACAAGAGCATGGTCTGCCAATTCCAATCTTACGCGACCTTAAAATAGAACCCCGTACGGAGATCCCGATTGTCTAGGATGACATACCCTTTTGCGACAGGGTATGTCATTGAATGTTCTAAAGTTTAGGAACGCAAGTGGCGTGAACGCCATCGATACTTTGCAAAAACAAATGCAACACTGGGAATAGGAGTACCCATGACAGAGTCAAAGCTGTTGCACGAGCACGAAGTCTTGAAAATGATGTTGTTATTTAATCAGGTCTATACCAAATGTGAGTTAAAAAACGCCTTTACAGACCGGTTCGGGGCAGAAGCGCGCTTTTATAATTGCACCCACTCCCGACTTACTGCCGATGAGCTCATCGCCAATCTGGACAGAGAGGGTCATTTTCTTCTCATCAATCAAAATCTTTTCAACTTAATGGACTCTTTCTGACCCTGAAAGCCTGTATGAAATTAGCGGTAGTCTATTGATGGACAAAATAAGCTGATCGTATCCGCAAGTTCATCGCACCGCAGAAATTGACGGCCCTGGTATCAGCACTCGCTATCATACGACAACACATCGCGGATATATAACAGGCTGCTGCGGTTCGCGTCTTGTTTTCGCTTTTCTCCCCGGGTTAGGGATTGAAACCTCACCGTATGAACCATCAATTGATTTTACGGGGATATGCGTCAGTTCTTATGCTAAAATGACGGGCCTGGAAAAAAGGAATGGAGTGACAACTTGATACGTTTCCATCTCGTCAGAAATGCTGTTATCAATTTATTTGCCAGACGGTGGCTGGCCTCCTTTATTCTTCTTGTTTTATTGGATACAGCAACATTTTTAGCTCTCAAAGAGCCATCGGGACGTATTCAGTTGTTTCCTCATTTAGATAAAGTGCTCCATTTTCTTGGCTTTACTGTTTTAACCGTCATGGGCTTTATTTCCCTGTCTTTTGATTGGTTTTCGCGTTTGAAACGGGGTCATTACCTGCTTCATTTACCCAACGTCATTCTCTGGTCGGGATACGGTCTGGGTATCGAGTTCCTGCAGTCCAAGCTGGCCTATCGGCAAGCATCCATGGGCGATTTTGCGGCAGATATGGCGGGGATCTTACTGGGAACGTCTATTGTGCATATTGCGGGCCTGTACTTCAGACAGGAACAAAACGATGACTAGAAAAAAAGAAAAAAAACTGTCGCCTCTGATAGTGCAGTATCAGACCATTAAAAAACAGTTTCCCGACGAAATCCTGTTTTTCAGAATGGGCGATTTTTACGAGATGATGTACGAGGACGCCATTGCCGCTTCGGCCGCGCTGGGCATTACGCTCACCAAACGAGGGCGCGGAACGGCCTCGGAAGCGCCCATGTGCGGGGTGCCCTTTCACGCGGCAGAAGGCTACATTGCTAAAATGATCCGAAAGGGTTTTCGTGTCGCTATCTGCGAACAGGTTGAAGACCCCAAAGCCACCAAAGGCCTGGTAAAGAGGGAAGTCGTCAAGGTGATCACGCCCGGCACGGTTCTTGACGAACAATGTCTGGAGGGAAAAGAGTTTCAGTACCTCGTGTCCCTCGTTCAGGATGAACGCCATATCGGCCTCGCTTTTCTCGAGTTTTCCACAGGCCGCTTTGAAGTCATCGAGTTAAACGGACCAGACCGCCTGATTGAAGCCGGTGATCTTTTGGTAACCAGAGACCCGGTTGAGATATTGATTCCCGAGGAGACCGACCTTTCCTGGCTGGATCCGGGTTTCCTCCAGAAACGCTGTAAAACCGAGAAAGAGGCCTGGCGCTTTTCATACGATTACGCCAGAACCACCCTGCTCGATCATTTCAAAGCCATCAGTCTGGCCGGTTTCGGGCTCGAAAAGTCTACGTGGGCTGTTCGCGCGGCAGGCGGAGCCCTGCACTATGTTCAAAGCACGCAAAAAGGCGAAGCCAAACACATTCAGGATTTGAAGGTTTTGCAGAAATCCGATCACATGGTCCTTGATGGAACCACGTTGAGAAATCTGGAAGTCGTTCGTTCGCTGTTTGACGGTAACCGCACGGAAAGTCTTTTGGGTCAAATCGATATGACCATGACTGCCATGGGTGGCCGCCTGTTGAAAGAGTGGCTTCTCAGGCCGCTGATCGATGTCGAAGCCATCCGCTCCAGACAAGCGTTTGTGACTTCCTACCTGAATGCAACCATCGCTCGTCAGGAAATGAGAGAGATCCTGAAAAAGGTACCTGACCTGGACAGGCAGAACAGCAAGCTGGCCATGGGTTCCATCAACCCGCGAGAATTGCTTGGCATTGGGCTGTCTCTCAAGAAAATACCCGAAATTGTCGAGCTGATGGATGAAATCGTTCCCGATCGCTATCAAATCAACGACCAGGATCTATCGCATCTCTGGCAGCTCTGCGAAACCATCGATCAACAGCTGGTTACCGATCCGCCTACCCATACGCGCAATGGCGGTGTCCTTGCCCGGGGCGTCAACCAAGAACTCGACGAACTGCGCTCCATCAGGAAGGATTCCAGAAGCACCCTGGCCGAACTGGAAGCGAGGGAACGGGAGGCGACAGGTATTTCCAAACTGAAAGTGCAGTACAATAAAGTGTTTGGTTACTACATTGAAGTCAGTAAGATCCACTCCAGCAAGGTGCCCGCGCACTACGTTCGCAAACAGACACTGGTCAATTCCGAACGCTACATCACCGATGAGCTCAAAACATACGAAGAAAAAATACTGGGCGCGGAGGAAAAGATTCTGGTGCTCGAAGACCAGCTCTACCGGCAGCTGGTAGCACAATGTCAGGCCAGCCTGAATACGCTCAGAAAGTGGGCACTGGTTCTGGCTCTGGTGGATGTGCACGGGGCTCTTGCCGAGTTGGCCGCTCAGAAGAACTATTGCCTGCCTGAAATAAGTGATGGCGACGCGCTGGTTATCAAGGACGGCAGACACCCTGTAGTTGAATCACTCGGTAGCGATCCCTTTATTGCCAACGACACCTTCCTCAATACAGGTTCGGACCGGCTGAATATAATCACCGGCCCCAACATGGGCGGTAAAAGTACCTATTTAAGGCAGGTCGCCCTGATTGTTTTGCTGGCTCAAGCCGGGAGTTATGTGCCCGCGACCAGTGCGGAAATAGGAGTGGTGGACCGCATTTTCACACGCGTGGGCGCCAGCGATCACCTGGCTCGCGGTCAGTCCACCTTTATGGTGGAAATGACGGAAACAGCCAATATCCTGCACCATGCCACTAAAAACAGTTTAATCATTCTCGATGAAATCGGGCGCGGTACTTCCACCTTCGATGGTTTGGCCATCGCCTGGTCAACAGCGGAATACATTCACGATTCACACCGAATTGGCGCTAAAACCCTGTTTGCCACGCACTATCACGAAATGACCGAGCTGGAAAAGCTGTGTGAAGGCGTCGTGAATCGCAACATCACCGTTCGGGAATGGAAGAACGACATCATTTTCCTCAGAAGAATTGAAAAGGGGAGTGCCGATCAGAGTTACGGCGTGCATGTGGGACAACTGGCGGGTTTACCCAAAGCCGTTGTTCGTCGGGCTCGTGAAATTCTGCACAACCTGGAAAAAAATGAGCTCGATACAACCGGAAACCCACGATTTGCCAGACGATCGGCAGATACGCAGCCGCAGGAAGCGGAACAACTCTCGCTCTTCCCCGAATGGAACACCCCGTTTCTCGATGAACTGAAAGAACTGGATCTTGACAATCTCACACCCAGGCAAGCGTTGAACTTGCTCTATGACTGGAAGGAACAATTATGAAAAAAAGAAAATCACCCCTGTTTGTAGGCTTTGAGGGATTGGAACCGGATTGGCTCAGCCTGAAAGAAATCAACCCGCTCGGCGTGGTCCTTTTTCAGCGAAATCTGGACGCGCTTGAACAGATTCAGGACGTGTGCCGCAAAATTCACGACACGTGTCCCGGCAGCGTCATCGCCATCGACCAGGAAGGGGGCAGGGTAAACCGCCTGTCTCACCTTCTGCCTCCCTTTCCCGCTCCGCCAACCTGGAAAAACGCGAAGGACTGCTATGATGCCGGATATACCATGGGCCGCGCCCTGAGAGCACTGGATATCGATATGAACTTTGCTCCTGCGGTTGATCTTGACTACGGCGAAGACGACAACGCCCTGCAGGGACGCCTTTTGGGTAATCGGCCCGAAAAAGTCGTCGAATTTTCCGATGCCTATTTGCGTGGACTGACGGCAGCCGGCTGCATGGGCTGCATTAAACACTTTCCCGGCCTGGGTACGACTAAAGTGGACAGTCACCTGTTTCTTCCGAAATATCGCGGAACCTATAAAACGTGGCAACAAGAGGAAGCCGCTGTCTACAAAGGCCTTTTAGCCGGTAAGTGGTCCGCTGTTCCTGTGATGATGGCGCACTGTATCATTCCCTTCTGGGAAAACCAGATTGCCAGCAGCAGTGCGCTTGCTGTCGAGAACCTGAGAGCTATGGGCTCAACCGGCCTGATTATGACCGACGATCTCGAAATGAAAGCCGTTCCCGAAGATGAACTGGAGCCATTTTGCCGACGTTCGCTGAAAGCCGGGGTGGATATTCTGATGGTCTGCCAATCGAAAACCAAGGCGGAAAGAATGTTTGAATGGTCCAAAGACCACCCTTCTCGCGCACAGGAAAAGCTGAAAGCCCATCGCGCTCAATGCCAAGACATCAAACCAATCGGCCTGGCCGAGCTCGAACCTCTGTGGACTTCTTTTCAAGTCTGAGACAAACGCCTTGCCGGATCACGATGCTAGTGCGATTGCGTCTCGAGCGGCATTAAGATCATTTTGTGTTGGGCCTTCTCCTGTACTTTCTCTTTGCTGAAAGGCAGAATCCACCTTACTTCACGGGTGTCGTAGGCCAGAAAGTCGTCATAATGCGGTGAAAAGGGATTGCCGGACTGACCCATGGGAAGGTTGATGACAAAGCTGTCCAGATCCGACCAATCCAGAACGTATCTCATGGACGGACCGTTGTTGGCCTGGAAGGTGCCATTTTCATGGGAATAGCTGCTGAAATTGGAGTTCAAGGTACTGTGAGCACCGTGTTTCGGGAAGGGCCCTCTATTGAGATGCAACAGCTTGTCCAGAATTTTGACCTGACTGAGGGGATGCTCGATGGTTAAAGTGCAGATCTCGCCCCAACAGCGATTCTTCCAGAGGGGAAGTGCCCGCTCCACCGCGAGCTTGGAGATGGCAGCCGCGTTTTCAACGCTGTCGGGCGTATCCTTGCGGTCGATCAGGGCTTCAACGTTTTCAGAAAGAACGACTTCCTTGAGGCTGGCCGCTTTCTTCCACTGATCAGCTAAATCATCCTGAAAGAGGGCCGGTGTCATTTCCCGCCACCATATCTGGAAAAAGGCACCGGCTTTGGTGTCCGGTGACATGGTGGTGTCCCACTCGTTCACTGCCTGGGCTAACTGCTGACTGCCGTTTAAAGACAGGCCTTCAACACAGAGGTCTTTCCAGCGCTTGGCAACCACCGATTGAGTGTCGTACTGCAGAGCTCCGGACTCCTCCGGCGACAGCCTGTCCTTGGCTTGCAGAGCCTCGGATATTCTGATTATTCGGTAGGGATCGTAATAACCGGGTAAATGGGTTTCGGTGATTTGATTGTTACAGCTGGCTAACCATCCGCAGTCGGGATTGAAGGCGTAAGGCGTTTCTTCCAGTGGAAGGTAACCCTGCCAGTGCATGTCTGGATTCAAACCATCTTTTACCGAAACGGTATTGGCGTATTCGCGGATGGGAATGGGTGTTCCCAGCTGATAGCCGATATTGCCGTTTTTATCGCTGTACATCCAATTGACTTCCAGGGCACCAAACTGTGTGACGGTCTTTCTGAATGCTTCAAAGTTTTCGGTTTTACGCAGCGCGTAAGCGGCGTGTAGCATCTCATCTGCACCCTTGTCATAGCCGGGCCATTTCATAATGCGCACTTTTTCGGGTGTCTCTTCCACGACAGCTCCCAAATGGCAGAAAAAGGTGGTGTAGGGTACACTTTCTTCGTTTCTGACTTGAATTGAATGTTCTGTTTTCTCAAGCTGTATGGAGCCGTCAGGCCCTTGAATTTCCAGTTCACCGATCCTTGGGAACTCCAGGTAATCGATGATATCAATACCGCCCACGGTAAACGACCAGGCCGCTTGTCCGTTGTGACCCATTGCCATGAACGGTAATCCAGGGGCGGTAACCCCAAGAAAATGCGTGCCTTCGTCTGAATGCAGACCGGCAAGCAGCCAAAGCCCCGGTACTTGACTGATAGAGAGGTGGGGGTCACTGGCGTGAATGGCAGCGTTTGTCGTTGATTTTTTGGGTGCCAAGACCCATGTGTTGCTGGCAGATGCCATGGCGTAATCGGGTAGTGCGCTGTGAGCCAGCTCGCGTTCAGGCGGGACAGTGGGAGGTGACCAGTCTTTATAGTCCATTAGCAAACCCAGTACCTCTTCGCCCAGTTGATCGATCAACCACTGGTTGGTATGGTCTCTGTCCATCAGTGCGTGAGAGAACCAGGATTGGTAAACAGCCACGGTGAGTACATCTTCAATACACCATTCGTCCGGTTTGATTTGCAAAATCAGGAATTCCGGGGGCAGGGGGTTGGCCTGTTTGATCCAGCTGTTGATTCCGTTGATGTAAGCCTGAGTCAATGCTCTGTCGGCTGGTTCCAGTCTGGGTGCCGACTTTTCCGCGATGATCCGGAAGGCTGTTTGCAGATTCTTTTTATCGTAGTCCAGCAGTGCCTTGCCAAAAAGTTCGGCCAGCCTTCCCGTTCCCACTCTGCGCAGGAGTTCCATTTGAAAAAGCCGTTCCGAAGCGTGTACCCAGCCAAGTGCAAAGTACAGATCGCTGTCTGTTTGAGCGTAAATCTGAGGAATACCTTTGGCGTCGGTGTAAATTTCCACTTTGTGTTCCAGACCGTCGATGGTGATTTCACCTTCAAAATCGGCTACGGACTGTTTGAGATAGTAAAAAGTGCCCAGGAGAACGACAAGAACACACAGCAGCACAAGAAACAGTATTTTTCGTTTTTTCATAACATACCTTCCAGTCAGATGCCCTATGTTTCACCGACCTGCGATGAACTAGCCGTTAGTTCCTTTTTTCGCAATTCAGGAAGTACTCTATCTGAGCTTTTGTGGAACTGTCCTGCGAACCGTCCTTGACTCTTTTGGATCGCAGTTCGGATAGTATTTTCTTGGCCAATACTTTGCCCAGTTCCACTCCCCACTGATCAAAGCTGAAGATATTCCACAAAACACCCTGAACGAAAATTTTGTGCTCGTACATGGCAATTAGATTGCCAAGCACGCGTGGAGTTAATTCCGGTGCCATGATGCATGTGCTGGGGCGATTGCCTTCAAAGATTTTAAACGGGAGTAAATCTGCCGGTACGCCTTCTTTTAGACATTGCTCCCTGTCTTTTCCAAAGGCCAGGGCTTTTTGTTGTGCGAAAAAGTTGGCCATCAATTTAACATGATGATCGCCAACGGGATTTAGGGACTTGGCGAATCCAATGAAGTCACAGGGTATGAGCTTGGTGCCCTGATGAATGAGTTGGAAAAAGGCATGCTGTCCATTGGTTCCAGGTTCACCCCAAATAATGGGGCCCGTTTGATAATTGATTTGATGACCGTTCTTATCGACGGATTTTCCGTTGCTCTCCATGTCTACTTGTTGAAAGTGGGCGGCAAAACGGTGCATGTACTGATCGTAGGGAATGATGGCATGGGTTTCAGCTCCGAAGAAATTGGTGTAAAGGAAGCCTAAGAGACCAAGTAGAACGGGCACGTTGCTTTCAAGCGGAGCCTTCTCAAAGCAATCATCCACCGCTTGATGACCTTCCAACAGTTCGATAAATCGACTCTTGCCCAGAGCGATAACCAGGACCAGGCCAATGGCGGAAGTCAGCGAATACCGTCCGCCAACCCAATCCCAGAACTCAAAGATGTTCTTGGCGGAGATACCGAATTCCTGCACCACTTTTTTGTTGGTCGATACCGCGATGAAGTGCTTCTTGACGGCTTTCTTGTCCTTGAGTTTGCTCAGTAACCATCTTCTGGCGCTGCGGGCGTTGGTCATGGTTTCCTGGGTTGTAAACGTCTTTGAAGCGACAATGAAAAGCGTTCGCTCGGGGTTGAGATCGCGCAGTGTTTCAACCAAATGTGTGCCATCGACATTGGAAACAAAGTGAATATGGAGGTTGCGCTGGCTGTAGAATTTCAAGGCCTCGTAAACCATGACCGGACCCAGGTCGGAACCGCCAATTCCTATGTGAACGATGTTCTCAATGGTCTTGCCCGTGTGGCCCAGCCATTTGCCTTTGCGTATTTTTTTGGCGCATTTGAACATGCGTTTCAACACGGATTGAACATCGGGTATAACATCTTTGCCGTTGACCAGAATGGGTTTGCCTTTCAGGCGTCTGAGCGCAATGTGCAAGACCTGCCGGTTTTCTGTTTTGTTAATGGTCTCGCCGTTGTACATACGGGCAATTTCACGTTCCAAACCGCACTCTCGGGCAAAACTCAAAAGCAAGTCCAGTGTTTGCTGGGTGATTCGGTTTTTGGAGAGATCCAGCCAAAGCTGGTCCATTTTGTACTGGAACTTGGTTCCGCGATCCGGGTCGGACTGAAAGAGTTCCTTGAGGTGTTTTTCTTTTAGAGATTGAAAGTGCTTTTCAAGCGCTTTCCAGCTTTTTTTATTTTTGAGTTCTGCCTTTGCCATAACCTTGCTCCATCCGTCTATTGTGATTACATAACAAGACCATAATAGCTCAATGTAAGGGATTATGAGAAGAGGAATTTCCAGGAGGAGAACAGCTGCTGAACGATTCTGAACCGTCTACTTGATCGCTTTCTTGATCTTCTTGAGCAGTTTCTTGTGGCTGGTTATGTCTGACGATGAGATTTTCAGGATGATTTTTCCTTCGGGATTCATTAAGGCATAGCTTGGTATTTCCAGGATGCCGTGCTTTACCCTGAAATAACTCAGTCTGGGATCTCTGAATTGAGGCCACAGCGGATTTTGATTCAGAATGAGGTCTTGTGCTCCGGCTTCATCTTCATCGACGTTGATACTGACCATAGAAACAGGTAAATTCCCCAATGACTTGTTCAGCTTGAAAAGCATTTTCAGGGTCTTTTTTTCATAGTCTCTGCCGTTGGACCAGAAATTGAAGAGAATCCATTCACCTTTGAAATCCTCTCTGTTCATTCGCGTGCCATCAAAACTGCGGATAGGGAGAACGCCGCTTTGTAATTCCGAGAGTTGATCCTGAGCGTCCTGTGCGTAGGGGCCTTCGGGATTGGCAGCCAGGTAGTTCTGAAAATGATTCCGGGCCAGATCGAGTTTGTCTTCCCGTTCGGCGATGATGCCCGAATAGTAATGGATATCGGGAAAGAGACGGGCTTTTTCCGGTGTAATGGAATTGAAATAGGATTGGGCAAACGTCATATCTTCATTTTTAAATGCCAATTGTCCGAGCTTGTAGGTCACGGAGTCCAGTTGATGCATGTAGTTTTTATCTTTGGACAGGCGAAGCAGCAGTTCATCCGCTTCCTCGTAAAGTCGAGCGGCTGCTTTGATCTCAGTCAGTTCAAACATGCAGACAGAGCAGGAATCCCCGGATAATTTCAGGGCTTTCTCCATGGAAGACATGGCCGCGGACACATTGCCTTCCATTTTTTCCACCGTGCCTTTCACATATGCGTGCAGGGCTTTCTTACTGTTCAATTTTGGCGGTTGATAGGGGTATTTTCCCGTTTTCTTAACATAGGCTTTTTGCCGGTTCCGAATGTTTTTTACGATCAACGCACCCAAGTCGCCGCCTTTTCGCTTGTGAGTTCCTTTTTTTCCGCCCATTCCCATTAGAAACCGCAGTGTTTCCTGGTGTTTGAAGTCAAAGCGGAGGAAGTCCATGACCGTGCGTCCCTTCTTGTCTTTGGCATTCAGATTGGCTTTATTTCTCAACAGGGTTTTAATGACTTTGGCGTTTTTTGCCACGCAAGCCCACATCAAGACGGTGGTTCCCTCATTATCTGAAGCTGAAGCATTGGCACCTTTTTTTAAGAGAAAGGCAACTGTTTTTTCGCGACCTTTTTCCGCAGCCAACATGAGCGGCGTTCTACCAAAGAGATCGCGCGCGTCAATTTGGGCACCGTGATGTGCCAGCGTCTGGACAACTGCCAGCTTGCCCCTGCCGGCGGCAATATGCAGTGCTGTTTCGTCAAACAGATCTCGGTTGTTGATGTCTACACCCTGTTTGAGGACACGTTGAAGAAGGTCTTTTTCGCCAGCAAAGGCGCAATCAAACAGTGGCTTGGTTTCATTGACAGAAAACACATGGCAAGACAGCAATAGGCTCAGGAAACAGTATACTCTCACAATTCAAATACCTCCAAAACGGGAAATGGACCGGTTGATCCAGTGTTAGTAGTTTCGCTCTTAAGATTAAAGGATACAATTGAATAAGAAAAGCTATAATTCTGTAAAGCAGGTTTTTACAGTCTCGGGTCAGAAGGGTGTGTGCTTTTCGTTTCAGGGTCTCTTTATTTTGATTTTAATTTTCGGTATTAAAAAAGGCGTGTTGTTTCTGTATGCTTTGTAGTCATCTCCGAACCGCAGCAATAATTCTCTTTCCTCAATGAATTTATGGTAGCTGCTCCCCAGGATCCAACCCAATAGCAGGCAAACCATACCGTGTAACGTGCTGCCAAAGAGCCAGCCGAAACCGAAATAATAGAACAAGGCTCCAAGTTCAATGGGATTTCTCGTGTATCGATACGGCCCGGATACAACGAGTTTTTGAGTTGGTGCACTGGGCGCGGGTGTTCCATGACCCAAGGTGAGTTGGCAGAGGGTTGCCCATCCTAGAATGCCAAGTCCTGTTAGCAGAGTGATTGTAATGATGGGATACTTAAAAATGCCGCTGTAATCAAATGTGACATAAGCACTGATCAAGTGGGCTATACCCATAAAGAGGGATGGCAAAATGAACAGAAAGAACACCGATCCGAAGAACAGTGAAATGAATTGGGCTCCTTTTCCGCATTTGGCACGGTGAAATTTCATGAGTAGATCCAGGTATTTTTTAATCATCGCTCTTTTTTCCCTTAAAGATGGTTGCACATCGACTCTGACCGCGTTTTCATTTCCGTATTCGTTTTTCTATTAAAGCCCTGCACTCTTCGGAACGCTTCCCGACATTCAAGTACAGCGTACCTTGCAAATTCGCCTTAGAGTGGAAAAATTTGACATAAGCACCTGTCGTGCTTTTTGCTGTTTCCAGTTTGAGAATACCCCGGTCCGCGTGGTGAAAACCCACTTTTTTGATATCTTTAATCTGCAGGTCCATCAACGGCATGGCAAAAAACAGACTTTGAACAAACAGCCTTTTATTGGTAACCAATAAGCTGGCAAAATTAAAGCCATTCACGTTTTTAAGCCAGGTTTTTCCTGTGAATACAAGTTGATGGGAATGAGATACTCTTGGTATGAGCAGCAGGGCAGACCACATTTTCCTGATGCTCAATGCAAGGTGTTCATCCCTGTTTGAGTTCAGGATGGTTTGGATGTTATCGCTGATGGTATCCCGACTGTCCCGATAGGCGAGATAGGCAAATACAGGGACTCCCAGGAGAACATTCGCGGATATCAATAGCACGATCAAACCTGCAAGCAGGTTATGGTCGTTGTAGAGACGCCATCCCCAACATAAAAGTCCGCTGCCCAGAGCGGTAAAGAGCAGCATTATGAAAATATGGAACAGAACACCTCTTAACCTGCGCCATTTTGATGCAACGAAAAGAGGTACCAGCAAGTAGACGATAATCCCGAAAAATAGCTGTATTGGTTCCATTTTCATTTCCACCTCACGATGGTTTTGTCTGTTTCAGAGTTATTAAGGGCAAGAGAACGAGTTCGGTTGAGCGACTTGGACAGTCCATGCAAATAGTTTGTCGTCACGCTTTTTCCTTAAAAAATGATGTCTTTTCATCTTCAGGAACCGTTTTCCCGACAAAGTGTACGATTAAAAACAACAGAACCAGACCGATGGGAAAGATGATCCAGGAGGAGAGTCCGAAGCCTGCAGGGATGGTTCCAACGAACAAGGCGATGGAGCCGACAACAAGCGCATAGGGCAGTTGGGTGCGCACGTGTTCGATGTGATTACAGGAACTGGCAAGAGAGCTGAGAATGGTTGTATCGGAGATGGGCGAGCAGTGATCACCCAGAACGGAGCCAGCCAGGACACAAGAGACGGTATTGTAGAAAATGAGCATGGTGGAATCGAAAGTCAGTCCTTGCTGTTGGGAAAGCGTCCAGGCGGCCGGCAGCATGAGCGGGTAGAGAATGGCCATGGTGCCCCATGACGAACCCGTTGAAAAAGAGACCAGGGCTGCCAGAACAAAGGTAATGGCCGGGATAAGAGCCGGTGCGATGTTTCCGGAGAGAACACCGGTCAGGTAGTCAGCGGTGTGCAGGTGTTCTGTGACAAGAGCCAGGGACCAGGCCAGAACGAGAATGACAATGGCTGTCAACATGGTTTTGAAGCCGGACATGCAGGCTTCAAGTGCCGCTGAAAGGGACATGATTTTCTGTCCCACAGAGAGGGCGACCGCCACCGTGATTCCCAGAAGGGAAGACCAGAGGAGTGCCTGATAGGAATCCGAGTGGCCTATGATGTGCGACATTTTCCGGTAAAGGGAGAGGTCTGCCTGATGCCAGACGGTCTGATCCCAGCCCGTGATGATCAGGCCCGCGATGGTTCCGGCGATCACCAGGACAACGGGTATGATGGCATTCAGACTGTGGGCTTGAATACCGCTCATTGGCTTTAACTCCGCCAGGTCTTTGTCTTTAAGGGCTTGAGTGTTTTCTTGATTCGAGGTTGCCGTACCCGCAATGCGAGCTCTGGATTCCGCCTTGAGCATCGGCCCGAAATCCCGTTTTTTCCCAATTAGCATCAGCATAAAAGCCAGAGTGAAAAGGGGATAAAAAGAGAAACGCAATGAGTTCATGAAAATGGCGTAAACCCCGTGTTGTGAGCTGATTTCGGGAATGTCCGCGATGCCGCTGCCAATGTAACCCAATTCGGCGCCAATCCAGGTGGTGACGAAGGCGACGGAGGCAACTGGTGCGGCGGTTGAATCGACGATGTAACTCAGTTTTTCCCTGGAGACCCGAAACCGGTCGGTAACAGGGCGCATGGTGCTGCCGACGATCAGCGTGTTGGCGTAGTCATCGAAGAAAATGAGCACACCCAACAGCCAGGTTACCAGCTGGCAGGATCGCGCGCTTTGAGCAAATCTGGAGAGCAGATTGACAACGCCCAGCATGCCGCCGTTCTTCGAGATAACGGCAACCATGCCTCCAATAAGCGTTGAAAAGAGGATAATGGATAAATGCCCGCTGTCTTCAAGTGATTGCAGGATGTAAAGGTCGATTACGGATCGAAAGGCTTGTACTACGCCCATCAGCAAGCCGCTTGAATAGGCACTGATAATCAAGGCACCTACGAAAATACCAAGGAAGAGCGAGCTGATGACCTCCCTGAAGATAAGTGCCATCAGGATAGCGATCAAGGGCGGCAGAATAGAGAGCCACAGCGGAATGGGATGGATCTCTTTGGCGATGGTTTGTGAACCTGTTTCAATAATCAGCCTGGTTTTTTCGTTAAAAACCCAGGTGAAAACGCCTTTTCCCTTTTCGAGAGTCACTTGAACAGGCTGTCCATTGACCAGTAGAGTTAAGGTCTCCAATTCAAGTGAGTTGGTTGAAACCGCGATAGAGGTTTGAATTTGGGTAAGAACGGTTTCAGGTACCTCTATGATTACATCCTGAGCCCAGCTCCAAAGGGAGCTTATCAGCAGGATGGACATAACCTGAAACCTTGCAATCATCGTTATTTAATCCCAAAAAAAACAGGGCAGTTTACCTGTACGTTCACTAATCAACTAAAACCAATCAATTCAAAGATGCCTGTTCCGAAGAAATGGAACAGGCATCTTTACAGGTTTAGTTACGCGCCATACTTTTTAATGGCGGAGTTCAGTTTGGGTAACATGGCAAAAATGAATGCCGCGACACACAGCATGGCGACGGCCAGAACCACAAACACCTGTGTTCCGGGTTCCAGACCGCTGATAAAGCCGCTCATTTTATTGCCAATGGCTGTGGCCAGGAACCAACCACCCATCATGAGGCCCACCAGACGTTTGGGTGAGAGCTTGGTGATGAGCGAGAGACCCATGGGAGAGAGGCAAAGCTCACCGGTAGTGATGACCAGATAGTAGATAATCAACCACAACATGGAGATTTTACTGGTTCCACTGCCGCCAAGATAAGAGCCCCAGGCAACGATGAGAAGGGAAACGGCGGTAATCACCATACCGATGAAGATTTTCTTGGCCGTACTGACAGCTTTCTTCTTCCTTTCTCGCCATGTGAAGAACATCACGACCAGGGGTGTCAGCAGAACGACGAAAACCGGGTTGAACAAACCGGTGATCATTTCGGCGTTCAAGAGGCGAACGTACTTGCCAGGAGCCAGTCGCTGCGCATCTGCAGGGACGCCAGCGTAAACCTGATCAAAAGTTTTCTGGCTAACGAGCACAACAGAGGTTTCGTGACCATCAATCTGCTTTCCAATGACCACTTCACCTTTTTTCTTGGTGTTTTCCGGGTCAATTTTTACAGTGGTCGTTGCCACGCCGTGACTGTCTTTTTCCGTTTTAATTTTGACATTGTCATCCGGGAAGATTTTACAGGAGAAATTACCTTCCAGATGCTTTTGACCTGAGTAGTCATGTACGGTGACATTGTAGGCGGGATCGTTCCTGAAATTATCTACGGTTGTTTCGCTGAGAATGCGAGCACCGAACATGGCTTCAGTTTGATCGGGTACAATCAGCAAGGTGCGTTCATCGGGCCGCGGCAGATCAGGTCGCGCGTTCTGGAAATAGCTCGGCATGGCTTTTTGCGCATAGAAATCAGTCGCTTCCGGAATCCACTCGGCCTGGCGGTTGGTGTCGTGTTCGGCAAACACCGTAATGAGACCGCCACTCAGGTGAAGAACCATAAAAAACGCGCCGCCAGCCACGTAGACGGGAATTAAAGCACCCAGGCCGGGTTTTTCTTCGGGCGATGCGTTCTTGACCAGCATGTAGAAGTAAACGCCGATGGGCAGCATACCTATCAGGAAGCCAAAGGTAATCGAGCCGATAGTATCTTGAACCAGCTGGATGTGGTTTCCAATGAAATAGCCGATGACACCAAAGACACAAGCGGGCAGGAGGATGGTCAGGAAAAGCTGTTTCAGGCCAAAATCGCCTTCTTCTGTTGTGGGTTGTCGGTCTGCTTTACCGAGTTTCTTCCAGTTAATGACCAGAACTGCAACACCAATCAGCATGCCTACGCCTGCGGCGGAAAAGGCCATGTTGAAACTCCAGAGGTTGCGAAGAGGAGCCGCTAGAAGTGCACTCAAGGTGGCGCCAACGTTAATGCCCATGTAGAAAATATTGAAACCGGCATCGCGGCGTGTATCGTCCGGTGCGTAGAGATTGCCAACCATGGCCGATATATTGGGTTTGAAAAAGCCGTTGCCAAGACAGAGCAGGATCAATCCGGCAAAGAAGGTAGGCAAACTGCGGAAACCCAGTGAGAAGTAGCCAGCGGCCATCAGAATTCCGCCAATGAAAACAGAACGACGGTAGCCCAGCAGGCGGTCGGCAATCATGCCGCCTACAAAAGGAGTGAAATAAACAAAAGCCATATAGGTACCGTAAATTTCACCGGCAACTTTTAGAGAAAAACCAAGACCACCGCGTTCGGTGTCTGTAATGTAGAGGAACAGGATTCCTAGCATGAGGTAGAAGCCAAGGCGCTCCCACATTTCAGTAAAGAAAAGAGAGTAGAGACCCTTTGGGTGTCCTTTCTCTGTAGGGGTAGATTTCATATTCTCCTCCAAATAGGATTGACATCATCTGGATGTCGTAACGGAATGTCGGACTTGTGATTTTAACCCAGTCGATCCCCTTTAGTCACGTTTAAAGCTGAAAGAGCTTTCCGGGCGGCCTCTTTTCCAACCACGATAAACGGGGAATATGGTTTGAATGCGTCTCTTTCCGTGAAATGAAACACCTTGCTGTGCTCTGTGGTGTCCTTTCGCGGTTATCTCAAAAAAAAACGGTGAAACCGTTCTTCAGTCCCGTTCAATCATTTGCCACTTTTTTTTTGCTGTTCGTTTCACTGTTCAGTCCTGCCTGGATGGAACGGTACTTGTTGGGATAATAGATTTATTGATATTCTGGATTTTACCGATAAGTCGAATACTGATATTCGCCTTCATGGGTGTACAGAAGGAATAACAGACGATGACGCAAACAGACATTTCAGCAAGGCAAATGAGTGTTCTGGCTAACGATAAGGTTATTCAGACGTTTTTGGACTTTTTAGTTGAGCTCGATGTCATCTTGCAATCACCACAGGAAATTATCGAGAGCAGTTTTTACCGTATGGGTTTGATTAACGACGAAATTCTGGAGTTTGCACGAAAAGTTGAAATTGAGATGATTCGCATCATACGAACACCAGCTAATGCTGTAGAGGTAACTTTTGCAAAGGTTCTTGTGAGCGATGAAGTGAAAATGGCCTTTGATTTGATCATGGGCGATTTTGTCGATCGGGCCAATCACATGCCGGAAAAAATTAAATCCGATATCGACGATACGGTTGGCAAGCTGAGAAATTTCATTAAACACACAACGCGCGATTTGGCGGCTGTGCGGCTCGGGTTGGGAGACGAGGTATTTGAATCGCTGTTCGTGAAACTCTACTACAACAGTCTTGCCAAGGAAATCAAGGTCACTAACAATCTCTTGAATATGATCATCCAGATTCAGACCAAGCTCAGGAAATCGAATTTAACACCTCAAGTTTTTCAGAAAATGAGAGCGGTTTTCGCCAAGAACAAGCTTGTTTCACCCGAACAGTGGAAAACAGTTGGGGCGGTTCTGACCAATATGGATCGTTTCTTCCTCTTGAATGTCATCGAGAAGAAGTATTTAATGAGATGCACCGACTACTTTGAGCTGAACAAGAAAATACGCGCATTCAGCGCATTGACAAAGGCTTTTATACAGACCCACGAAGCGTTGGCGGAGAGAAAGGGCGTCCATTCCGATTCAGATTACAAACCCCTGGTAACAATGGCGCAACAATTTGAAGGGATTCTAATGGACTTAGGCAGCTTCCTTGAATTTTTAATCTACGAAGTGAGCAAGAGGGAATGCCTGAACTATTCAGAATCCTTTAAGCGAGAAACAGAAATGAGGAAAAGACAGAGCTTCATTTAGCCCGTAAGCAGTTGTTTGACGCGTTTACTGTGTTAACCGCTCTGTCAAAAGCCAGCTCGTTTTATCTAAGTGACTGGATTCGATCTGCAGGAGAGGCTATTTCCGTTATGCGGAAGGCAAAGTTGCCTTCAACCACGACCACTTCGCCTCTGGCAACGAGTTTGTCGTTGACCAGCATGTCGATGGGATCTTCGGTTGCCTTGTTGAGTTCAATGATTGCTCCGGGTGTAAGTTTCAAAATGTCCTGCAGCAACAGCTCTGTTTTACCGATCTGAATGAGAATGGGCAACTCGATGTCCATCAGTAGATCGATATTCTTAATTTCTGGTGGAGCCGTAAAGCCTGGAGCGGGTGTCGACACTGGAGCAGCCGTTGGCTGTGGTGCGGCTACTGTACTGGCCGCAGGTTGCGGCGTTTCGGCGGGCGAGTTGGCCTCAAATGCCGCGGGTGGTGTTTCATCCTTGCGATTGAGTGCCTCTGTGAGCGAGTTGAGCATGGTCTCGTTGATAGCTAAAACCATTTTAGAGTTAATGAGATCATCCAGACCCATGGTGAAATCAATTCCCGGAAAGCTTTCACTGGCGATGTGGTTCTGAATAAGTGTCACCGGATCTTCACTTGAGTCCACTTCTGCCTGACCAACAGAGACACTGAGCTCAATGCGTTCTGTCAGGGTTTGTGAGGTTGCTCCCAGAATCTGATTAATGGTTTCACTCAGCGCGTCCGAGCTGTCCTCATTGAGCTCTTCCGCTGGCTCACCTTCACCGCCCAGCATCAAGTCGATGATTTTGGTGACATCTTCCATGTTAAAGACAAAGTAGATTTGCCCTTCAATTCCCTTGGTGAAGGTTGCTTTGGCAATGACGGTTTTTTGCCAGTTCAGTTCTTCCACTTCCTGTTGGGGAATGACATCTGAGCGCGTGGGCATGAGGTCGATATCTCTTCCAAGCAGCATGGACAGGACTGTAAAGGACGAGTCGGCTATGACTTCTGCTAAAATTCCAAGGGTTTCAGTTTGTTCAGTGTTCAAGCTATTCATGGTGTTTTCCTCGTTTTCTCAGGGTGTGTAAATTGGTTCTTCCAGCTGGAAGGCTCTTTTTTGGTTGAGAAGGACAATTTGTCCCCGGTGTTTGGGTGTGGAGTTGACACTCAGAATCATGGGGTCATCCGGCTTGTTGACCAGTTGGATAATATCGCCGACTTCCAGATTCAAGAAGTCACGCACCGGTATGGTGGAACCTCTGATCTCTCCAGATACTTCAAAGTAAACGCGTTGCATGAGTTCGGTCAGCATACGGGCTTCTTCAAACGTATCGCTCTTCTTGTAACCCGTGTACCATTCCTGATCGAACTCTTTGGAGATGGGCTCCAAAATGATGGAGGGAATGCAGAAGTTGATCATTCCCACCACGTCCTGAAATTTCACTTCAAAAACGATGAGAACAACCACTTCATTGGGCGCGACTACTTGTATGAGCTGTGGTGATGTTTCCTGGGCGTGGACTCTCATATCCAGCTTGACGATCTGTTCCCAAACATCCATGAGATCTTTTAAGACAAGCTTCAGGATAGACTCAAAAATATTCTGCTCAATGGCTGTCAAGGCCCTTATTTCCTGCAATGGCTCTCCCGGGCCACCGAGCATTTTATCGATAATGGGAAAAACCAGTGAGGGGTTGATTTCCAGAGCGGCATTGCCCTCCAGCGGCTTCATGGAAACAGAGCAAAAGCAAGTTGGATCGGGCAGACTGAGAAGGAATTCAGAATAAGTGAGCTGTTCCACGCTGACCAGGTTGATTTCAGAAATGGTTCGCAGAAACGCACTCAGGGAACTTGAAAAATTCCTTGCAAAGCGATCGTGCAGGAAGTGCAGGGATCGCATTTGTTCCTTTGAAACGCGGTCTGGTCGTTTGAAATTGTAAACTGTGACTTTCTTGAAAGTCTGTGTTTTGGATTTCCTGGTGTCCGGAACCGGGATCTCCACACTTGGGGTGGCGCCGTCTGAGGGGCTCGGTCCGGTTTGAACCGTGCTTAACAGCGCGTCGACTTCTTCTTGAGTTAGAATCTTTGCCATTTAATCCTCCATGGAGTTGAGATGATGCGCAGCATCAGATAGCACCTGCGAAGTTCTTTTTCAAATGATCGCGCAACTGGAGCATGGACTTGGTGTGCAATTGGGACACCCTGGACTCCGTAATATTTAAGACAGTTCCAATCTCTCTCATAGTCAGCTCATCGAAATAGTAGAGAGATACAACGTGTTTTTCCTTTTCTGGCAGGTTCCTGATGGCTTCGGCCAGGATATTGGTGAGTTCCTGTTTCTGAAAAACGTAATAGGGGTCGTCAGCAGAGGTGTCGGGAATAAAGGCGATGGTCGATTCACCTTCGCCCGTGTTTTGGCTGTCATTGTTGTTGATTTCAATAAATGAACCCAGTGTGACACCCTTCAAGTTATCCAGAAT
The DNA here is from genome assembly GCA_002747255.1 of Acidobacteriota bacterium. GTDB lineage: Bacteria > Acidobacteriota > Holophagae > Acanthopleuribacterales > Acanthopleuribacteraceae. The sequence goes on along the minus strand of PDUC01000031.1, from coordinate 36,339 downwards.
TTTATAAAACTCCTCAATGCCGATACCCATATTGGCAGAAAGCTCTTCATCCGTTGCTTGCCTGCCCAACTCCTGTTCCAGGCTCGAACAGCGTTCTTCTACATACTTCTTCTGTTTGCGAACCGAACGCGGGACCCAGTCCAGACTTCTCAATCCATCGTAAATGGAGCCTCTTATTCTGAATTCGGCATAGGTTTTAAACTTAATACCCCGGCCCGGATCAAATTTTTCAATGGCGTCGATCAGGCCGATGACTCCAGAATTGACCAAATCATCCAGCTCAACATGGCTTGGAAGTTTAATGCTGATACGATGAGCCAGGTACTTTACCAGGGGGATGTATTCGTGAATGAGTTCTTCCCTGTCATCTTTATTGAATTCCATTACATTTTCTGAGCTGCTCATGATGTCTCCTTATTTTTTCAGGGTTTTAATGATTTGACTTAGGCCGTATGTCCCGGTCCATTTTTTCGAGTGCTTGAGTTGGTGGGCCAGAGAGGCAAACGTCTTTGATATAGGAAGTGAAGGGTTGGATTGAAAGACGGGTTGCTGTTGGTGAATGGAGCGAACGATATGCTGATCAAAGGGCACTTCAGCCAGAAAAGAAATGTCCCTTTTGAGGAAGTGACGAATGGCACCTTGAATTTTAGTGTAAATTTCAACGGCTTCTTCGCTGTTTTGCACGGAGTTGGCGATCAGTTCGATCTGCCGATGGGGGTTTCTCTGAAACAGGGTTTTACAGAGGGCGTAAGCGTCTACAATGGCCGTCGGTTCAGAAGTGCATACCAGCAGAACTCGATCGGCGGTGGAGAGAAGTTCAATAATGGTTTCCGTAATGCCGGCAGCGGTATCTACCAGGATAAAGTCGTAGTGCTGGCTCAATCGCTCGGCTTCTTCAATAACTGGGTTCCACCCAAAATTAGCGGGAGTCTGAACTGCCAGACCGGAAGTTCCCGGCAGCAGATCCAGTTTGTCGTTAATGGAAACCAGAATATCGCTGATATTGGCTTCTTGATTGAGGACATGAGACAGGTTTTTCCTGGGATCGATACCGAGCAGCACGTCCACATTGGCTGTCCCCATGTCGGCATCCAGCAGCAACACGCGTGAATGAACAGAAAGTGCCAGTGCCAGGTTGAGACTGATTTGCGTCTTGCCAACACCGCCCTTTCCACTGGTAACAGCCAGCACCTCACATGGATAGACAGCGCTTTTTTGTTCGCGCCTAGATTGGGCCAGCTTCTTTAAGCTGTGAGCCTGATCCATTAATGTGCCTCCCTCTGCAGTTCTTCCAGGGGCGTTCCCATGAAGAGTCCTGACAACATGTCGATGCTCGCGAATTCCAAATCTTCCGGAACAGATTGGCCTGTGGTCAGATAACTTACGGGCTTCTTTGTTTTGATAATTTGAGTGTAAAACGACCCATAAGAGCGGGTTTCATCGAGTTTCGTGAAGGCCAGATATTTGGGATTCAGGACTTCAAATTGATTGATTATATCGGTTAGGTCGCCGCCTTTTGTGGTAGCACTCAACACCAGGTGAATATCGATATCTTCCTGATTGCTGAAGAACTGTTCGAGCTCTCTTATTCCCGTTTGATTGTTTTGAGAACGGCCCGCAGTGTCGATCAGGATGAGTGACTTGTCCTGGTGAAATTGAATGGCCTGCTGAAGTTCGTGAACGTTGAGCGCAACCTGAACAGGGATGTCCATAATTTTGGCATATGTTTTGAGTTGGTCCACAGCCGCGATACGGTAGGTGTCCAGTGTGATGAAGGCGACCTTCTCTCTCAGGTGCAGAGCCGAGTAGGCAGCGAGTTTTGCCAGGGTGGTGGTTTTACCAACGCCTGTCGGACCTACAAAAGCCACCATTTTGGTCTGGCCGTCTTCAAATTGAAGGGGAGGAGCGACTTGAATGGTCTGCTTGATGAGCTGTCTGATAAACTGTTTGTTCTTTTTGATATTGGATTTATCAATGGCATTCATTTTGCGGTCGGCCATTTGAACCAGTTTACCGGCAATCACTTCTTCAATGCCCTTGTCTTTTAAGTGATGGTAGGTGGCAATTAAGGCTGGGTTCTTGGTATCGAAGTTAATGGAGCTGGTTTGTTTTGCCATGGAATAGAGCAGGTTTTTCAGGTCGGCAATTTCAGCTTTAAGAGGCTGAATTGAATCGTCACCCTTGTTCATGCCAGCAATGAGTTTCTTCAATTCCAACAATTCTTTTCGCAGGGGTTTTGATTCGCTTTTTGGGGTGGTCGCGTGATTGAATACCGCGTCAAACCCCTCTGAGAAATCGGTTTTGGAGCCCCTTGAGTTGTAGGTGGGAGCTGTTTCCGTTTGTTCCGGTTCTTTTACCGGTTGTTTTCCCGGCCATTCGGGTTCTTCAGCTTCAGTGAGATCGAGTGTGCTGATCTTGTCTTCCTCGATGGCGGCTGTAACTTGCAGAAAAGGGCGTTCTCCAAAGCCAAGCGGTCCTTTCTTGGTGATATTCTTTGTCGCCAGGATAAAGGCATCAGGCCCCATATCGACTTTAATCTTCTCCAGGGCCTCTTTCATGGTGGATGCTTCAAATTTCTTTATTTTCATGAGCCAACAACTCCTACCGTGATGATGTTGAGATGTGAGGGAATTTCATTGTGACTGAGGATGACCAGATTGGGCAGAATGCGTTCCAACAGTTTTCTGAGCGGCTGTCTCAAGTTGGCGTTAACCAGTAAAATGGGCTGAATGGCGAAAGCTGAGTTGGAAATGGTGTTCTGCAGACGATCGAGAAAGCGCTGAGCCATTTGGGGTTCCAGTGCGATGAAATTTCCGGATTCCGATTGTTGATAACTTTCGGTTAACAATTGCTCCACTTCTGGAGACAGTGAAATAATGTGAATTTCATCCTGTTCTGTGGTGAACGGCTGAACGATGTTTCTTCCAATTTGCTGACGAACAAGCTCAGTGAGAATGGTGGCATCCTGAGTGGTCAGTCCATATTCGGCCAGTGTTTCCAGAATGGAGAGCAGGTCGCGAATGGAAACGCGTTCAATGAGCAGATTCTTCAATACTTTTTGAACCGTTCCAAGCGGCAGGATGGCGGGAATGAGATCTTCGACTATTTTGGGGTAGGTTTCCGCGAGGTTATTGAGCAGAGCTTGCGTTTCCTGACGGCCAAGGAGTTCGTGAGCGTGGGATTTTATCATTTCACTGATATGTGTGGTGACCACCGTCTGCAGGTCCACAACCGTGTAACCCATGATATTGGCTTGATCCTTCTGGCTCTCTTTGATCCAGTAAGCGTCCAGTCCGAACGCCGGTTCCTTGGTTGGAATGCCCTCTATTTCACTGGTCGCGGTGCCCGGGTTCATGGCCAGGTGGTGGTTGGGGAGAAGGTCTCCTGTGGCAACAGGTAAGCCTTTGATCAGAATCTGATACTGATTGGGCCGAAGTTGGAGGTTGTCCCTTATTCGAACTGGTGGCACGATGATACCCATTTCCATCGCCAGCTGCTTTCGGATGCTCTTGATGCGTTCGAGGATGTTGCTGCCCTGTTTGGTGTTTACCAGTGGAATGAGGCCGTAACCGATTTCAAGTCCCATCATGTCGACTTTCAATAACTTTTCCACTGATTCCTGGGGAGGCTTAAGTTCCTTGGGCTTTTGACCAGCTGTTAGTTGTTCGGGTGTCATAGTTGTTCCTCCTGCCATTGCGGGTTCCCCTTCTGTTTCGTCTTTTTGGTGTAGATAATAGGCAAGGCTGCCCAGCATGATCCCCAGTGCCATGAAAGGAACGGTGGGGAGTCCGGGAATGAGTGAGAACATCAGCAGGCTGCCTGAGGCAAAAGCGATGGGTTTCTTGTCTCCAAAAACCTGTTCCAGGATATCCTCTCCCAGTGTTCTTTTAGCTGTAGCACGGGTGGTTAAAAGGCCGCCGGCCACGGAGATGAACAGGGATGGCAGTGAACTGACCAGACCATCACCGATGGTGAGAATAATGAATGTCTGCGCGGCCTCGATCGGTGCCATGTCGTGTCGTATGATGCCGAATAACAGGCCGCCGATGATATTGATGACGACAATCATCATACTTGCAATGGCGTCCTTTGAAACAAATTTAATGGCACCATCCATGGCTCCGTAGAAATCAGCTTCGTCCTGGAGTTCCTGCCTCCTGATTTTCGCCTCTGATTCTTCAATTAATCCCGAATTCAAATCCGCATCGATGCTCATTTGCTTTCCTGGCATGGCGTCCAGAGTGAAGCGCGCCGTAACTTCCGCAATCCTGCTGGACCCGGCATTGATGACCACAAATTGAATGATGATGATAATGGCAAATACGATAATACCGATTATGAATTCGCCACCTGCTACAAATTGACCAAACGCCTGAATGACGGAACCGGCTGAGCTCGTTCCTTCATGTCCGTGCAGAAGAATAATTCGAGTGGAAGCGATATTTAAGCTGAGTCTGAAAAGGGTGGTTAAAAGCAGGGTAGAGGGGAAACTGGAGAAGCCCAGCGGTTTGGGAATGTACATGACCATCAGCAGGATAATGAGGCTGATGGTGAAGTTCGCGGCGATCATGATGTCCAGCATAAAGACGGGAACTGGAACCAGGAACATGATGAGGACCAGCAAAATAATAAAAGGTGTGGTTACGTGCTGGAACCGCTCCATTTGCTTGAGAATATTTGAGACCCAGTTCATGTGGCAGCCCTCTTTTTACTGTTGAGCCGGAATACAAAGGCCAGTATTTCAGCAACCGGACGATAGAATTCCTCTGGTATTTCCTGATCAATATCGGTGGTGAAGTAAAGGCTGCGTGCAATTCTTCTGTTTTCAACAATGGGGATGGAGTTGTTCCGAGCCGTCTTTCTGATGGAAAGTGCCAGGTGATCAACACCTTTGGCGACGACTTTCGGAACGTTCATACTGCCGTGTTTGTAGCTGAGCGCAACCGCGAAATGGGTTGGATTGGTGATAACCACATCCGCTTCGGACATGTTCTTCTTCATGAGCTCCTGAATGAACCGGAACTGCCTGGACTTGATCTGCCTTTTAACGTGGGGATCGCCTTCCCTCTGTTTGTACTCGTCTTTGACCTGAGAGGGCGTCATCTTCATTTTTTCATTTAGTTGATGTCTCTGCCACCATCCGTCAACAGCACCCAGGATGAGCATAAAGATAATGAAAACCCACCAAACCTGTTTGATGACAGACCAGATGAAGATACCCGATTGCGCGGGTGTAAAGTAGAAAAGCTGCGGGTAGACTTCAAACAGAGACTGAGCGACCTTGTATATAAAGAAGGAGAGTATGAAGATCTTAATCAGTGATTTAGCCAGTTCAATAATGGACTTCATACTGAAAAGCTGGTTTTTCAGGTTGGCAATGACGTTGAATTTCTGCATTTTGGGTTGAATGGCCTTCCATGAGACCTTGAACCCGAACTGAGCGACATTGGCCAGGAAAACACCAAGCCAGAGAAAGAGGAATACAGGCGTGAGAACCAGCATGACATGGAGAGCGAAACTCTGCATGGTTTCAATGGGATAAAAGTTGACGATATGTTGTGACAGATTGCCGAAGGTCGAGCTCAGGGTCTCCATCATACGTCTGAAAAGAAGGGGGCCCATGGTGCTCAGCATAATGAAGCCCATGACGTATTGAGCCAGTGTATTGACCTCGACTGACTTGGCGACTTGCCCTTCATTCCGAAACTTCTCTTTCTGTTTCTGGGTGGGCTTTTCGGTTCTTCCTTCTGTCTCGGCACTCACGAAGCAACTCCTAAAGCCTTGATAATCCAGAACAGTTGATTGCGGAAATCACTGAAAACGAGGGTAATGTGGTTGGCAAACTCTTTGAGCGCCAAACCAAATGTGATCAATCCAATTGATATTTTGACCGGGAACCCAACCACCAGAATTTGAAGCTGAGGCACGGTTTTTCCCAAGATGCCCATGGTGAAATCCACTGTAAACATAATAGCGATCATGGGGGCGGCTAATTTGAAACCATACAAAAAGATATGCCCGAATAGCGACATCAGAAAGGTAATGCCGTCGTGGCTGAGCGAAGCTCCGAAGACCGGGAGAAAGCGGTAACTCTCTGCGATGGCTTGAATGAGGTAGTGATGAAGGTTGAGAACGAGGAATAGAATCATGGCTAACATGTTTGAGAAGAAAGAGATAATCGAAATGCTCTGGCCAGACATGGGGTCCACGATATTAATGAATCCAAAACCAATTTGGTAGTCTGTAATGTAACCGGCGAAAATAACCATTTCAAAGAAAAGAGAAGCGGCGATGCCAATGGCGGCACCTGCTGCAACTTCTTGGGCTATGACAATCACTAAACCGTGTTGCTGAACCATTTCTCTGCCGGGCAGTGGCGAGAGCGCACCGGTAAAGAGAGCTGCCAGAATGAAAGCAAAAAAGGCTTTCGTCAATTGATTGACAAAAGACGTTCCGAAAATGGGAGCAACGGCTAAAATAGCACTGGTCCTGGCGAAGATCAGGATGAAATCATCAACTCGGGTTTGGAAGAATGTAAGTATTTCCAAGGGGTCACCTTACGTAGTAATTCAGATTGGTCAGAATATGAAGGGTGAAGTCTTTGAGGATACCCATCATCCACGGAAATGCCACCAAGAGAACCAGCATCACAGCCAGTATTTTCGGGATGAAGCTGAGTGTGGGATCCTGAATGGAGGTTACAGCTTGAAAGAGAGAGACGATAACACCGACAATCACTCCCAGCAGCAGGGCGGGCGCCGCTACCAGGAAAGCCGTTCTAATGGCGGCTATTGCCAGTTCAAGGACGATTGCGTCAGTCATGTATTCGGGCTCCTATCTCGTTTCAGGTTGTCAGAAGAAACTCTGTACCAGGGAGCCAACCAGCAGGTGCCAGCCGTCTACCATGACAAAGAGCAGGATTTTGAAGGGAAGGGAAATCATGATCGGTGGAAGCATCATCATGCCCATTGCAAGCAGAATGGACGCCACAACCAGATCCACAATCAGGAAGGGCAGGAAAATGAGAAAACCGAGTTCAAAAGCGGTCTTCAACTCACTGATTACAAACGCGGGCGTGAGCACTTCAATGGGAACCTCCATCCTGGTTTGAGGTTTGGGTGATTTTGAGAGGTGGATGAACAGGGCCAGATCCTTCTCGCGCGTGTGTTCGAGCATGAATCGCTTGAGAGGAGTTGCCGCGGCCGCCAGTGTTTCGGCAATGGTCAGCTCGTTTCGTATCATGGGATCGTAAGCCTCTTTCTTAATGGCTTTTAAGGTCGGGGACATGATGTAGAAGGTTAGAATAAGCGAAATGCCCACCAGAATCTGGTTGGAGGGAACATTTTGCGTGCCGAGTGCCTGTCTCAGGAAGTGAAAGACAATGGCGATTCGTGTGAAAGAAGTTGCCATGATGAGAATACTGGGGAGAATACTGAGAACAGTGATAATCAGAAAGAGCTGCACGCTGTTGGCCGCCACATCGGTTCCCGTTGCACCCAAATCAATGGCGATGGTCGGAGACGTGGGGGAGACGGGCGGTTGAGGTTGAGCCAAAAGCCATCCTGAACTCAAAATAAGTAGAATAACGCGTTTCATGATACGGATTCCTTTCTTGTTTCATCGAGCAATTCGCTGACGGTTTTCATGTTGTTGGAATTGGCAAGCGTTTCTTCAAAAGGAAACTCTTCAAAGGATTTAATGAGGCTTATTTGCTGATCGGTAATTCCCAGGAGCATTTTTCTGCCGTCCACTTCAACTAAGGCCAGATATTTGCGCTGTCCCAGGGGGAAATTTTGAATGAACTTGAAGTGGTTGGATCCGTCTCCCGCTTTAAAGCCTGTTGGCAGCCAGCGTTTGGCTCCATAGGCCAGCAGTCCAATGAGGCCCAAAACCAGTGCCAGAGAGCCAAAGACCTTGACAATCGATGTGGCCCCAACGCCTGGTTGAACAGTTGGAAATTGATATGCTGGGAGATCGTTTTTGCTCTTTTTCGGACCAGCCTCCGGTGAGCCTTCAACTCGGCTTGTTTCCTCCGTTTGGTAGACCGTTCTTTGAACGGGCTCCTGGTCGTTGTTTTGCACGGAGACGGTAAGCAAAATGATTAAAAAACAGTTCATTTGGGTCTCCTACACCTTTTTCCATGGATTCACTATTTCAGTAATTCTGAGCGCAAAACTATCTTCGATGACCGTAATTTCAGCTCTCATAATTTTGTAATTACTGGCATAGACATCAAGCGTTTCACCTGCAGACTTGCCCAACTCGATGATTGAACCGGGTTCAAGGTCCAGCAAAGTGCGAATGTTCACCTTGGATCTTCCCAGCTCAATACTCAACGGAACGGTTACATCCTTGTAGAAAATGAGATCCTTGATGACCTCTTCAAGCCCATGCTGAATATCTTCAATTTCTTTTGCCTTGGTCATGCTGCACCTATTGAATGATCATATCGGTCAGGTAAACTTCCATGACTTGACCTTCAGCCAAAAAGGAGTTCATTCGAACGCTGATCTCCTTCCTCAATTCCTTGGTGTTGCCGGGGTCGGCCATTTCACTTGCTGTCTTGCTTCTCAGAACATTGAGAACAAGATCGCGGCTTTTCACCATGTAGAGTTTGGGATCCGCTTCATCTAGCAAGGCCTGTTGCAATTCCTGTGTGCTGACCTCGAGGACAATCTTCACTCGCATGTATCGCACTTCATCGGGATCTGCAAGATTGACGGTGAACTCTTTCAGATCGACCTTGAAACCCGTTGCGGGAGGTGTGGTGTTTTTTTCAGGTGCTGCCGCTTGAGCTGGAGTTTGTTCCGCCGGGTTGTCTCCTTCCTCGATGGCCTCCTCTAATGCCGCTTTATCTTCCTGAAAGAACAATTTCCACGCAGCAAAACCGCCGCCTCCCAGTACCAACAAGGCGATCACTCCTATGACAATCATCTTTACAGGGCTCTTCTTGCCGCCTACTTCTTCAAATTCTGCGCCTTCAATGTTTTCTTCTTCCCAAGCCATAAGCTCCTCCTCTGTCGTGGTGAGTACTAATGAGCAAAAACCGAGCCAGGACTCCGGAAAATGTTAAAGTGTTTGTTATGTGCAATTAGTTAGCGGTTCGACTGTCAGTTTACCGGAATTGTCAAAATATTGACATCAAGGCGAACGGGGTTCTGGTACGGTGGTTTCGCGAAAAGGTGAAGCCAACTTATTGGAAACGAGTCTGACAGATGTCTCTTTTCACTGTCGATAAAAGAGATGGGTCGGGGAAGATAGACCGTTCATGAGAGTCAGGAACACAGGAGACCTGGTTTGGGATTGAGCCGTTCGTGAAGTTTCACAAATTGTAAATTGCCGGAAGCTCGGGAAGGCTGTGTTGATTGCACTTTGTTTGCTGTGGGGAAATAAAAAAGGCATCCTCGCGTTCGGGATGCCTTTTTCGGGTTCAATGTGATATGTGTCTGTTAATTGGCTGTTCTTACTCTTTTGAAGCAGCCGTTTTACGGGTGCGGGTCGTTCTGGTTTTCCTTGTTGTTTTGGCTTTTTCCTCTGTTTCTTCGGATTTTGCCTGCTTTTCCATGGGTTTGAGACTGTCTACAGAATTCATCAATTCTTCAACACGCTTGGTCAGCAGCTCGATTTCTTCTTTAGAGGGAACACCCACTTTACTGAGACCTGCTGAGACGCCGTTGTTGATGATGCCTTCAAATTTTTGGATGAATTCGCCCAATTGACTTTTAATTTGGTCGAAGTTTCCGGCTACTTTTTGTTTGGTCCCTTCTGTCTTACCTTCAAACTTTTCGCCTTTTTCCACCAGCTCTTTAAACAGCTTGCCGCCTTCTTCCTCAGCCAGAGAGAAAGCACCCAGGCCGGCCAGCCAGATTTTGTGGACCGAATCTTTGAGTTCCATCGGCAATTCTTTCATTTTGTCCTTAATCATTATCTAGCCTCACTTCTTCATTTTTTCTATTTTTTTAGTTAATTTTTCAACATGAGTGATAAGCTCTTGAACCTCGTCTTTTGTTGGAATACCGAGTTTGTGAAGGATACCCGAGAAGGCTTTTTGCATTCTCGTTTCCATAACCGCTTCTTTTTTGTTGAATTGGTTTTGGACATCTTTTTTCAGGATGCCGACTTTTTCTTTCAGACGGGTTAAATCATCGGTGTGGTACTCTTTTCCCTTACCTACCAGATCTTCAACAAGACCTTTTGACTTTTGTTCAACAAAAGACAGCACGCCTAAACCCGCGTAAACAACGGTTTTGCCCATTTCTGCTGAATTTCTGCTAATTGTCTGACCCTGTTCCATTACACTATTTAAGATTTCCATTCCAAGCCTCCTGACTAGTCTTTTTTGTTTTCCATTTGCTCTAAAGAATCGCTTAGTTCCGCAAGCCTTTTTTTGAGGATACTCATTTCCTCTTTGATGTCTTTAACGGGATTGAGACGGCCGATGGAGCGCTCCATGAGCACGTCGACTCCCTTTTGAAACTGTTTTACGCTGTTACTGACAGCATTTTCACCTTTGCGAATGAGGTCATGAAGTAAATCACTGGACAGAAACGCATTCTTCTTACGGCCAATCTCTGAAATAACCTGTGTCAATGTTTGTGCAGTGACATCTTCTGAAGAAGCGTTATCAATGACTGAAATCTCCTGACCATCTTTTATCCAGTCCGAGATCCGTTCCAATGATACATATCGACTCTCTTTCGTATCGTAAAGCTTTCTGCTGCCATATCGTTTGATGATTCGACTCATTTTTACCTCTCAATGATTGTGCCGCATAGCGGCATGACACTGTTTAATTTAACGCACTGCGGCATAACTGTCAAGATTTTTTTGACGCAGTGCGTCAAAAGATGCGTGTTTGGGTTGGGGCCAGGGTGGAGTTCTGGTTCTGTTCGTTGCCTGATAAGATGTCAGGTACAGAAGAGGAACCCGTCATCCTCTTGTTATTATAACCGCAGATAACACAAAATTCTGCTTCTATTGTCGGGGTCTCTGAACTTTTAAATGACTTATTCAAAATACGCAGGAGTACCCAATCCAGCCGCCGTTGCAACGCCCGATAAAACGAGTTTGTTTGTAAAAAATGCAATTTAGTGATTGACGTATCCAACCACAGTTGATATATTTAGCAACCTTGACGCGGAGTGGAGCAGTTCGGTAGCTCGTCGGGCTCATAACCCGAAGGTCGTAGGTTCAAATCCTACCTCCGCAACCAATTGTTTTAAAAAAGTAAGTCCCGATTTTGATCGGGGCTCTTTTTTTTTATGCGGTCTTTTTTTTCCAAAAAAATCATTGGTTCAAGAGCAACCGGCAATTACCCCAACTTCCAGGTTCTCGGGATCTGAGACCTGATTCATAAAGCAAACAGGAGATGGGCAACGGCACTTTTCGAGTTCAAAGAGTATTTATTTTCTCTAATTCAAGTATAATAGCCAGCGGATTGAATGGTAAGGGGATTTGTTTTGGTTATTGTGTTCATCGTAGTACTTGTTTTTTCTGTGTCAGTGCATGAGGCAGCTCACGGTTGGGCGGCCTATCAGTTTGGTGATCCCACTGCTAAGGAGCTGGGGCGTATTACCCTGAACCCCATTAAGCATATCGATCTGTTTTTCTCGATTATTCTCCCTGCTGTCTTGTATTTAACGGCTGGATTTGTATTTGGAGGTGCCAAGCCGGTGCCCTTTGATCCCATGCGATTTCGATATGGAACCAATGTGAAAAAGGCCATCATGTGGGTTGCGGCTGCGGGTCCCATTTCCAATTTCATTCTGGCAGTCATCGGTCTTGTATTTGCACAGATCGCTCTTACTTGGGAATTACACTCCCTTATATACGCCGCCTTTTTTGCACTCTATCAGGTTAACTTGCTGTTGGGACTGTTCAATCTCCTGCCCATACCGCCTTTGGACGGTGCCAAGGTGTTAGCGGGTATGCTGCCCAATCACCTGGCCGTTAAAATTTACCAGGCAGAGCGATACGCTATGTTATTCATCATGCTTCTCATTATGACGCCGTTGTCCAGGTTCCTGTTTGTGCCCTATACCTTTATAGACAACCACTTGCGAGCACTGGTCAGCGTCATTTTTGGCTCTTGAGGGGGCGAGACGCGAGCGTTTGTTTGTAACCACGAATAAACACGAATAAACACGAATGATTTCACGGTGCAGTGCGTTATCCGTTCAGTATGGAATGTTAAAAAAGCAGTGGCCATCCTACTGGCAGGTCATGTATTTCCAGTTACATGGTAAACTCAAAAAAAGAATTCGTGTGCATTCGTGTGCATTCGTGGTTTTTTTTAAAAACAACGCAACGGCAAAGGTATTCACGCTTTTAAATCAATTAGTTTATAACCACGAATGAACACGAATAAACACGAATGATTTCACGGTGCAGTGCGTTATCCGTTCAGCATGGAATGTCAAAAAATCAGCGGCCATCCCACTGGCAGATCATGTATTTTCAGTTACATGGTGAATTCAATATTAAAATTCGCGTTCATTTGTGTGCATTCGTGGTTTTTTTTTAAACAACGCAACGGCAAAGGCATTCACGCTTTTAAATCAATTAGTTTATAACCACGAATGAACACGAATAAACACGAATGATTTCACAGTGCAGTGCGTTATCTGTTCAGCATGGAATGTCAAAAAAAGCAGCGGCCATCCCACTGGCAGGTCATGTATTTCCAGTTACATGGTAAACTCAAAAAAAGAATTCGTGTGCATTCGTGTGCATTCGTGGTTTTTTTTAAAAAACAACGCAACGGCAAAGGTATTCACGCTTTTAAATCAATTAGTTTATAACCACGAATGAACACGAATAAACACGAATGATTTCATGGTGCAGTGCGCTATCCGTTCAGCATGGAATGTCAAAAAATCAGCGGCCATCCCACTGGCAGATCATGTATTTTCAGTTACATGGTAAATTCAATATTAAAATTCGCGTTCATTCGTGGTTTCTTTTTCAAAACCAGTTGTTACTTGCCAGCTTTCTTTACGGCTTCAACTTCGGCTTCCGTTACAACACCGCCGGGATTACCCCATGAGTTGTAAACATAAGTTAAAACAGCCGCTGCATCAGCAGAGCTGTAGTTGGGGGGAAGAGGCGTCATCACACTGTTGTACTTTGCGCCGTTGACCACGATTTCACCCTGCAAACCCAAAACAACGCTTTTGATAACGGTCGCTTTGTCGTTCTTTGTCAAGTAGTCCGACTTGGCAAGCGGTGGAAAGGCTCCGGGAATGCCCAATCCTGTGGGCTGATGGCAAGTAAAGCAATACGCCATATAAATTTTCTTGCCTTTTTCCATGACGGCTTGATCGGGCGTACCGGCCTGAATCAGCACGGTAGCTAATGCCAAAATGGATAATGTTAAAAACAACTTTTTCATTTTTGACCTCCTGGATGAAGAGTTGTTACGGGGATCTTAGCACAGTTCGTGAATCTAAGTCCTGGGAGAATTGTATTGTCCCTTTCTGTTGAAAGGCTGAAATGACGATAACTTGATGAACGCAAGCGATGGGAAAAAAGGTTTGTGTTATGATCACGCTGAAAAAACGCGGGCAGCACTTCAAAAGAGCGCATGCTGTTGATCGTCCAATATGAAGAACAGGTCAAGGGGCTTGAATGCATACAAAAAACAGGAAAGCAAAGTGTTTATCCATTCTTGGAACAGGCTCGGATGTGGGGAAGAGCATTGTTGTGACGGCCTTGTGCCGCATCTTCAGCAATATGGGCATACGAGTTGTCCCTTACAAGGCTCAGAATATGTCCAACAACTCCTGTGTGACTGGTGAGGGACGCGAAATTGGCCGAGCCCAGATTGTTCAAGCCCAAGCTGCCAGACTGGAATCGACCGTCGATATGAATCCCGTCCTGCTTAAGCCCTGCTCAGATACGGGCTCACAAATCGTGCTTCACGGCAAACCGGCAGGTAACTGCCTGGCCTCTAATTACCTGTCAAACAGGGAGTTTCTCTTCAATAAAGCACTTGAGAGCCTGGATCGGCTGCGCGATGAATACGAAATGGTGGTCATGGAAGGGGCGGGCTCCTGCGCGGAAGTCAATCTCCGGAAAGGCGATATTGTGAATTTCAGAATGGCGCATGCCTCCGACGCACCTGTCATCTTGGTGGCGGACATCGACCGCGGAGGCGTTTTCGCACAAATCATAGGAACGCTGCATGTCATTCCCGAAGAAGACTTGCAACGCGTGAAAGGATTTATTATCAATCGCTTCAGAGGAGATGCCAGTCTTTTTAAAGAAGGAATTCGCTTTATAGAAGAAAAAACCAGGCTGCCCGTCTTGGGTCTGGTACCTTATTATCGCGATATTGAAATTGATTCAGAAGATGGTGTTACCCTCGAGGCTGTAACGGATCCACTGGATGGGCCGGTGAATGATCGCCTGAATATCGCCTGTCTTCGCCTGCCCCATATTTCCAATTTTACGGATTTCAACGCACTTGTTCGCGAAGACATCGTCAACTTCCAGTATCTTTCCAAACCGCGATCTCTAAACCAGTACGACTTACTGATTCTGCCGGGAACCAAGAACGTCAGAGGCGATATGAACTGGCTGAGGGAATCGGGCTGGCTGAAGGAGATTGTGAACTATAAACACACTCACAAGCCCATACTCGGCATTTGTGGTGGCTATCAAATACTGGGAAAGACCATTGATGATCCCTGTGGCGTTGAGGGCAATCCCGGTAGTACCGAAGGCCTGGGATTTCTTGAAGTAACAACCACCCTGACGGAAACCAAGGTCACCACGCGAACGACAGGCGAGTGGCTCGGAATGAAAGCGACTCAGGTGAGGGGTTACGAAATACACATGGGACTAACGCGTTCTGTCGGCAAAGGCAAACCCGTCATGCAGCTCAAGAGCCGCAATCGCGAAGCCATGGATCGGTTGCAGGGCTGGCAAACGGAGGACGAAAAAATTCAGGGTGTCTACCTGCACGGACTTTTTGATGAACCGGCGTTCCGAAAAGAATACCTTAAAAAAGTGAATCCCAAGTTTGAGAAAGAGCTGAATCGCGCAGGAAAGAGCGAATCGGCTGAATATCTGCGCGACCTTCAATACGAAAAGCTGGCGCAGCACTTTGTGAACCATGTGGATATACAGAAAATTCGCGACATCGTGTGGAACGGGCAGCCCGACACTTAATAGAAATATCGCCGGGCACGACCATGGACATCATAGCTTGAGGAGATGGCAGTTTTTTTTGTGTAATCAGCAAACTCCCAATGCGGATAAAAAATGGCGTTATTCATCCTTAAATCGGCCAATTGTCTCGTTGTAGAGAAGCGCTAAATCGGTAAGGGGTTCCTTGGTCTGAATAAAAGATGTGATGCGTTGACGCCAGATTCTGGAGCCCTTCTCGCCTTTGAAAAAACCAAGTAAGTGACGCAGAATCGAACTGGCCGGAGTGCCCCGTGAGAGTTCCCGGTTCATGTAATCCTGAAAGGCACACAGCAGTTCTCCCGTTGTAATCGCCTTGTTTGAGTGGTCATTGAAGAGCATTTCGTCAACATGTTGACATAACAGCGGGTGGCGGTACGCTGCTCTTCCAATCATGACACCATCGACTTTTTCAAGATGCTGCCTGGCTTGGTCAAGAGAGTCAATGCCGCCGTTTAACACAATTTCCAGATCCGGGAAATCCGCTTTCAGTTGGTACACACGTTCGTAATCGAGGGGTGGGACGCTTCGGTTCTGTGCCGGGCTGAGGCCTTTTAACCATGCTTTTCGAGCGTGAATGGAAAAAGAGCGGCAGCCCGCTTTTGAAACGGTATCGACAAAGTCGCTTAGAAACTCATAGGAGTCCAAGTCATCGACTCCTATGCGGTGTTTAACCGTGACCGGAATTTGAACAGCTCGCTGCATGCGGTGGTACAGGTCTGCCACCTTTTCAGGGGTCTTCATTAAAACCGCACCGAAGGAGCCCTTCTGAACGCGGTCAGAAGGGCAGCCTATATTGAGGTTTATTTCCTGATAACCGTAATCCTCACAAACTCTAGCAGCCGTTTCAAGCTCATCCGGGCAATCGCCCCCCAGCTGAACAGCCAGCGGCGGCTGATCGGCGTCGAATCCCAGAATTTTGTCCAGATATTCCGATGACAAGTTGTGGATGATCGTGCCGGAGACAACCATTTCGGTATAAAGCAGAGTGCATTTGCTCATGAGCCTTACGAAGTGCCTGAAATGCCTGTCCGTGTAGGACATCATGGGTGCAATGGAGCACGTGCGGTTAGGGTTTTTTTGTAGCGGCATCCTGTGTTTCTGCTTTCTTGAGGGAAGCTGGTATTGTGAACACACTATCGTCAACAGGTACGTTGAACTTGTACGTTTCAATGTGCTGTTCAATGCGGTTGGAGAGTGCTTCCTGAATAATGTGGGTGGGCATCTTAAGTCCATCAAAGACCTGATAAGAATCGAAAAACGTCTTACTGGATATTTTACCCATCACTTTATCCACCATGATCGCATCGGTCCGTCTTAGAAGGTAGGTTTCTTTATCGTAAAAGTTGACTAAGTCTACGCCGCCTGCGGTCACAAGTTTGACCTTGTAACACGGTCGTCCGTTGACTTCTTCTTCACCTTCGAAACTAAAGGAGGTATAGGCTTCTCTCCAGTTAAAATCGGACTTGAAATCTGCCTGAATGAGCATGGCTCCCAGTTCTTCTCCCTCGAGCAATCTGGGACCGAGCATGGGTTCGGACATATAACAATCCTTGCCATCGCAGCCCTGCTCGATGGTCATATTGAGGCTTGGTATGGTGATTTTCATCTGGCATTTTGCGCCCTCTTTGAACGTACTCTCCATTTTGGCTTCTACACCGCCGGGCATGGTTAACGTCATTTTATGTTGAAGGGAATACAGCTCATCGACAGCACTTCCATTGAGTTGCGCTTTGGCTGCCTTGTCCAGGATCTCTTCCGCTGTTTGCGAAAAGAGAAAGGGTGAAAGAGTCAAACAAAAGAATAGAATGATTGTTTTGTACATGGTTTTGTCTCCGTTTACTGATTTTTTATCCAATTTACAGCCGCTTCTATGGCGGCATCTTGACCCTGAATCAGGTCTGCGTAAGTGTGGGGTGTTGAGGTGTCCGGCGTGACGCCGTTGCCTTCCAGGTATCTTCCCTTTACACTGAGGTAACTGGCAAAGGCATATTGAAACCGGTCGCCATTGGGCAGACGCTCGATAAAAGACGGCAGTGCTGCGCCGGCTGACTGGGTTCCGAAAACGCGGCCTCGTTTGTGATCCTGTATACCGGCGGCAAAGATCTCTGACGTGCTGGCTGAACCGCTATCGATAATAATCGCCAGGGGCTTGTTCCAGGGATTGGGTCTGGGAAGAATGGGGAAATTGATCTCAGAGTCTTTGGAATACATGGTTCCCAGCTTCCCGCGTTCAGCAAAAAGGTAGCCAGCCAGGTTGCTTGCCAGAAAGCCCACTCCGCCGCCATTGCCTCTGAGATCGATGATCAAGCCGTCGCAGTGTTCCAATTTCTTGAGTGCGGCGGGAAATGCCTGAGTTAGGGGAAACAGGAAGATGTTAAACGAAATAAGACCAATGTTCTGTTCGATGACGGCACTTTCAAATTGAAAAACCATGGGAGGTAAGTCGCCCATTTGTTGCGAGATACCCGTTGGCTGGAAAAGGGGAACGTCTTTAGCCGTTTCGGTTTTTTGGTTGGGCAGTTTAACCGTGAGAGGCAGGCTCTCGCCCGGTGTTCCGGAAAAATAGGACTGACACTCTCGAGTTGTGTAGAGTCCTTTTTGGCTGGATTGTTGAAATGTCTTCGATAAAGCTGTGACAATTTCCTTGACCGGGATGTTTCTAATGGACAGAATCTCTGTTCCAACGGGCAGGGAACCGGGCTTGTCGAGGTGAAGAGGCCGGGTAACCATCATGCGACCTTCTACGAGCTCTACGATGAAATCAACGGTTCCATTTGGGAAATAAAGCTTATCGCGCAGCTCTTCGAGCTCTTCAAAAGCCTCGTATTGAAGCAGGCCAAAGTGAGTTTGCCCCAGTTCAGAGATCATTTCATTGATAACCGTTCGCATTTCGGCCCGTGTTTGAGCCTTTTTAGCACGGGGATAGTATTGATCGTGAATGTCTTGCCAATTGACACCTGTGCTTTTTAAATCCCAGTGTTTATCGTTAATCATCTTCCACACCTTTTCAAAGGAGGCCAGGTCAATTTGGCTGTCTTTGGGAAAAACTGGCAGGCTGAATAGAGTGAGTAGTAAAAAAATCTTCAAGGCGGCTCCTTATCTAGATGGCGATTTGTGTTGTTGAGCGAGTTTTCAAGCAGTCATCCAGATGTGGTTTTTCGCTCAAAAGTACAGAGTCGTGTTCCCTTTTTCGGAATAGACCCGAGTGGCTGTGTGAGAATACCACAATGCTGGATGCGGAACGCCCGGTCAGTCACCTGGTCTATTGTCAGGAAATCAACCGTACGTTCAAGTTGGATTTTAGCAAAATGTACACCAAAAACAGGAAAAAAACAGCTTTGTTGCTTCCATCACGGAAAAAGCAAGTTTCGCAGATGACGTTGTACAATGTCTGACGTATGGTTCATTTTGAGAGTAGAGTTCTCTTTTTTGGCAGTTTTCACTTAATTATTCTGGTGAAAAATACGAAAGAACAAATAGGAGTGCTTCAAAATTAAGGAGACAGCTTGCATTGCTTCAGTCTGGAATTAACTTAATAAGTAAACCATTAAAAGAGTTTCTCATGAAGTATGAACCAGAGGATTCCAAACTCTGGGAAAAATGGAACTTGTGTTTGAACTATGTCGAGTACTATTCCGATCGAAGTTCTTCTAAAGTGTTAATAAGCAGGCTTTTTGAGTTCTTTCAGGCCTGGGAAAAGAACGTTTCATCTGAAGTTGCCAAGGTGAAATCTGCTGAGCTACAAAAAGCACTTTACAAACATCAATTGGGTGTTCATGAATTGCTGGATGCCGCCATGGCAGAGCTGGAAAGTCAGAAAACACAGTCAAATGACTTTTCAAAGGATCTTAAAGGTGTCATAGACAAGATCGAACGAGCAAAAGAAATTGTCGAAGTAAAGGTTTTGCAAAGTCACATGATTGACATGGGCAATGAATTGCTGTCCACTTTGGAAAAAAACAAGCAGTCTCTTGAAACGACCATGGTGACTTATCGAGAGACCATGGAATCCCTGGCTCTGGAACTGGACTCCTATGAACGAGAAGCGAGCAGGTGTTCCAATACAGGCGCTTTAAGTCAAAATGTGTTTCATAGAGATTTGAAAGCGCATGTGCGGTCAGCTCATCAACGCGGGCAGAAGTTGGGACTGATCCTTTACAGAATAAACGGTCTTGATCAATTTGTCGGTGATTCAAAAAAGGCGGTTGCGAAGCAGATTCAAAAGAGCTTTGTGGATTTATTGCGTGGAAAAGTTCGTCAGTCAGATATTATTTACAGAGTGGAGCAAAAATACTTCCTTGTTTTGCTACCACGATGTAGCGCGGCTTTTTGCAGAAAAGTGGTCAATGATATAGCCATGTTTATCAAGACTCACACCTATCGTTTTGAAGGCAGGGCCGTGAGAATTCATGCTCAAGGGACCTTTCATCTGCTTCAGAAAGATGAGAAGGCAGACGCTTTTTTTGAGAGAGCGAAAAAGGAAATGCTCTTTCAGCAAACACAGAATCATTCCATCAATTAGATTTGAGTCTGTCGATATACCGTCGATAAGCCTCAATCAGCTGGTTGAAGGGACACCATCTTGCGCGGCATAAACCGCGTTGCGGAGAGCAGACACCGTGCCGCCTTTTTATGACGAAAGGTGGTTAAGTGTGTTTTTATAACATGCTTGATTGTGTGTATGTCAGCAACATTTGCGGATCGAGTTTTTTCATGTAATTAAGGTGCAGGGAGACCGCGCCCAGTTGTTCTTCGACCTGACCGCGGAGTAAGTAGCTTTGATCGTATTCCATGATAGTTGCAAATTGCCGATAGGCTGTTGGAAAAGCAACGCATTCAAAGAGCTCACTCTCATCTTCAAAGGTGAGAAACGACATGGCGTCTTTTGTCTTTGTGCGTACGGTTTTTGCCGAAAGCAAAGTGCCGAAGACCGTCACGGTTTGACCAATGTGATCTTTCAGACTCTCCGATAGAATGTGGGGAATGCGCCGGGTAATTGGCATATATTGCTGGAGCGGTGTTCTGGAGACCGGGAAGGTGAGGAAGGCCTGTTCGATGTCATCCCGCTGTTTTTCGGTAAAAGCGGGAAGTTCGGGGATGTTTTCGGTTGAAGGGGCAAAAGGCTTGAGTATCTGTTCTTTACCTTCCGGGTCGTGGCAGAGCGCGTGAAGCATAAGCGAAGATCGAGTGCGCCCGGGCTCGATCTCATCGAAACAACCAATTAAGATGAGTTTGCGGAGCTCTTTTCTGGGAAGGGGTACGCGAGCGAGAAAGCCGTTTAAATCTTTGAAGAAACCCGAACTTCTCGCCTTCAGGATCATTTGAATGCTGCTTTCCTTTAAGCCCTTGATCTGATCGAACCCAATTAAAATACAGCGTTTGGAGGCTGAAAAACTCTTCTGACTCCAATTGATGTCCGGCAGTCTGACTGGAATGCCGAGTCTGCGGGCATAGCTGAGGTAAGTGTAGGTTGAGTAATAGCCGCCGTAATTGGCGAGAACCGCTGCTAGGAAGTGTTCGGGATAGTTGAGCTTCAAGTAAGCGGACTTGAAGCTGACCAAGGCGTAGGATGCCGAGTGGGGCTTACAGAAGGAATAGCCCGAAAAGGACTCGATCATGGACCAAACTGTGTCAATCTGATTTTGTGTGAGCCGGTTTTGCTTGCAGCCACGGATGAACTTTTCCTTGAGGGCAGTCAGTTTTTCGGGTGCTTTTTTGGACATAATCTTTCGAAGCAGGTTGCCCTCAAAGGCATCAAAACCCGCTAAGGCCATGGCCGTTCGGGTTACATCTTCCTGATAAACCATGAGACCATGCGTTTCACGGAGCACTTCTTCAAAAAGGGGATGAACGGGGTCCCAATCGGGTGGAAGCCCTTTTTTAAAGCGGCGGTGGCGTTTAACCCATTTTTCTGTCACCGCATTGGCTGCGGGACGAATAATGGATGAAATAGCGACAAGTGTTTCATAGTCGCCATGACCGGCCTTTTGGAGGAGTTGGCGTGTGGCGGGTGATTCAATGTAAAAACACCCAATGGTTCGGCCTGCTGCAATCAGCCTTTGAGTGTTCGGGTCGTCAATCGGGTTGAGTTGATCGTAAGCCGGCAGTTCCTTTTGCTTTTTGTGCTTTGACCGCGATACGCTTTGAAGGGTGTCGCGGATAACTGCCAAACTTCTGTTGCCGAGGAAATCGAGTTTAATGAAGCCGTAAGCCTCCACGTCGTCTTTGTCCCAGGGAAGGGTTGGATAACCGATGGGCATATCCAGTAACGGTGCATAAAAGGAGATGTCCTGCGGGGTAATGACAACACCGCCGCAGTGAACACCCAGGCAACGCGGACTGCCTTCCAGCATACGAGCCCACTTGACGACCTTTTGCCAGACCGGCGTGAAGCGGGGCTGGTACAGACCGCGCTTGAGACGATGAAGTGTACGGGTGAAATGGGTGACTTCATGGGAGCCAAAGCCAAAAACCTTGGCCACTTCACGCAGGGCACCATCAAACTGGAGGTGATTGGTGTTGGCAACCATGGCTATGCGGTTGCGCCCGTATTTCTTCCACAGGTAGTCGCGCACCTGATTGCGTTGATCCCAGGGAAAATCAATATCGATATCGGGAGGATCCTTGCGGCCTTCGTTGAGGAATCGCTCGAAAAAGAGGTGATGAGTGAGCGGATTGACATGAGTAATGCCGAGGCAGTAGGCGACCAGGCTGGCAGCGGCACTGCCGCGGCCGCAGGTAATGGGAAAGTGGTGAACAACATCTTCCGCAATGAGGAAGGGCGATTCAAAATTCTTTTTGCGAATGAGTGTGAGTTCAAACTCAAGGCGCTCTCTGGTTTCTCTCTGAACGCTTCCCAGTCGACGCAGAGCACCATCATAGGCCTTTCTACGCAGGATCTGCGCGTTCTTGCCATGAGTGTTGCTGGGAAAAATGAGCTTACCGGTGGCAGGTACATACTCACAGGAATCGAGGATGCTGCCGGTTCTCCTGACTGCTTCGGGAAAGGCCGCGAAGCGCGCTTGAGCATGGGCCCTGGAACAGAGTACATTCTCTGCGGCGGCGTGCTGGAAGAGGTGCCTTTGGGAGAGCTTGCTGTTGGTATCAATGGCTCGGAGAACGAGGTGCCGCTGCATATCCTGAGTCTGAGGAAGAGCCGCGTGCACCGTTGCGACCATGGGTAGATTCCATTGCTCGTGAAGTTCAACGGCTCTGGCCATTCGCCCCAAGGCCAGGTCGATGTAAACTTCGGCTCCATCTCGATGGAAGGCGAGGATGCTTGGGGTTTGGGTAATCAAGATCAGGCCTTCCAGGCGGTCGCGGAGCAGTTCCCAAAGCGCGCGACGGGGTTGAAAGCTGAGGTCGGTGAGCATACGGCAGAGATTCCGGTAACCGGGCTTTGATTTTACCAGGCAAAGTGTCTGATCTGGTGGGGGTGTCCCTTCAAGGGTGCGCTTGAAAGAGCGTTGAGAAGGGGGAAAAACGGTTTCCCTGAAGAGTTCACAGCCGATAATGGGGCGTAAACCACTGCTCTGGCATATTTGAATGTGTTGTACGAGACCGTATAGACCGTTGCGATCCGTCAACGGGAAAGCGGTCTGCTGGTCTTCCTTGAGGCGCCGGGCCAGTTGTTCAAGTGAGGCCGTGCCCCACATGAGAGAAAAATGACTTTGGATGTAGAGATGGTGATAATGAGTCATGTTGGTTTCTACTGGAACAAGGAAACGTGCTAAGAGGGCATGGCGTAGCGGACGGACGAGAGTCCGAAGCGCGTTCGAATTTGATCCAGGCTGTGCTGAAGTTGATGGTGCCTGCTTTGAGGTGAAGGGAAAAGCTCCAGTTGAGGGTGAAAGGGAGCCAGCCCGCGAAGTGAGACGGCAATTTGGTCAATGGATTGACGTCGGTTATAAAGTGATTGGAAACAGGATTTTGCGTGTTTGTAAAGATCCAGGTCGTTCTGGCAAAAAGCGATTTTTCTTTGCTTTCTGCGGTTGTAGCCATCCCTGAAGCGAATGAAGAGACGCAGTTCATCGGAACCCAAATTGCGCTGTCGGAGTTTAAAGCCCAAGTGTTCAACCAGGTGAAAGAGATCGGCCTTGAGCTGCTTGTCATCGTTGGTAGGCGGGTTAAAGACATGGGAGACGGTCAGGTCTTCAGATGCAACAGGGGGTGTGACAGGGTGAAGGTCGATCCCAAAGGCGTGTTCGTGGAGGGCGGCGGAGAAGGGACCGATAGCCAGGCAGAAAAGGGAGCGGGGAATTTGTTGAATGTGCGCAATAAGGGTTAAGTTGAGATCGCGGAGATGCTCTTGAATGACTCGGTACCGCCACTCTGGAAGAGCGCGGCAGGGAAGCGGTGAAAGGAAACGGGCTTCGTCTCCTTCGCGCACCAGAGTGAGTGCTTCTCGCTGTAATTGACTCTCCTTGGCTGCGATCGCCCCAACCAGTTTGTTTTGCGCGATTCCGAAGTAGCTGTTTAAAGAGATGTGTTGGTGAATGTCACGCTGAATTTTCCGCGCGGTGTCCGGGTAACTGGGGTAGAGTTTGTCCATGCCTCTCATGTCGAGCGCGAAACGGCCGAAGCCTCTGGGCTCCACACGAGGTGAATAGGAGCAGACGATGTTCATGATGGTGTTACTTGCCTGGGTGAAAAGAGTGAAATCCGGAGGGACGACTTGCAATTCCGGTAATTTCTTTTTTGAGATGGAGAGAGACGTACCGCGATGAATGCCGGCCTCTTTGGCGGCAGTCGAGGCGGAGAGAACGCGTGCCGATGCGGCACGATGACTGACAACAAAGGGTCTGCCTGCCAGTTGCCTGTCTTTTTTTGCCACAAGGGCACAGAAAAAGGAGTCGATGTCCAGGTAGAAGATGGTCATAAGGCAGTCCTTTTTTGAACGACGAAAAGAGTAAAAGCAGCTTTAAGGGCTAAAAAGAACGAAACAAACTGACGACAATACCGCGAATTTCAAAGTCCTGATCGGGGAAAACGTAAAGGGGTTTCATGTTTTGATTGGCCGGCTGGAGACGGATGCGGTCTCCTTCGTGGTAGTAGCGTTTCAGTGTGGCTTCTCCATTGACCAGAGCGACCACGGTTTGCCCGTTAAACGCGGTTGTTTGACGCTTGACAAAGACGAGATCGCCGTGGTGGATGCCGTCTTCGATCATGGATTGACCCTCTACGCGCAGGGCGAAACCGTCCTGACCGTTAAAAACAGATTCGGGTATGTCAATTTCTTCGGGAACTTCGATGGCTTCAATGGGTGCCCCGGCTGCTATTTTACCGAGCAGCGGAACGCGAATGGCGCGGGGCTCGGGTTTCACGATGGTAAAATTGCGATACCGGCCTTTTTGCCGCTTAATGAAACCCTCCCTTTCCAGGCGTTTGAGGTTCTTTGACATGGCTTGCTGTGACATATCAAAGAACTCTCCGAGTTCGGAAATGCTGGGAACCGCTTTTTTTTTGCTGTGAATTTCCCGTAAATAATTGAGAATAGCCAACTGCTTGTCACTGATACCCATGGTTTTCTCCCCCTTGTGGGTAAAATATAGGGTGTCAATGTTCTCCAGTCAATGAAAAAGTTGTCAATAAGTTGTAAAAATGCCCTTATTTCTTTTGTAAGTTGTTAAAATGCAGGAAGAGCGTTCAGTACTTGGTCAGGGCTGCTGTCACGCTTGTCATATATATTCAAGCAGTCAGACTCTTTACATCAATGGTCTACAACCGATGGAGCGGCATTTTTTGACTTGAAGCCAAAAAAGAAAAAGCTATGGTGACAAGTACTGTGTCCTGTGTTAGCATTTTGTATTCCTTTCCAGGTTTGGCGTTCCAGTAGCTTACATAATGCCAGACTGTCTGGAATATCCTGGATATGGAATGTCCGGTTGGGGCATAATCAATTAAGTGGAGACGACCCTATGACCTATGTTCTGCAATATGTTGAACACGGTAGACCCGTTCAGAAGCGGGTTGTTGCAGAGACGACGTTGGTAGGGCGTTCGCCGGAATGCGATTTAATTTTTTCACAACCGGGTATTTCCAGAAGGCATTGCAAGATTACCATGGACACGGCTGGTGCCGTTATCGAGGATTTGAACTCGAAAAACGGGACTCTGGTCAATCACGTTTATATCCGCAAGGAGGAACTGTTACCGGAAAGTATCATTCAGATAGGTAATTTGCAGATTCGCTACCTTTGGGAAGAAGAACAACCTCCAATCCAGCAGCAGGTTGTGCTGTCAGAAGAGAAGCCCTTGCACAAGGAAGCGGGCACCATTATTCGCAAAGTGGATGACGTTCTGAACGCTCAGTACGATGACGCACCGGGTATGGATCTTTCGAGGAAGGAAGATGATCCTCAGAACAAGAAGATTATGCCCATTTTGGTGGAAGTAGCCAAAGCGCTGCTCAGTGTCAACTCGTCGCAAGCGATTATGGACCGCGTTATGGATCTCATATTTGAACATCTCCCCGCTGATCGGGGTTTTCTGATGTTGCGTGACAACTTGATGAGCTTAGAACCCAGAGTTGTTAAGCATCGGTATGCTTCCAAGAGCGACAGTATCGAGATTTCAAAAACCATTGCGGAAATGGCGGTTGATCAGCATTTATCCATTCTGACAACAAACGCCCAGGTAGACCCCCGATTTTCAGCGGGGGAGTCCATTCGCTTTCTGGGTATTAAATCGGCCATGTGCGTTCCTCTCTACAACAAGGACAAAGCCATTGGCATTATTTATCTGGACTGTCCCACTTCATCGGCCCAGTTTTCCCAGACCGATTTAGACATGTTAACAGCCATGGCCAATTTTGCAGCTGTCGGGATTGAACAGGCTCAGTTGAATGAAGCCATTGTTCGGGAGAGTCGTATCCGGCAGCGCCTGGAACGCTATCAATCGCCCTCTATTGTCAATCGAATTTTGAAAAATCCTACTGGGGAAATTACAGGTCAGTTTCAGTTAAGTGCACATGAACGCGATGTGAGCGTTGTTTTCGCGGATATTGTCGGTTTTACAACCATGGTTGAAAAGATGGAACCAAGCCGAGTCGCTCTTTTCCTGAACGAGTATTTTTCTACCATGACGGATATCATCTTTTCCTATGAAGGGACGCTTGATAAGTACATTGGTGATGCCATTATGGCTGTTTTCGGAGCGCCAAATAAAATGGAAGACCACCCCGAACGGGCTGTTTCAGCTGCGTTGGATATGCTGAAAGCTCTGGAGGAAGTAAACAAAGATCGTCCTGAGGAGTCCCGGTTTGCCATTAGAATTGGTATCAACACCGGAAAAACCATTGCGGGCGATATTGGCTCCATCAAGCGAATGGAATACACTGTTTTGGGCAATACGGTGAATATTGCCTCCCGATTGGAGTCCAGTGCCTGCTCTGCCAATCAGGTTGTCATTGGTCCGGAAACCTATAAGAGAGTGATACACAAGTTCAACTGTGAATGCCTGGGCTCTTTTAAACTGAAAGGTCTGACAGGGCAAACTCAGGTTTATCGAGTACTCAGTAAAAAGTAATTTCGGCAGGAGGCATTTTGAATAAAATTTTATTTCTGATGTCGTGGCCTTTTCGACAACTGCCTTTGCCTCTCAGTCTGTTCCTGGCTATTAACACCTTGACCGTTGCGGGTTTTTACTTTGCCTACAGGAACATGGAGCGCACTTACGACAGCTTTAAAATAAGAGAAGAGGAAAACCAACAGAGCCTTGTCAACCGTTTGGCCCATGAAGTGGATCTGGAAATGAACCACACCTTTCAGGTTTTCGAGAATTTTGCTTCTTCCATATCCAATGCCCTTCAACTGCTGGGTTTTGAAAGTGCCTATCGCAATTTCACTCATCGGGGAACCATTACGCAATTTATGAAGAGAAACCCCAATGTCGTTTCACTGGTGATCAGAGACATTTTAGGAAGGCAGTACATTGAAAACGGGCAAAGCGATCTGCAAGCAGCTGATTTCGCGGACTACCTGGAGAAAGCTGCAGCAGAATCCCTGAACGGACACTCATACCGTTCACCCATTCTCAAGGCGCCTCAATCTGCCACGCCTGTGGTCCTGTTTTCCGAGCCGGTTCGCGATTCTGGCGGAACGCTGGTGGCCAGTTTAACCGTTATTATTTCACTTAAACCCCTGGTTGTAGACCTGCTAGAGTTCACTCCTCCCAATTATCAGCTGTTCATTTGTGACGACACTGGCAGGCTCATCGCCCATTCCAGGACCGCGTTTCGAGAAAACGCGCCCAGTATTTTTTCTCCAGGCAGTGATTTCTCCAATCACCCTGTGGTTCAATTTCACATTGAGACGAAGGGGCGACTGTCTCAAGTTCAATCGTATCATTCTCTTGACCAGCAGCCTTTTATCGGTTGTTCCGCGCAATCGTCTTTTTTACCCTGGATGCTGGGAATCGAGATCAACCGCGATATCGCTTTTGCCACGGTTACCACCATGAAAAAATCGCTTCACAAGTGGTTGATTGTGACGCTCATTGTCTCTTCACTTGTGGCACTTTTCCTGGCCCATGCCATTCGAATGCCGTTGCAACAGCTCCTCGATGGCAGTATGCGTGTGGCCTCCCAGAGTTTCAGCGAACCCATTCAGCTGCAATCAGGCAATGAACTCGGTATCCTCGCCAGACAGTTCAATAAAATGCAGCGATCTATTCAGCTGTATTTGGATCAGATTAAAGAGGCGGCATTAAGACAGAAGGAAACCCTTCTAAAGGCCATTTACGCCCTGGTTAATGCCATCGATGCCAAGGATCCCTATACCAAAGGTCATTCAAAAAGGGTGTCCCGTTTTGCGCGCTTCATTGCGTTGGAAATGGGTCAGACAGGAACGCTTCTGGAGCGTACTGAATTGAGCGCTCTCCTTCACGATATCGGGAAAATAGGAATTGACGACAATATTTTGAAAAAACCCGCCCAGCTTACCGCAGAAGAATACGAAGTCATGAAAACACATCCCGAAAAAGGGTTTAAGATTCTCGGAGCCATTGAAGATCTTCAGCCTATTACAGATGGCCTGAGATACCACCATGAGAATTGGGGAGGTGATGGTTATCCCAGAGGATTGAGAGGCGAAGCCATTCCTCTGCAGGCCCGCATTGTGGCGGTTGCGGATGCCTTTGATGCCATGACAACCAACCGGCCCTATCAAATGGCCATGAGTTGGGAAGACGCCATCAACCGTCTCAACGAGTTGTCGGGTATCCGCTTCGATCCCAAAGTCGTTGGAGCCATCACCCACGCCTTTTATTCCGGCAAACTCTGTGAAGAAGACTTTTAACCCGGGTTTGTTTTTAAAGGGTCAGGTGATTTTTTTTCAAACTAAACTCAAAGCTCTTTGTGCAGCTCCTATGATGGCGAGATTCTCATTTTTAATGATATAAAGAGGCATGCGTTCCAGAATGGGTTTCATTCTTCCTTTTTCAAGGAATGCCTCGCGAATAATGGAAGTTCGTTTTGGGGTGAACATCTTGTTTGCTACGCCGCCACAGAAATAAACTCCGCCCGTGGCCATTTGAGTTAAAGCGATGCTGCCTGCCACCGAGCCTACATATTGCAGGAACTTCTCGAGCGTTTTTGCGCAAGCTTCGTTATTTTCCGATTGCTTTGCTATTTCAGCGGCAGTCAGTCGTGATTCTTCGTTGACGAGAAAGGCATGAATGTAGGGTAATCCAGAACCTGAAGCGATTCGTTCCCAACTGACATGGCCAAACATCTTCTGGAGATGTTTCATCAAGGCCACATCAAAATCGTTTTGCGGTGCAAATGTTCCGTGACCCGATTCGGTGGCAGAAGCACGGCCGGAAGGGGAAAGGATCCCCACACCAAGGCCGGTACCTACAGAGATAACAGAACGGTTGCCGTCCGGGTCGGGCTTTCCATCGTGAATGCAGAACAAATCGTCCGCTGGAACACCCAAGACTCCCAGCGCCGAGGCTTCCACATCGTTTACCAAAACCAGCTTTCTGGTCTGTAGCGCCGGGTAAAGTCGTTCTGCCTCCACCAACCAGGGTAAATTGGTGAGGTTATAAACTCCCGGCTGGGATTGGGGACCCGGAAGGCCCAGGCATGCCGCGTCACATGTCAATTGGTGAGATTCCAGGAAGTGGGCGACAACCTCTTCCAGAGAAGTCATTTCAGAGCTGGGGTAGCTCTTTTGGATAACCAGTTCCAGACCGTCCGGTTTCAATTGGTACAAGGCCAGGCGGGCATTGGTTCCTCCAATATCTCCAGCCAGTACCTTGCTCCCCATTGGTTGATTACTTGTACTGATTAGGTTCATGTGGCTGGTTCCCTTTTTCTTCATCTCAAGCTCCAAACAGGAGTTTGACGATGAACAGAGCACCTAAAATACCGGCTGTATCGGCCAGAAGACCAGCGGCCAGAGCGTGCCTCGTCTTTTGAATGTTAACGGATCCGAAGTAAACTGCCAGTACATAAAATGTGGTTTCCGTACTGCCAAAGAAAGTGGATGTGAGAATGCCGATAAAGGAGTCAGGACCGTGGGTTGCCATGATTTCCGCCATAATTCCAAGCGATCCGGATCCTGAGAGCGGTCTCATGAGTGCCATGGGAAGCGCTTCGGCGGGCATTCCAATGAAATCGGTCAAGGGCTGCATGATCAGAATGAGAACTTCCATGGCACCGCCCGCTCTGAAAATACCGATTGCAACCAGCATGGCCACCAGGTAGGGAATAATGCGAACGGCAATATCAAAGCCCTCTTTGGCTCCTTCGACGAACTTTTCGTATACCTTGATCTTCTTGACCGCGCCGTAAATCAGGAACACAGAGATGAGACCGGGAATGGCTAAAATGGAAATAACAGTGATGACGCTTTTAAACGCTTCAGGTGTGAGGATATCGAAAATGAAACTAAAAACAGACATGACGCCGGTCATAAAGAGCAGAGCCAATACAAAGAAAATGGCGATCAAAATGACAAACTTGATGAAATTGGCTTTGAACCAGGCGATGATTTGGGTGAACGACATGGGGAATTTTTCCAATGTCTTGGCTGCGGTAATGCCCACAATTGAAGCGCACAATGCGCCGAAAATAGAGGTTCCGATGATAATGGCCGGATCGCTGCTGCCCGCAGCCGCCCGGATGGCAATGGCCGTGGCGGGAATCATCGTCAGTCCAGCCGTGTTGACGGCCAGGAAAGTGACCATGGCGTTGGTGGCGGTTGTCTTGTCCGGGTTCAGGGTGTTCAGTTCCTCCATTGCCTTTAGGCCAAAAGGCGTGGCGGCGTTACCCAGCCCCAGCATGTTGGCCGAGATATTCATGATAATGGCACCCATGGCCGGATGGTCGTGAGGCACATCGGGAAACAGGAACCTGGTTACAGGTCGAACGGCTTTTGCAATGACTTTGATAAGACCCGCTTCTTCGGCCACTTTCATGACTCCCAGCCAGAGGGCCATAATGCCAATTAGCCCCAGGGCAATGTCCACGGCGATTCCAGCGTAGTCCAGTGCGGAATTGGTGACCTCTTTCATTCTGGCAAACTTGATGTCTTCAAGAATGAGGTCACCCTTTAGTCGGGTAGGAGAGTCTACTGAAGTGACCGTGACCTGAGCCATCAAATCGTCATCTTTTCCTGAGATCGCAGCCATTTCACGCCAGAACTCAGGCGTTGCATTGTCGACTTTAAAGAACAGCGTCACTTTTTCTTTTTCGGGATGGACTGTCAGCTTGACACTCTCAGAGACATCACCTTCAATATCTGTCTTGTAAAATTCATTAAAGGCATCATCTGAAACCGTCAATTCGGCCTGGTAACTGTGGACCTTTGCCGAGTCGTAGGGTTCTTTTAAATGAAACTCCACACTCAGTGGATCTCCATTGCGATATTTATTGGTTCCCTGATCAATAACATCCGTTGTAACGGCAATTCCAATACCCAGGGCAATCATTGCGAGCCAGACCCAATTCAGCATGTTCAACTCCAGAGATAGATACTGCAAATCGCGGCTTTAAGGGGCTTTCCCAGCGATGTTCGCTATGTTGTACCCAAACGGTGTTGTGTACAACCCAACTCCTTTATTTTCAGCTGATATTCAAACGGTTTACCAAAGTGAAAAATGGAGGAGTAAAAGCCATCTACAAAAGAGATACGATATAAGAAAAAGACAGTAAAAACAACCGTATTTGTGAAAAAGAATGGAGGATCAGCGTCGTATGCTGCCGGGTATGATCAGCGACAGTCAAAACGACCGGTCGACGACAGTTATTTTTGCCGGTGTAAGCGATAATTCAAACACATTGTTAAGGCGAATGCCTTTTACCAAAAAAGGGAATCAACATCCTTGGATGGTCGACTCCCTTTCCTGGTATTTGGAATGGGTTTGGGTATCAGTCAGCCGGACAGGCTCCGAAACTTTCCAATACACCGAGAAGCTGGAGAATATCGGTGTTGCAGAAGCCATTGATATCCACTTCTGGATCTTTCCAGGTTTGACAAATCGCTTCCAAATCACTCATGTCGACATTCCCGTCATCGTTGATATCGGCAGGACAGGGGTCGATTTCAATGGGTCTGAGACCCCAGATTTGAATGTCGTCGATGTTCCAGCCACAGTAAACGACAGAGCTGTCTGTAGGTCCCATGGACCATCGAATATAGAGTTGTGGAGCACCATCGGCGAACTCGCTGAGGTCGTATGTTTTTTCAACCCAGGCTTCATCCGCTATGGTACTGCTGTTCTCAAATACAGTTATCCATTCAGTTCCATCGATACTGGCCTCTATATTGGCGTGATCATACTGATTATTTTCAACTCCCAGCCATCGCTGGAATGCCAAAGAGACTCTTGACAGCTCCGAGCAGTCTATGGCGGTAGTGGTTACATACTCTGGGGCTTGCATATTGCTGGAATAATTGCCATTGAGATTGTAGCCGATGACATAGTCGCCAGTTGCTCCGGAAGTTGGATCTGGCGGCTTATTATAGCCACCGCCCTGGCCGGTGGGAATTCCGTAAGCCCAATCACCTTCCATGCTCCATTGGGGATCTTCATCCAGATTGAACTCGTAGATCATTTCGGGTATACCTACTATTAACGTCACTGTTCTGGAAGTATCTCCATCGTTACTGGTGGTATTGGTGAATTCAATATCCGCTTCATAAGTACCGTGGTTTAACGTGTTGGCTTGATTCGTGAAGCTCACCGTTATGGTAACGGTCGCACCTGGTGCCACACTTCCCGTCGCATTGTCAGGTGTAAAGGGACCGCCGTAAGGACCTTCAGCTGTATAGCCCTTAAAAGGTGAAACACCCATAGCTGAGCCGCCGCCTGGCTCGGGAATGAACAGGCTGGGGTCACCCATGAGGTTGTACATTTCATAATAGCGTCTGGTGGTTGAATCGGCCCCGAAATGAGCTAGGAACTTCACCATGGCTTCCTGCCAGGCGGGACTGACTTCGCGAATACTATCGGTGTAAATGGCCTCAAAGAGAACCTTCTCCAGAATATCATCTTCAGTCCAGTAACTGTTGACTGAGGAGCCGTAAATCGCGCAAGCGCCTTTTTCTTCAGCCAAGATCCAGGTTTCAGTAAAACACTCATCGAGGTGGTAGCTTCCTGTGACACAGGCAAAACTGCAGACAAAGGAATACAAACCGGTATTGGTCAAAGCGTTGACATCGCTTTGAGAAAAGGCAGGCCCATCGGCCCAGCTGGTCGTACCGCCGTGACCTGAGTAAATACCGTAGATACGGCCTGCATTGAAGGCATCACTGACTTGCTGGGTTGTGGCATTGTAAGTTACCGTGTAGAGCTTCTCGCTGCTCAAACCGGCAGGAGTCAGGTAATTGTCAATGACATAGTTGTGTGTGCCTTCGGTGATATTGTAGTTATCAGTGGAAGCCATGAAAACAGCCTCGGTGGTGTACTCGGGCAGAGGGAAGTTACCATCTTCAAAGAAAAGCGTTTTATCGATAACGTGTTCTAATTGGGTGACATTGTCTACCGGGAACCTTCCAATAGCCATGTCGGGATACCAGTCACTTGTGCCATCCATGCAGCCGTACTGAATGTCGGTGTTGGGTGTACCTGCTCCCTGGCCTGTCCAGGCTGGAATGGTTTCTACATCGCCGATAATCAGAACATAATCAGGTGCCTGAGGTGTACCCCAAAGTGCCGTAATGTTCGCCTTGATATCGGCAGCTGAAGTGCCGTTGGCGACGACCTGGGTTTGAACGGTAAAACCCTGGGCGGTTTTTGCGGTTACAAAGTCGGCAATGTCATTTTGGAAGATATCGGCAACCAGTATGAGATAGTTGCCAGTACCGCGGTTTGTTGGTTTGTCGGGCTTGTTGAGAAGTTCAGACCACTTTGAGAGGAAAAGATCGCTGTGTGCATTCATAAAAGAGTGATCAAACTGAATCTGCATTTCTGCTGATTCCAGTATGTCAATGGTTCCCGCAACGGGATCACTGAGAACGGGTGTCCATTCAATCATCATCAACTGATAGCCTCTAATCTTTCCAATGGATGAGACTGAAGCGTGGGTGTCCTTTCTGTTGGAACCATTTTCATAGAAGGAGCGGTCCCATTTAAAGGTGGCTCGTTCTTTGGCGCCCGGTAATTTGGGAACAGGATCCTGTTTCGGGTATATCCAGCCTGGGTAACCAAAGTCGGAAAGATGGATCGTTCTTGTCTGAACATTCTTGAGTTGGTAGTTCCAAGTTGAGTCATTTTCCAAAGCGAGGAAAAACAGCCTCTGAACGGGTAATTTGGGCTGACCTATTGTGTCCGCAATACCTGATCCGGGGATTTGGACCTCAGTAAACTGGATTCCATCTCCCTTGGCATGATCCAACAAAATACCTGATAATTTGAAATGAAGCTGAATGCCATTTTCATTCATGGTCAGAGTTTTTATTTCAGCTTGCTGAGAAAAACGAGGGTCTTTTAGAGTTGAATTGGCATCCAGAGACAGCCATTTCTGCTGGGCAAACCCTGAATAGCCGACAAAAAATAAGGCGATTATCATACTGTGTTTCACGTTGTTACCTCCACAGTTGTTTGCAGAACAAACTTAAGTATAAATAGCGCTCAATGTCGATGTTTTTTTGTGTCAACACAGAGATAATTACAACACAAAAGTGCGAAAAAATAAAGGGCATTATACAGGTCAGAGAGGGACTCAGTTGATAGTTTCAATGGTTGTCAATTCTGATTGAACAGGTTGCCCACATCCAGGTTTTGTCGTTCTGTTTCGGGTATGACGAACAGGGTTCTGGTTTTGTACTTCATCATGTTTGCGACAATACTGGAAGGGAACATTTCCACGCCGTTATTGAAATCGGTTACGGCGGCATTGTAGGCTCTGCGAGAGGCTGAAATTTGTGATTCCACCTCGTTCAATGAACGCATGAGTTGGTCAAACTGACTGTCTGCCTTGAGCTCCGGATAGTTTTCAACAGCCACCATCAAACCTCGCAATGCACCTGTCAAGTTGTTTTCGACGGCAACCTGATCATCGGGAGATCGACCGCCCTGAAGAGCCCTCTGTCTCATGGCTGTGACTTTTTCGAGGACTTCTCTTTCATGTTGCATGTACTTCTTGGCACTGTCCACCAGGTTGGGTATGAGGTCGTATCGTTTTTTCAGTTGAACATCCATACCGGCAAACGCATTTTCCACATCGTTCTTTTTGCCCACCAGGCTGTTGTAGATAGAGAAATAAACAATTATGAGAATGAGTGCAAAAACACCCAGAGTGATAAGGGGAATGAACATTTTAACTCCTGATAATTGAATTCAGCATGATGGTAAATCAGGATGATTCTTCGTCTGATTCCATTTGAGCTGAAAGGGTGGCTTGTGCCATGAAATTGTAATTTTGAGCATCTTCCGCAAGGCCTGCTTCAACCTTTTTTACTTGCTTTAAATGCCATTTAAGTGATTTGTAGATGTAATCGTTGAGACTGGTTTCTCTTTTTTCGGCTCTTTTAGAGAGCTCGGCAACAAGATGATCCGGAATGTTGAGTTTGATTTCTGCCATGGGTTACTCCTGATAAGATAAATGTCATAAGTTGAGCTTCATTTTGTTGCAATGAAGTGAAATACTTTGTTGGGGGATAGGGCTTGTCCTTTCTTCAAGTTGTCGCTGCTGTTGAGATAGACAGGCAATCATCTGTCATAACCAATTGAAATATCCCACCTCATTGAATTGTCATCCTTTTCGGTTTGGTGAATTGGTTTTGTATGCATCGATTAAGTCTATGAAAAATGCCTTTATTATTCAAGGAAAAACCCTTGTTCCAAGAGCAAATTCAGGGCTTGGCGCAAAGTGAGCGGACATAAGTGATAAGTCAGACTGATAGTTGCAATCAGGCCCTGTCCTGGTTAGCAGGTGAATGGATTGTTCTAAATTAAAGTCAGTATCAATGGTTTGTCGTATTGACATCACTTGACTTTTTTATGAATTAACAAAAGGTAAGTGCATCGGAACTTCGACCGGTCTCCTTGACAGCTGAATTGTTCGCGCCACATTACCGCCATCCATCAGTGGTAAGCCGTTAAACAGCCACTGATAAGTCAAGTCATCTCCCGTGGCTTCAACCGCAAATTTCAAAGCTTGTTCCCAAAGAATCCATAACGCCATTGATCGTGGGAGTTGGAGGGCACTGGGTCGTCTTGCCAAAACGACCGGTAGTCATAATCGTCCCGGAGCCAAATGTTCGTGATAAAAAAAAGGAACCACAGATGAACACAGATAAACACAGATTTTTAAATAGGAAGCCATTCGCAAAACATTGGTAATGCATTTGAGGTTCTGAACGCCATTCATGAATCAAAAAACTTTATTCGGTTGTTCCATTCAATCCGCACATTCGTGTGAATTCGTGTTCATTCGTGGTTAAAAACATCAGTGTCCATCTGTGTCCATCAGTGGTTAAAAAGTAAGCGTTCACTAAAAGCCGTCTAGAAAAAATATGGGTAATAAATGATAGTGTCATCACCCTGTGTCTACAGGGGGATGTTTGATAATTAAAGAATGATACCGCTATTCAGAAAAGAAATTACGGTTTCTGTAAATTGTAGGGCAGTAGCTGTCTGTAGTCATCATCTGATTTGACTTCCAGCAGTTTTTCAAATAGTGTATTCAAATAACTGAAGGGCT
>PDUC01000030.1 GCA_002747255.1 Acidobacteriota bacterium | reverse complement strand
TTTACTTTTTCCTTATCACCATTCAAGTATGCAGATTCCAATTCATTCTTTACAGTAGAACAACCCATAAAGCTGACCAAAAATAAAATAACAACTGCTGTCATGGTCTTCATAGACACCCTCCTCTCAAATTATTCATTTGTTGCGCGAATCTTTATTCTCGCTTTGAGAAGAGACAAAGCTTCTCGTACTTCAGAATACTTTTCTTTTACTTCACTAGTCGGTGCAAGATAAGATAAATCCAAATCCAAGATGGCTTCAGTTGCAGAAGCTCTATCAAACCCACTTTCTAGCAAACCACTTAGCACAGCAGGCAAGAAGTATTTTTCTAACTGATCTCTATTCATAGAGAGTGTTCCCCCTGATAATTCTTGTTCATTGTAATACGCCAACTTCCCATCAGGCCTATCATCTCTCATGAAATCAGCCATCGCCGCAATAGTTCGTTTCTCAAACGCTGCCCTCTGTTGCGGTTCATCAATCAAAAAGTATTTGGAATAATGCTTAATATTTTCATAATTAAATGTCCAAAATGTTTTTCCACTTCCAGCAGCTGGGCCAAGTTTCAATGCGATTTTCCATGGCTTAGTTCCAAAAATCTCAGCAATTTTTGTTGGACCAAATATATATCTTATAATTTGTTCTATAGAAGAATGAGTTACTACCCTATATATAGGTAAGTACTCTGGTTTTGGCACATCATCACCAGCAATTCCTGATGGGTTGTTAAGCCTAAGATCCATACGGCCGGTAGGATCAATCCCCATTATTGGATTATTATGTGTATACGAATACAAATTAAAACTTACCGGATTGAGTTCATTAAAATCAAATCCCGGATCCGGTGTGGTGAAGCGGGAGTAATACGCATCGTAGTAGCGGGCATGCATATAGTGAAGGCCCGTATTCTCGTCGAATTCATGGCCTGTAAAGTCTTGCACAGGCTCTTCAACTGGATTTTGAATCAGGCGTTGTCCAAAGGGAGCATATTCCTGATAATCGCTGACAAAGCCGCGATCTTCATCCAGCGTGAGAACGGGATTGCCCAATCGGTCACGAAATTGATAATTGCGGGTTTCCTCACCGTTGGGGTGATGGATAACAGTCGCCACAACTTGTCCATTGTGATAGATGAAATCTTTTTTGGTCACATCCATTGTACCGTCTTCTTTGGTTTGGTGGATTTCCTGGCTCAAGATTTGGTTTGTTGGTCCCCGTATGGTATAAACCACTTGATCCTCATACACTTCACGAACACGCTCACCCGATCCATCATAGAGATAATGGCTCAAGATCCTGTTTGTGTCCAGGTCCGCAACGGTTTCAATTTGATCGATCCCGTTATAGACATAGGCATAATGATCATCCGCGAGCACTTTTCCCGCTTGATCGTAGCTCCAGGTCGTTCGTTTATTGTTATAGTTATAGCTGGCACTCATCGACGGCATGTAAAAACCCAAATTCGATTCCTCAAATTCACTGCGGCTTGTCATGTTCCCTCTTGAGTCATAAGAATAGCTGGCCGACTCGGAACCTATCTTAAATTCCTTGAGTGAATAGTTGTTATTGTACTTATACGAAATGGTTTTGTTCATGTGGGCATCACTGCGCTGCAGGCGGTACAGAAAACCGGCATCGTTATAATACAGGTTGTATGCGTAATAAGCATTCAAACTACCTCGTTTGACCGTGTGTTTCTTTAATCGACCCAAGGCGTCGTATTCAAAATGTGTGGACATATTGGGTAACCCGCTAAAAGAGCTGAATTGGATTTTTTTTGTTAACCCTGAACGGTAGTATTCCGTAGATGAGACAATTGCTGAGTTTCCATAGTCTACAGCATAATGCCCTTCAAGATAATTGAAACTGTAGGATTGCCAATAACCGCTGTTACCCGTGTCTGATTTTGAAGGATGTCTGAACCCATCAATTCGTCCCTTATTGTCGTATGAAATCCCTATATTAAAAACGAGATTCCCCGACAACAATGGCATTGCGTAAATAAAAAGAAAGGAAAAAAGTATTTTCATTGGGCACCTCCTGTAGAAACGGATGTTTGATGGGTTTCATTTCTTTGTTGACACTCAATCATGTCCAGAACATTGACTGTAATGAGCCAGTTCGTGAGTAAGTAGGCATTATCACAGGATGTTTCCACCACACATTGAACTTCAATTTGCTGAGAATCTCCATTACCTGAAATGTTAATGATGCCGACATGCGTACCTGGCAGTAATTCAGTTGTTGTGTAGTCCACCTGGATCTCGTCTTTTTCACCGCTTGAAGTACCAGAAACAACGCTCACAGAAAACCAGTCCGTCGTTTCAGTAATGGTATAGGTTAAGGTTTGATCACCGCAGTTCCAAACCTGAAACGACTCTGAAGGAACCTGTTCACCGTGAATAATTGAATGAGACAACAGTTCCGTTGTTGTACAAATTTGTGGTACATCAAATACCTCTAATGTTACGAGAAGGGTGAGTGAATTCGCGGCATTTCCTGTTATAGAGACCGTTGCATTATAGGTTCCGGCAGGAAGGTTTGAAGCATAGACATTGAGTGTGATGGTATCCTGTTCACCCGTTGAGGAACCGGAAGACGGCGTCGCGGACAACCATGTTACTGAATCTTCAACAGTGTAATTTAACGTGTGATTACTGCAATTCCAAACTTCAAATGTCTGAGGGTCAGGATTCGCGCCCAAGCCTGTGTAAAAGGAGAATTCACTTTGGGAACTGCAAATTTCTGGATATGTTTCATCCGTCACATGATAAAAAACTGAGATGGTTTCGTTTCCGCCATTACTGGTTACTTCAATGTCCGCCGTGTACGTATTGACAGTTAAATCTGTGGGATTGAAATCAACCGCAATTTGAACAGAGCCTCCCGAAACCAGGGTGCCTGTAGACGGGAATACCGATAACCAGGGCTCCACTTCGGAAAGGTTAAATGATAATGTCTCACCACCTGTGTTGTTTAACGTTAAGTATTGGGTGGCAGGCGTAATGTTTACCTCTTCATACACTGTAATGGTCGAAGGGTTAACGGTTAAGAGGGGCGGTTCGTAAACAGTTATATGCAGGGTGACATTTTGAGAACCTGCGGCACCAGCATCAATCACCAGGGATAACTCATTATCCCCAATTGATAGTTCATCATCATCCCAAGTATACGATACAACAATGGTATGCCGTTCCGTGGTGATGGTACCATTGACCTGTGAAAACTCAACAGAATCATAAAGATCCCAAATGTTATAAGTGAGAGAACCATTGCCACAGTTCCACAAATCAAATGATTGATCCACCAGGTCTTCACCAACAGCCACGGTTTGATAAAGGTCAACTTGATCCACACAAAGTGAAGGCCCATTGACAACATTCAAAGTAACCGCGATGTCGAAAGTCTGACTTGTTCCTGTTTCTGTAATTTGTATGGTATCGGTATATTGTCCCAATCCAAGGGCCGTCGTATTAAATTGAATTGTATAATTCATTTCTTCATCTGCATTCAAGGACCCGCCGCCGGAAGGAATAATCGTTAACCATGATGAGGAATGCGTTATATCAAATTGGAGTGTTTGTCCACCGCAGTTCCAAACCTTCAATTGGGCACTATCTGCATTGTTGCCTTGAATCACTGATCGGATTATGGAGGTTTGATTAGCGCAAATCAGTGGCAGCTGCAAGACCGTGAGGTTTATGGTCACAGTCTTTACTTGCCCATTGGCAACAATTTCAATTGAACCGCTGAATGTACCATGTCCCAGACTGAGTACCTGAGCGTTAAATTGACATGTGATTAAATCCTTCTCTCCTGTAGATTGTCCACTTGTCACATCAAGATCCAGCCATGGAATGACTTCAGAAAGGGTATAGTCAATAACACCATCCCCCGCATTCCACACTTCAAACGTTAAATCAGTGGGCATGTCCCCTTCTTGGACTTCAGAGTTGAGGATGGTTGGGCCGACTTCTAACCGGGCGTCTTCCAAAAGCTGAAACGTAACCCAGGGAGAATAGGGACCAATGATTCCATTGGAGGACGTTTTACCCCGAACACGCCACTTGTAGGGTACTCTGTAATCTGGCTCAAAGCTTAAAGTCGAAAAATTCAGCTGTGTGGATGTTTGTCCGTGCTGCGTTATGGCTCCCATTTGATTGAGTTCAAATTCATAATAACTCGCACCTGCAACGGAGCCCCATTTGAAATAGTTTTTATCACTCATTTC
Source organism: Acidobacteriota bacterium (assembly GCA_002747255.1). Taxonomy (GTDB): domain Bacteria; phylum Acidobacteriota; class Holophagae; order Acanthopleuribacterales; family Acanthopleuribacteraceae. The sequence goes on along the minus strand of PDUC01000030.1, from coordinate 94,388 downwards.
GGCTTCAAACTTGTCTCCATTGGGCCATCCTTGACCTGAATCAGATACATCGGGGCCATTTAATGCTTGAGGAATCGAAACGCTCATTTCTTGCGGCCTGCCCATGGAGTCATCATCGTATTGTGAAACTGAGACCCCAGCATAGCCCATGTGCGTCATGTATCCATGCGTTCCGTCATAATTGTAGATTACCATGTTGTTGTTTATACTCAGGAGCTGACCTGCCGTATTATAATTATATGTATGGGTTCGAACCGGATTACTTGAGGATGTAAGCCAACCATTGCTGTTGTAACCATAGGACCATTGCCCTGATTCGGGATGCCTTTCCCCTACTTTTTGCGATATCAAATTAAAATCTATTAAACGATTATTTTGACCTTGTGGAAATATCGTTAAATTAGGTCCATCGTATGAATAGTCCACATGGTTTGAGTTGGTCTCACCCCACTCAATTCTTCCAAAAGCATCAACGGTTTTTATGTAAGTTTGACTTCCGTTTTTTGTGGTAATAGTACGTGAAAAACCGTTTGTGTAATAGTCGTAATCGTAGCTATAGTCATCAATCGAGCTGGTTTTGGATGTCACCCGGCCAAAAACATCGTAACTGTAAGAAAAAGTAATTCCCGTAGGAAGTGTTTTACTTGAAATTCGACCAAAACTGTCGTAGCTATACGAAGTTGTTGCTTGAGATGACCCTATAACTTTGGTTCGTTTCTGTGAAAGTCGACCCCAAGAGTTATAGGATTCATAAGTTGCCGAAGAACCCTGAGTAATATTGCGATTATTGGAACCGTAGCTAATTGATATATCGCTATCTCCGGGGTTATTGATCGAGGTTAACCGATAATCGAGGTCCCAACCGAAGTGTTTGGTTATGCCGTGATGCGTTTCTGAGGCAATAGTTCCATTTAAGTTGATGGTCCTGCTCACATTTTGAGACGACACACCTGTATTCATGCTAGACAATGTCCCATTGGCATAGTTATAGGTTACTTGATATTCGTTGCCCCATTTTGAACTGGCAATTGCCCCCCTTTTTCCGGCCGTGTTGTAATATGTTAAATTCAATTGCCGATAATAATTGGAAGAGGTGTAAGTTCTGATTTGGTATGGAACAGATGCTCCTGAGCTATAATTCCAAATTGTTTTTTTGAGCAGATCTCCACCGGACCTGGAATCGTATTGATATTCTGACAACGGCAAACCCAGATAATACTTTGAGTTCGTTTTTAAGTTCCTGTACGTTTTACTAATTCGTTTACCATTAGACGACACGACCTGTGGATGATAAAAGGAATCAAAGTAATCATAGGTGAAATTGGTGGTTTTATTGGTTCCGTCAATGGATTGAACCTGTTGGGTCATTAACGGTATTTTTATATTATCGAATGCGCAAGCACCGATAACTCTTACATAGTTTGAGACAATACAGTCCGAATAAGTATTGGTGATACTTGTAGATGATCCGTTATAGCTTTCGCTGGAACTAACTAAAGTCCCAATTCGATTCACTGGAGCATTGCAAAAATCATCACCGTAGGTGATATATGAATACGTTCCTGTAAAGTTCCCTGGACCGTCAACCGTTACTGAAAAAATGCCACTTGAGCTGGAGGAGTTCGGATAGGTGTAGCCCCACCAAGCTCCGTCCTTATAAAGACCCGTGACCGCATAGACATAACTAACCTGTGATAGGTTAGCCCCCTGATAATAAAACATCTTTTCTGCGTAATTAATCTGGACCTGGCCGCCTGTATCGAGTTGGATATCGGAAATAGTTCCATAACCAACACCATGGGTATCTGTTGTATAGATAGTCTGACGACCTGCACCGGTTGTATGCTTTTTTAAAAAGGTAAAACTGCCGGAATCTTGATAGGTATAGGAACTCATAATGGTATTTTCAAGCCTAATGTTTTGAATACGGTCCTTACCATTGACATTCGTGTAATTAAAATTTAAATCCCTTCCCAAGTCATCACTCACTTTCGCAATCAATGGGTGATGAATTACGAGATCATCAATCCCAAGAACCTTATATTCGTCAATGCTGTTTGAACGGTAATAAATATCCCAAGTATTTCCATTGGCATCGGTGATTAAAGTTGGGTAATAAACAAATGTGTCTGATGTAGGAGTTAGTGTATACCTTAAACCATTTGGTTTCAATAAAATATAATTATCCCCACTTTTATATAAAATATTGAAAGATGTGGATATCCAGGAATTTCCACCATCACCTACTATGGGAATGCTGCCGTTTAAGGCATCATGAGGGTACATAATTTCTCGTCCACCAGAGCCTGTTCTCCATACGGGCAACTCCGTTCCTGCAACCAATAAGTATCCATAATGTGAGGTCCAACCTAACCCCATAGGGGAATCATGAATGTTGAAGGTGGTACTAAACTCAGTGTCCCACGCAAGGTTACTGTTATGTGTCCGCGAGAAAAACAAACCAAAATCTCCGATACCTGGAATGGTTACATCCGTGTTTGACACGAGGAGGTTACCTCCAAAGTGGTTGACAGACACCTGAAAACCATACGAAAACACATTGCCATGACTTGGAATGCCGACCTCCTCATGGACAGGTACATAGGTATCATTGCCTGATTGTAAAAATGGGCTGAGCACAAACAGTGAAATAACTGCAATTGACGATATAACAAGACGGTACATCCTCTTCTCCTTGGAAATTGGATTACAAAATAAGTTGATTATTTTCAAGACAATGATGGATTTAGTAGGTTATTATACCATCAAAGTGTTTGATGCGCAACCATGATTTTTGTATTATCGCCTTGCTGTTCCTGTCAGTCAGAACTGGAAAAGGCAAGAGATCATCGTGTAAGTTGATGACTCTGACACCTGTTAACACCGCATATTCACAGCGGTTTACGCAGGTCAGCGCAGCAGTTTTCATTGCCGAATGGGCGATCAAGCGATTCTGATTTTGTTTCGCATGACCTCTGACCGTGTTCCAGGGGAACATGAACGCTGCGTTTTTGGATACAGGCCCGCTACAATCAGGTCTACGCTTTCGATCGCAGCCAGCTCGTCAAGTGTTGATCCAGTTGTTTTAATTGGGACGCGCATACGGTCTTGATCTTTAGATCTCTGGCACGCTGCTTGTCTGAATCTTTTAAATCCCGGTAGGAAACCAGCATGGCTTTGGCGAACATGCCCGCCTGATCCGTAACGGTCTCCAGCTTGTAGAGCACGCCCTGACCGTAGCGCTTCATTTTTCTGGATTGCATATTGGAGGTCTTGCATTCAATGAAGTGCATGACGTTATCGGATAGCAGAACCACGTCCATTTCGTTTTTATTGCCATTTTGAGATTCAAACTCGAGGCCGATGGCTAAATCGTGGATTGGGCAATGCTGGCGCAGTCTGTCCAGATGATGATAGACATACAGTTCAAGCCAGTCGCCGTTTAAAAAGCGCCGTGCCTGTTCCGAGCTAAAAGCAATCCGCTTTGAATCCAGCTCCACTATTTCCAGCTGAACACAGCGCTTTAACAGCTCTCTGAATGGACGGTTCAACCAGTCTTTCCTGCTGATTTGAGGATAGGGATCCCACTCGCCTCTGGAAGCGTAGTAATTCATTACGGAGATGGCGTGCTGCAGGTCTTCGACTGCGTGAACCATGAATTGCTGTAATTCTCTCCACGCTGCGGGAAAAGACAACGCCTCTCTTTTTCCCAGAACCCGATTGCCAAAGGCCTCCAGATAGGGCTTTAATCGCAGCCGGTCTTCCAGATTGTGCTTTGCTTTTTCAGCAGGATGGATCCATATCAATTCATCGGTTGCCGCTTCCACACAGAAGACCGGTCGGTTTTGCTGGAAAAAGACCTGGAAAGCCCCGCAACGCTCCACATGAGAACCACCCGAAACATTCAGTACCAACTCATCTGGTTTAAACCTGGAGCACAGGGCTTCCACGGCAGAGGTGACTTCCAGTATGTCGTTTTTAGAAGAGACAGGTACGATCTCTGTTTTGATACCATAACGTTTAAAAACGTCCTCCAGACAGCACGCCTTTCTCCTTTGGGCTTCTTCCACAAGCATAAACACTTTTTGGGCTCCAAAAGAGCGATCCAGAGCGGGCGTGAGATTGGGAATGGGACGATTGGAAATGAGGATGAGTTGATAGGGATGCGTCATGCTGGATTCCTGTCAGATTAAAAAAAGCAAAGCTGACCGCAGCCATTTACCCGGATCTTCCAGGTGCCTGGTTGTTTCAAATCCATGGCCGATCAATTCCATCGGGATCAGTCTTGTGGCACTTCGCTCTTCTGGTTCAATGTCAATAAAGGAGTCTTATTTATATGTGATAAGAACACACTTGTTCCACTAATCCTCTTATCAGTTAACGACCCTTTTGTCAAGCTCCCCGCGAAATAAACACAAGCCTCACCATCTCTTTTACAAGAAAGTGCGCGGATCGCTTGATCAGACTGAAAACGTCCTCTGTGATGCAAATGGTGCTGGGCAGCAGAACGGTTGTCAGGACGGTTGAAACAAGCAATCCGCCCATCATGACGTAGGCCATGGAATAGTAATAGACACCCGCCATGGCGGGTTTATCGATCGCAATGGGAAGTAAGCCGATAAAAGTGGTCAAAGCCGTCATGAGAACGGGTCTGAACCGCTCACGTCCGCCCTTGATCATGGCCTCCTCTCTCTTCATCCCCTTCCTTCTGTACAAATTGATATGCTCGACCATGACAATCCCGTTGTTGACCACAATTCCCAATAACAAAAGCAGCCCGATGGACGCGGGTTGGTCGAAATCGGTTTTCAAAATGAAGAGCATCCACATGGCTCCCGCCGCGGCAAAAGGCAGCGATATCATAAGTGAAACAGCCTGTTTTGTAGATTCAAATACAGCCGCCATAACGGCAAATATCAATCCGAGAGCGAGCAGCAGATTGGTGATGAACTCTTTTTTACTTTCTTCCGCACTCTTGTTCCGCCACTGAAAGTCCCAGTGATAACCGTACGGAAGTGTCATTTGCTCCAAGGCTTGAACCATTTTCCGGCGATAGGTATCCTTGTCACCGTGTTCAAATTTACCACCGACCCAAATACCGGCGACCTTGTCTGTCCTTCGTATGGAGTCGGGTGTTTTAACCTCAACAAAATCCGACAGGGATTCCAGTGGCACGTTGGGCAAGCCAGATCTTATGAGAGGCAGGTTCTTCAACTGATCCAGGCTCTCGATTTCCCGTTCATCGAGTGCCAGTCTCATGTCTACTTCGGTATCACCATCCTTAAACCTGGGCAGCCGTCTGCCCCGAAAGGTCAATTCAACAAGTTGACTTGCCTGGCCTGCATGAACGTTGTAGGCACGAGCCTTTTCACGGTTGATGATGGAGTGCAGCTCCGTTCGTCCGCCCTCTGCCGTGCTGTAAAAATCGAACATACCCTCAACTTGCTCAATCAGTTCCAGCGCTTCATCGGCCAGCTCACAGAGTACTTCGGTATCGGGTCCCTCCAGACGGAATGAAATGCGCTTACCGCTGTTCCTCTGCCAGAATCTGCCGTTGTCTTTCAATCTGATTTTAACTCCCGGTATGTCCGGCAGCATTCGCGGAAGGACTCTCTTGACCGAGTCCATGTGTTTTTCATGAGCAAAGCCGTCTTCCAGGTACAATCGGGTCAGCGTGTGACGATCACTCCAGTAACTGTAGATGGAATCAATCTTACAGGGCTCTTTTATCCTATCCAGTGCTTTTTCAACACGCGTGATAACTCCTTCCTTTCTCTCAAGTGACAGGTTCTCACTGAACCGATACTCCAGCTGAATAAACATTTCACTGGAATTCGCTTCAAAATTGAAGTTGATGTTTTTAAAAGGGAAATAGGCTGAGGCTATGACGACAAGACCGGCAACAGGAGCGATGACACGATGCCTCAGGGTCCACTTCAGTATTTTGGAATAGACACCCTGTAATGCCCTCATCAAGCGCCCCGTGCCACTTTTTTTGCGCTGTTTGGGAAGTTGGCTCATACAAAGCGGTATTAAGGTCTGGCTGATAAACAGGGACGCCAGCAGGGTGTAACAAACCGTCAGTGCCAGTTCCCTCAAAGCCACATTCATTTCTGACGGTTTGGAGAAAATCATGGGCAAAAACACGATCACAGAGGTGAACGTCGCGGCCATAACGGCAACGGAGACTTCTCTCGAACCAACCAGGGCGGCAAACCTGGATCGAAGACCCTTTTGCTGGTAGCGAACGATGTTCTCCATCATCACCACGGCATTGTCCACCAACATACCAATTCCAACGATGAGTCCCAGCAGCGACAGCGTATTGAGCGATTTCCCCATGGACCAAATCACACCGCAAGCCACAAGCAGCGAAAGTGGAATACAGAAAACCGCTATCATTGTGCTGGATATTTTTTTCAAAAAGAAAAACAGGATGATACACGCCAGCAAGGCTCCCATGAACCCTGTTTTTTCCAGGTCGTGTATGGATTTCTCTATTTCTCTGCCCTGATCTTCCCACAACAGAAAGTGGATACCTTCCAGTTCCGGGTCTTCATTCATTTGGGCGACCCTCTTGCGAATGGCGCTGCACACCTCCACGGTGTTGGCGGCCGATTCCTGAGAGACATGGAGACCCACCGCGAAACTCCCATCGAGATGTCTTCCGTATTCCAGCGGCGGTTCCCTATAGGTAACGGAGGCAATATCCCGCAATTTCAGACCTTTTGAGTTAATGGGAAGCTCTTCCAGTTCTTCAAGGGTTGAAAAGCTGCCTTTGGTTCTCAGCGCGAAGCGGTATTCCGCGGTTCTGACGACACCCAGACTCTGATCGAGGTTATTTCCGTTGAGCGCGGTCAAAACATTCCTGATATCCATTTGGTGTCTTTTAATGGCATGCAGATCGAGATTGATTTTAATTTCTCTTGGATTGACACCGTCAAGCTGCACACTGGCAACACCGGGAATGCGCTCGATGGGTTTCATGATTTTTCTTTTCAGAAGTTCATAGTCTTTGCTCAAATCGCGACCCGAAGAGATTCGACCTTCCAAAATGGCTTCGCCGGAAATGCTGGCATCCCAATTCGATGAGATGGTAATCCGCTCCATGTCCTCGGGCAGTTCATCCTTCATTCTATCCAGCCGCTCTCGTATTTCAGTGCGCGCCATATCCATGCTGGTATCGAATGCAAATCGAAGCACCACTCTGCCGCCGCCCGCGTTGGAATACGATCTCATATGCGTGACTCCATTCATGGGACTCAACGCTTCTTCAATTGGCCGGATAATGAGTCTTTCAACGATTTTAGGAGAGGCATTGGGGTAGTCAACAACGATGTAAAGGCTTTTTCGCTCGTATTCCGGCATAAAAGCCAGGGGCAGACGGGTAAGGGCAATTGCGCCAAAAACAAAGATTGAAATGAGCAGGACGAAGGCGGTGACAGGCCGGCGTATGGCGAGTTCGGGAAGTGTCATGATGATTCGATTACCCTCCGTTCTTGCTCGGTGAGTTCTTCCTCGGTAAAGGAACTCACCCTGGACGGTACAACCATGTAAAAAGCCGGTATGACGATCAGGGTCAAGAGAGTGGATACAGCCAAGCCCATGGTCACGACAATAGCCAGAGGCTGCCTCAATTCACTGCCCTCTCCAAAGCCAAATGCCATGGGCAATAAACCCAGAATCGTTGTCAGGGTGGTCATCATAATTGGTCTCAGCCTGATGATTCCCGCCTCAACGACCGCCGACAGCTTATCGAGCCCCTCCCGCCTCAAGCGGTTGATGGCATCGATTAACACAATGGCGTTATTGACAACCACTCCCACCAGAAAGACCGTTCCGATCGCGGAGATCACGCTGATGCTGAGATTGAAGAGGGTAAGCCCCAGAATCACGCCTATTGAGGCCAATGGAATGGTTAACAGAATCAAGAAGGGATGCAGGAGATTCTCGAAGGTGGCTGCCATCACCAGATAAACGAGAAATACAGCCAGAATGAGGGCAAATTTCATGCTGTCAAACGAGGCTTCCATTTCTGAATTCTGCCCTCCGGGTTCGTAAGTCACGCCAAAAGGCGGCGGGTTTTCCGCCACAACGCGATGAAGTGAGTCAAAAAGCTCGCCAACAGCCAAGTCCCCGCTGGGTTCGGCCGATAAAATGGCAACCCGACTCTGTTTGATACGGTGAATTTCCGCCGGTCCACGACCCCTTTCAATGCTTGCAAGTGACTTAAGGGTGATGGGCTGTGCTTCTTTCATAGCCACAACCGCGTTATCAATACTCAGCACGGAGTTTCGATCCTCTTCCCTGTTCCTCAGCCTGATGTCAATGTGACGATCGTCCTCCTTGAATCTGGAAACAACTCTGCCGTTAACCCGGTCGTGCAGCGTTTGAGAGACATCGCGAATGGTAAAGCCCAGCCGTGCCAGTTTATCCCTGTTAAAAATCACATTTAATTCCGGGTTTCCGCTTTCCAGAGAAGCACGAACATCGGAAAGCCCCTCAACTTGATTGAGCTTTTCTTTGAGATCGAGCGTGTAATCTTTCAACTGGTCGAGGTTTTCCCCGAAAAAATGCAACTCTATGGGTGTTTTTAAACTAAAAAACGAGGTCCGACCCAATTTGACTTCCAAACCTGGAATGCGTGCATAGGCATTGCGAAGCCGGTTCGCCACCTGCCTTTCCAGCTCTTCATTGCTGCGATCTTTAAGTGTGACGAAGACTTGCCCCAGGTTCTCATCCCTTGTCTTGAGCGACAGACCGCCTGATACATTTCGGGTACCTGTTGAGGTGTAGACCTGGCCTACTGCCGGTAAACCACCGGCCTGTTTCTCCATTTCATGAATTACACGATCGGTAGCTGGCAGAGGCGTTCCTTCCGGCATGGTCACTTCAAAATAGAATTCACCTTCCGCAAGCGGGGGTATCAACTCCCGGCCTAACTGCGGGATGAAGCTCAGAGTGACCGCGAAGAGCAAAACAGCCAGCAGGAGTATCAGCCACTTCAAGCGTAAACAGCCGCGCAAGAGTTTTTCATACGCCTTTTTGAAGAGCGATCGGCGGTCTGAGATCACCAAGCGGCTCTTTTTACCTGAAGAAGCCAGCATGGGGAGCAGCGTCATGGAAACAACCAGAGAGGAAAGCAGGCTGAAAGTCACCGTCATGGACTGATCTCTAAAGAGCTGGCCTGCAATGCCCTGAACAAATACAATGGGCAGGAATACCGCAACCGTGGTCAAAACCGAGGCGACAACCGCGCCCCCGACTTCATGCGTTCCCTCAATAGCCGCTCTCTTTCTACTGTACCCCTTTTCCCTTAAACGATGAATGGCTTCCAGAACGACAATGGAACTGTCCACAAGCATACCGATACCCAGGGTTAAACCGCCAAGAGACATAATATTCAAACTCACATCCATTTGATACATGAGCATGAAGGTGGCCACAACAGAGAGCGGTATGGAAACGGCGATAATAAGGGTTGACCGAATGTCGCGCAAATAACAAAGGAGCACCAAAATAGCCAGCACACCACCTATGAAAAGCGCACTTTCAACTTCATCGATCGCTTGTTCAATGAAACGCGACTGATCGGACAAGACCGAGAGCTGATCGGTGTCAGCCAAATTCAGCTGAATGTGATTCAATGCCTCCCGAACCGACTGAGCGACTTGAACCGTATTGGCATCACCTTCCTTGAAGATCTCCACCACAACACACTCCATGCCGTTTACCCGGGTAATTTCTTCCCGATCCACAACACCTCGCACGACGTCTGCCATTTCTTTCAACGCAACCGGGGCTTTACCGTGAGGTGTTACAATCAAGTTGGCGATTTCTTCCACCGACTGGTATTCATTCAGCGTGCGAACCATGTATTGGCTCTCCGGGCCTTTTAATGAACCGCCTGGCCGATTGATATTGGAAGAACTGAGGATCAGGGCGATCTCCTCGGGCTGTATCCCCATGGCTGCCAGCTTGCCCTGGTTGAGATTGATCTGTATTTCCTCCTCTTCTCCACCCTTGACCCGGGCAGAGGCAACGCCTTCTATTCGCTCCAGAGCGTCTTTAATCTGATTCTCGGCAATGTAGCGCATTAGACTGAGTTTCTTCGCGCCTGAAAACGCCAATCTCATGATGGGATCCAATGCGGGATCGTAACGCAGTACGATTGGCCGTTCCGCTTCCTCAGGCAAGATCAAACGATCCAGTTTCTCTCTCACATCGATCGACAGCATATCGATGTCCGTTCCCCAATCAAACTCAAGAGAGACTTCTGAACGACCGGAACGCGACACAGAGTGCAGCTCTTTTAAGCCCTTGAGAACGCCTACCGCCTCTTCCACCGGCACGGTAATCAAGTTCTCAACTTCACCGGGCGCCGCGTTGGGAAACTCCGTTTGAACCGTCAGTGACGGATAGGCAATGTCCGGGAGCAAGTTGACAGTGAGGCGGGAAAGACTGACACTGCCAAATGCAAGTACAGCCAGAGCCATCATGGCGATGGTCACTTTTCGGTTAACTGAAAACCCTACGAGTTCTTTAATCAAAATCTCACCTCGGTGATCGGGTTGCTTTTACTTGACTGTTTGATCCTCGCCGGTATCCAGGATGGTTACCTTTTGGCCGTCTCGCAAACCGCGCTGCCCTTTGACCACAATGTGGTCATTCATATCAATACCGGTCAATATTTCCGTTTCTTTCTCTGTCACCAGACCCACGGTTACAGCCTTTCTGACAGCTTTGCCCTGAACCGCGATAAAGACCACGGATTGACCTTTTTCTTCAAATACAGCAATGCTGGGAACTAACATGGCATCTTCTTTTTTCTCTGTAATTAACCGTATCTCAGCAAAATCGCCAGGCCGCACTGAATCGGGATAATTGCGAACGGCAGCTGTAATTTTAACGGTTCCGGTTTCCGAATCGACAATGGGACTGATAAGCTGAATCACGCCCTTCAGTCTGTCACCGGTGCTGTCTATTGACATCTCCAATTCCTGACCCAGCTCAATTTCATCCATGCGGTTAGCTGGAACATGCACGCGCAGGAGCATGGGATCCATGTCCATTATGTCAAACAGAGGCGTACCCAGATCGATATGCGTGCCAAGATCCACCCGTCTTTTGACGCAGATCCCGGCCAGGGGAGCTTTGACTTCGGTATACGATAAATTCAGTTCCGCGACTTCTAAATCTGCTGAAGCTTGCAAGTAGTTGTTTTCACTCTGTTCATAGAGCTCTTGCGAAAGCACCCCTGTGTTTTTCATTTTAGTGTGCCTTTTAAATTCCTTCTGAGCTTGCTGGAAGGTTAATCGAGCCTGCTTGAGTTTCAGCTTCTGGTCGCTGTCCTCGAGTTTCAGCATGGTCGCGCCTTTTTTCAGGAGATCGCCCTCCTCTACAAACAGATCGAGAATGACTCCGCCTGTTTTAGCTCTTATTTCAGCTCTGTGTTCTGCTTCCAGTACAGCCGTGGTGGCATAATAGGCATATGCCATACCACGACGCGGTTTCTGAACGGCTATTGGAACGGCTTTTTCCTGCTTGTTAAACTCATTCTTATTCCGGTTCTGATCATGTGCGGATGACGAGGGACCGCAAGTCATTGTCAGTAATGCTAACACGAACATCAAAACGACCTTATCTAATTTATTCATTTTATAACACCTAAAAAAAATAGCAGGGCAAGCCCTGCTATTTTACGAATACCCGAGGATTTTATAAATTAAAAAATCAATGGACGTGAGTAATGATGGTGAAACTAGAAGAGTTAAAGAGCTCCGTTAGCTTTCAATACGGCTTGCATCTGGCTGTAGTATGCGGTGCCTTGTGCTCCGCCGCATGCCTTGGCAATATCATAAGAGGCACGCAGTGCTTTGACTTCTGCCTCTTTTTCACTGCGAGCTTCCTTGATCTGCTGTTTCAGGTTGGCAATTGATTTTTCAATTGCTTCCGTATTTTGCTTGAGCTGTTTTTCTCGTTCTCTTTCGAGTTTAGAGGTGTTACCAGCAATGTTTTGATCGAGACTCTTAATGTTGTCGATCAGAGCTTTGCGGTTACTTTCTTCTGTTTCGTAATTGGTTTTGAAGATATCCAGGTTCTCTTTTTTGGAATCGAGTTCCGCCTGGAGTTTGCTGTTGCCAGGAATCGCTTTCAAGCCCTGATTCAACACATCAACAGCTTTTTGGTAGAGGGGGATATTGTCTCTTGTACACTTTGTTTTCTGCTTGATGTAGCAGTGCGCGGAGAAGGAATAGACATAGGGGTTTTTGCCAGCGCCTTTGGCCATGGCTTTTTTAAATGTTCCTATGGCGGTATTGTACTGGCGATCTGCCATTTCGGCTCGTCCCAAAGAGAAGTAGGCATTGCCATCGTTGGGTGACTTGGCGACGACTTTTTTGAAAACAGAAACCGCTTCACTGTATCTCTTAACACCTAAGAGTGCCTGCCCTTTTTTATCGAGCATTTTCACATCATTTGGCCAGTATTTCAGATAGCCGTCCAGGTAAATGACACACTGCGCGTACTTGGCAACTTTGTCTTTGCCTTTCGCTTTCTTGGCAAGCCTGAAACTGACTTCTACCAAAAGTTCATGAGTTTGTTCGTGCTTGGGGTCTATTTTCAATACATCTTTAAAATAGGAAATGGACTTTTGCAGGGAGTCCTGTGAACCTTGAAGGTTCCCGATTTTGAATTGAGAATAGGCTTTCTGGAAGGCAGCGTTAATTTTTCGTTTTTCGTCCGAAGCGGGATACTTGAGAGCGTTCGTAAAACTACTGATAGCTTTGGAATAATAACTGTGTGCTGTCTTGTTGTTTTTCTTTTTCTGTGCGTCCCGAGCTACCTGAACTTCAGCTTGCCCCACAGAGAAGTACATATCAAACTTTTTATTCTCGGGCGCGGACTTCGTTAATCCATTAAACAGCTCAATGGCTTCTTTTTGCTTACCCAGGCGCATGTAGCATTGGCCCATAAAGAATTTCACTTTGGGTATTTCTTTATCAGGTATTTCCATTGATTGAATGAATTTGTAGCCGTCAAGAGCTGCCTGGTAGTTCCCAAGCTTCATGTTACAGTTGGACTTGAGAAGTACCGGGAAATACCAATCGGGATTTGTAGCAATAGCCTCTTCCAAAAGCGTAATGGCTTCCTTGTACTTTCCCTTTTTGTACAGTTCAGTGGCTCTATTTGCTTCATTTTGAGCAAATAGAGTAAGTGTAAAAATCATCAGCACGATGGCTAAGGACCCTTTTTTCATGAAATCCTCCATGCAAATTCCGTCAGGATTTTCTAATAATGTTTTTTAGAATGACGGTTAATTTTTTGGCTTTTTCTGACCCTTCCAAGATTTGGGTCGCCTTGATAATTTGGGATGCCACTTCAATAACGGCTGGCAATCCACCGCCTTTATCGACCTCTTTAACACCTTTGGCACAGTGACGCTGAACTACTGGGTGTGCGAAGTCTTCCAGAATATGTTTACTTTCCTTGTAGATTTTCTCGATTTTCTCCAGGAACTCACGCTTGGTCTGATCTTCCGTTTTGGCCTTCTCTTTTGTACTGTCAAGGAGTGGGTTCTTGTCGGGATTGACCTTCGGTTTCTCTCTGAGCTTGACCATTCCGTTCGCAACCAGACCGTAGATGAGTTTGGCCGCATCAAGGGGAGCTATTGCTGAAATACCGGCTATCTCAGTGATATCGTTGACTCCGTTAATTTTGGATAAGACACTCCACTCCTGGGTGTTAAAGCTCACCTTTTTGTGTCCAAGCGTTTCCAGTTCGGGTATGAGCTCCAAAGAAGGAATTTTCTTGCTCAGAACACGCCACTCATCGAGCTTGCGGGCAACCTCCATGAGAATGTGCGCATTGTTTTTGCTGACGGTCTTTTCAGTAGCGGTCTTGTTTTCAACGAATTTAAAAGTGCCATCCTGCCAGACAGCCATGTTAAAAATGGCATCTTCACCTTTGAGATTACCACAGATAGCGTGGTTTATTTGCCCTTTGACCAGAAAGATGGATCCCTTCTGTTTTCGTCTGGTGATGGTGAATGCACCCGTTTTGGAGCTGCTGCTCAAGAGTTGAATGACATCTGGCAGTTTGATATCTTCTAAAGATCCCTGAAACATCGATCCCTACACCGGAATTAGAAGTCACCTGCCCCTTCTGATCGAAGAAGCAGGTGACGAATTAAGAAGTTCTGTTATTGAAGAACAAAGTCGATTTTCAATGTCATTCTAACATCAGCAGGGCGATCATTCACCTTGCCGGGCAGGAACTGCCACTGCTTGAGTGCGGCAATCGCTTCATCTTCAAAACCGAATTTGTTTTTCCCCAGACCACGCAGGACTTTGATATCATCAATGGATCCATCACGCCTGAGAATGGCCTCCAGGATGACATAACCCTGAATTTTGACTCTGACAGCTCTTTCTGGATAGTTGGGTCGCACTTTCTTTGTAAACACCGGAGGTTCAACACCAACCTGACCAACACGAGCAATGGTATCACTGGTATCGGGTGGCGCATCGGGGATACCGATTTCCCAATCATCATCCAATTCAAATTCAGGCTCGGGAGCGGGTTCCGGTTCCACAATGGGTTCTGGCTCATCAGGAGTCAAATCAGGCATAGGCTTTTTCTTGGCCTTCTTCTTCTTCTTTTGAACCTTTTCCAGAGGTTTCTCCGGGGGTGGTTTAAGGACTTTGCGCTTCTGTATTTTCTGCTCCACTTTCTTTTTAGAAAAGTTGGGCATGGAAAATCGGGGCATGGGAACCCAAATCAAAAGCAGTGTAAACAGCAGTGCCGCAAAGAGACCTTGCTTAAGGTAATCATTTTCACTTGCATCTTCAAATGCCATTTGCATCATGGCGGAGTGCTGCAAGGCTTCTTTTAAACCGCTGACTTCCGCGTCGGCGTACACGACATTTTTTAGTTTCTTTTCTTCAGCCATGTTCACCTCCTTATTCCACACCGTACATGTCGTACATTTCCGCTTCTTCCTTGGAAGGAATGGTCAGGGCCACCGGCCTCTTGATATCCGTTTCAACAAGTTTGATCTGATCGATTATCGCGACCATGTCACCATAGGAAGCCTCGGGGTTGGTGTGAACAATAACGGGTTTCTGGGCATTCTGCTGAACTTTCCCAAATACGTAGTCGTACACTTCGTCTGCTTGATCGATTGAATAACTCTTGCCATCCATCTGGAACTGCTTATCCACAAAGATCTTGATGTAAATTGCTTCTGTGTTGTCATCCGTCTGCTGATTTTGATCATCTTGAGGCAGAACGTGTTCAATACCCTGATTGGCTGAAAAGACCGTTGTCAGCATAAAGAATACAATCAACAGAAAGGCAATATCCGCCATAGAGGAAGTGGGTATTTCAGGTTCATCTTTTCTAACTTGAATTGCCATGGGTCCTCCTTATGTACCTTTTTCGCTTTCAGTGAGGAACTTGAGATTCCTGACACCGGCATTTCGCAATTTATCCAGAACTTCGTGAATATCTTTATAGCGGGCATCCACATCGGCTTTGATAACTACTGGCTGGTTCTTGTTTTTGGACATCCAGTTAGAAGCCAGGATCCCGAGGTCCTGCATGTTGACCAGCTTTGAATCTTCCTTTCCATCAGACGCTTTCAATGTACCGTCTTTCTGAATGACCACAAAAGCAGAACCTTTGACAACTTCGACTCGGTTCTTCTTATGGGTTTTAGGAAGTTGAACGTTGGTTTTATCAACAGAGAAAACCGTTGAAATCATAAAGAATACAATCAGCAGGAAGGCAATATCCGCCATAGAAGCCGTTGGTATGTTCGCTTCCAGGGTCATCGTCCGTCTTATTTTCATGAAACACCTCCCAAACTACAATGGTACATTAGTAGCGTTCCATGGCAGAGAAGGACTCCATTAAGACAGCTGACGCAGATTCAATTTCACGAATAAAGGCATTCACTCTGGATGTGTAATAGCTGTATGCGAGCAGACAGGGAACTGAAACAATCAGACCAGTTGCTGTAGTCAGGAGCGCCTGTGAGATACCGGCAGCAACCGCACCTGGATCGTTCAACTGTGACAGTGCATCAAAGGAGTTGATCATACCCGTAACCGTTCCCAAAAAGCCGATGATAGGAGCGAGGTTTGAAATGGTAGAAAGAACGGGAAGTCCTCTTTCAAGGCGTGCAATTTCATGCATCGCAGAGGTTTCCATGATTTTTTCCACTTCTTCTTTTGGTTTTCCGAATTTCATCAAACCGGTTTTTAAAATAGAAGCGATGGGTCCCTTGAACTTTTCGCAAACACTAACGGCTTCTTTGACGTTCTTTGCTCCAAGCGCATTTTGAATGTCGCCGAGAAATTTTTTGGTATCGACCTTTGCGCGAGAGAGTGCAATCCATCTTTCCACGATAAAGGCCAAGCCAATAATTAAAAGTAAAGTCAAAAAGCCCATGATCGCGGGGCCACCCTTCATAATATAATCATAAATAATCACCTGAAACTACCTCCACTAAAATATGATGATTGTTCTCTTCAAATTCACATTGCGTGCTTAATTAAGAACATTAGATTCAACTTGAATCTTAAACAGTGAACCTGCAACCGTCAAGAGAAATTGCGAGCTCCTGATAAGGCCCTCTTGGTTTTAAAGTCAGGATCAATAACAACCAAAGCCTTATCTAGTGACTTCAATTTAAACCTTGAGACGCAAACAATCAAGGAGTTAACCAGCTATTGACCTTGATTTTACACGATCTTTTCAATCTGCCTTTAAACTGTAAAAGCTACGTAATTAATTTGTTATCAACAATAAGAGAATTCAAAAGCTTTCTTTTTCCCTGCAGTTTCACGCTTTTGTGTGTCATTCAGGTGTGACGCTTCTCTATTCTGGCAAGTCTTTCATTTCAAATTCAACTTCCCCCCGAGAGATTAAAAAAAACACATCAGACCATCCGTCTTGAATGAAATGTGAAAAGGAATCTATGGCTGATTTTAGGGTCAGCCTGGTTTTGATAAAAAAAACGTCGATAAACAGGACGCTGATTTGAGACCGGAAACTCATAATTGCCTCCATTGTTGTTTTCAACTGTAAAACAACCCGTCCGCGAATGGTCTGAAACCGGTAAAAAAAATGAGTTCGGTCGACACAATATTTCAGACGATCCGACCCTGTTTTCAATGTTTTTATGCTATCGAGGAAGGCCTGGAACCGCGATAAAACTGGAAGACCCTTGTGAAAATCTAATTTGTATTCAAATATTTAGGGTGTCTACCGCTATTTTGAATTCAAATACGGACAGATTATGGACATGGTAGGAAAGAACTTATGGTATGATCGTTTGATATGTGAGTGATTACCACCTTGAACCTTGGTGTCCAGTAATTGAAGGATTGTAGGCATGTCAATAAAGATGTTAATTATATCGGGGCCTTATGAGGGTACTCATTGCAAATTGAGCCCGAAAAATGAACTTCTGATAGGTAGAGGCAGAAACAACAGCATTTCACTGCCGCTTGATCCCTGTTTATCGACTCGTCATGCCAAGTTAAAACTGGTAGGCCCCAAGATCATTATTAAAGATCTCAATTCGTCTAACGGTTCCTTTATCTCAGGTAAGAAACTCAGTGCAACCAAGGACTATACCGTTAGAGACTTTCTCGTTCTCGGTTCCACACTGCTGAAACGCGAATTTAAAGATGGTCTGGGTCAAGCTCTGGATCCCGTTACGATTGACCGCTTAAGCAGTTGTGAGAAAACACCTTCAAGTTTAATAAGCAAGGCCATCAAGGCCTGCAAAGCAGCCAAGAAGCCCTATGTTGATGCAGCCTGTCTTCTCTACGTTTTTTTTCAGGAACAACCCGAAATCATGAAACAAGTATGCTCTGATTTTATGATTGACCCCGAGTTCCTTAAAAACCGCTGGAAAGACAATCGCCCCTTTGATATTCCCCACTCCTGGCTCAATGATTTCATTTCCATTTCACTCAGCCAGCCCATTGCAAAAACCATCGTATTTACACCTCTTGCCAGACATATTCTCAATCAGCTTGGTCAGTTAAAAGGCCCAAACCTACCCGTCAAACAACTTGAGGTTTTTCTCAACACACCCTTTAACCTGATCTACCCCCTTCTCGACTGGGAGAAATCCAAGGCGCGCTGGGCAAATACCCTTGATAAACTGAAGGCCCCCAAAAAACCCAAGCCCAAAAAAGTCATCGCTGAAACCATTAGCGTCAAAGACAACATGGAACTTCCAGATGACACAGCCAGAAAAGTTAAAGGACAGGAGGAACTCATTCTGCCCCGTGAGTTCTGGGTTGATTTATACTGTTCCTTCCAACTGGACGCACAACAGGTCATTCTAGGTCACAAGGGATCTGGAAAATCATCCATTCTGCATCGTATCTTTCACCCGAGCAGCAAGATCCTGCCTCAATACAGGAAGCGCATTTTGTACGATTCTAAAGTGTACCTCATACTGAACAGCGAAAAAAAGCTGGGACGCTTTGTCAAATCAATCATTCGCGACCTGAACAGCAAAGACCTGGTGGGCATCGATCATATCGATCATCTTCTCATGAATCTTCAAAATATTGGAGTTGAACGGGGACCGCTGATCCAGGCACTCAAGAAACCCTCTGCAAAAGTCATCATTTCACTGGATATGGAAAACAGAACCATGATCAGTGGTCTTTTGCAGTCACCTCAAATTCACTTTATAGGAAATTACCTCGATCAGGTCCGCGATGAAGTTTATCACAGTCTGCTCCTCCAATTTCAAAATCAAATGCACTGTTTTCTTTCCGAAGAGGGAAAAGCCTTTATCAAAGAAGTGGTCATTGACCCATCACCCGACAACATTGGAGCCATTAAAGACTATCTCTCTCTAGCGGTAAAAAAATCCGGTGGTATCACCTTCCCCTTTCATGAATTATCATCTCAGACCCTGGCTTCGGGCAAACTTGGAAGAGCCTTTCTAATGGACGTTTACAACGATTGGGTGGGTATTCCCATGGGCAAGTCCGAAAAAGACACGAACTCCTTTGATGAAGATCCCTTTCAGGTATTTGCCTATCAATTGGAAGACCTCGTGCAGGCTTTCTCAAAAAACGCTCTCAAAATAGGGCTGCATTATTCCGATCAAACTACTTCCCTTGCGGATTTCAGGTCTCTCGACAAAGAGGAGAAATTACAACAGCTGAAATCCCAAATTGTTTGTCTGCTTACGGCCTATCAACACGGGTTCCAGAAATGGTTTCCTCAAATGTGGCGCACCATCAGCCCTCATGAATTGAGAAAACACTCCACCAATACAAGAAAACTATGGCATATTTTTGAGGAAAAAGCCGATCTCATCGATGCCGCCTACGCTGAAGATCAATTCAACGAAGCGACTTCCCGTGTCTTTCAGGAGATTTACCGCAACAAATAATGAACATTTGAGTTTGACCGCTGGAGAGGGCCATCGAATGAGCCCTGTTTAAAACCAAACTGGAGTTTTTATGTCGGATCATTTTTCAAGAATTGCACTCGTCAGACTCCTGCAATGGATTCTCAAGGAAATTCAAACAAAATCTGTATTCGGCATCCATAAAGATCTATTTTTCGATCCCTTCCTTGTGAATAAAATCGGTATGACGCGTTACGGTCAGCACCTTGAATCTCCCATTGGAGTCGCGGCCGGTCCCCATACCCAAATGGCACAAAACATTGTCACAGCCTGGTTAACTGGCTCCAGATACATAGAATTAAAGACCATACAGACCCTGGACGAGTTAACCATCAGCAAACCCTGTATTGACATGGAAGACGAAGGCTACAATTGCGAATGGTCCCAGGAACTCAAATGCGAAGACAGTTTTGACGAATACCTGAATGCCTGGATCGTCATCCACATCCTGAGGCACATGTTCGGGTGGCACAATGAAAAAGGAAGCGGATTCATTTTCAACATGTCCATCGGGTACGATCTCCAGGGCATCCGCAAGCCCAATGTCCAGCAGTTTTTAAAGCATATGAGAGATGCCTCCGCTTTTATTGAAGCGAAAAGGAGGGAAATCGCGCCCATCTATCCCGCAATCGACGAGGTTGAAATCCCAGACTGTCTCTCCAATAACGTCACCCTTTCAACCATGCACGGATGTCCTCCCGACGAGATTGAAAAGATCGCGGCTTATTTGCTAAGCGAGCAACAACTCCACACGGCCGTCAAGCTCAATCCAACCCTGCTTGGCCCTGAAAAGCTGCGCTCTATTTTAAACCAAATTCACCAATTTCCGGTCGTGGTTCCCGATGAGGCCTTCGAGCACGACATAAAGTACAGCGATGCTGTTTCCATGATTGAGAATCTGATTAAACTGGCCGAAAGAGAACAACTGGAATTCGGGCTGAAGCTGACCAATACCCTTGAATCCCTGAACCAGGGGAACCGGCTCCCTAAAGAAGAGCGCATGCACTATATGTCGGGTCGAGCCCTGCATCCCCTGAGCATTCAGGTCGCGCGCAGCTTGCAGGAGACATTTGACGGCCATCTCGATCTCTCTTTCTGCGGAGGAGTTGACTGTTTTAACGTGGTAGAGACGCTGAAATGCGGTCTGGCCCCGGTCACCGTCTGCACCGACCTGCTCAAACCCGGCGGTTACGGCCGCACAAAGCAATACATCGAGGCCATTTCTGCCTGGGAAGAATACCCTTGGGTCATGGCTGATCGGAACGCGCAATTTGCCAATTTGAGAACGTATGCCGATCGAGTTTTAAGCCAGAAACAATACACCAAAACCCCGCAATCTTACTTCACCATTAAAAACAAGAAAGAATTGCACGCCTTTGACTGCATCAGCGCACCTTGCGAGCCCACATGTCCCGCGCATCAGGAAATACCCAAATACATGCGAGCGGTTGCAAATGGCGATTTTGACTTGGCTCATGACATCATCATGAGAACCAACCCCTTTCCCGGCGTAACGGGCCTGGTGTGCGATCACATCTGTCAAACAAAGTGCACGCGAATTAACTACGATTCGGCTCTGCTCATTCGCGAGATCAAGCGGTTCGCGGAAGAAAACCAGCATGCGGAACACCCTCTTGCGCCTCCCGCAGAGAGCAAAGGGAAAGCCGCCATTATCGGCGCGGGTCCCTGCGGATTGACCGCGGCCTACGAATTGAAAAAAGCCGGTTTTGAAGTTGATATTTACGACAGCAAAAAAGAGCTCGGAGGAATGGTCTCAGGAACCATCCCGCCGTTCCGCTTGACAGAGGAAGCCATTCACAAAGACCTGAACCGCATTCTCGAGCTGGGAGTTCGTGTGCATTCAGGTCAACGCGTCTCTGAGAGTCAGTTTATTGAAATCAGAAAAACCCACGATTGCACGCTCATTGCCATTGGTGCCGCCAACGCAAAAAAACTGGGACTGCCTGGCGATACAGCCCTGGGCGTTTCAGACCAATTGCACTTCCTCGAGCAGCTCAGGAGGGGTCATTCCATTTTAAGGGGCAAACACGTTGTGGTTTTAGGCGGCGGCAATTCCGCCATCGACGCGGCCAGAACCGCTTCCCGGCTGATTCCGGAAGATGGATCCGTGACCGTGCTGTACCGCAGGACTATTCGGGAAATGCCCGCCGAAATTGAAGAAATTGAGGCACTGGGTGAAGAGAAGGTGAACATCATCGAACTCGCGGCGCCTCTCTCTCTTCTTACCGAAGACGGTCAACTCACCGGCATCATTTGTCAGAAAATGAAGTTAGGAGCCGTGGATTCGTCTGGAAGACGTTCGCCGATCCCGCTTGAAGGTCGTACTTTTAAACTCCGAGCGGACAGCCTGATCTCGGCTTTTGGTCAGAATGTGGATTTAGATTTCGCACAAATCACTGAAGTCAACCCCGAAACGCTGGAAACCAACCTGAAGGGCGTTTTTATGGGCGGTGATGCCTATCGGGGAGCGTCAACGGTCATCAGAGCGGTTGCGGATGGACGCATAGCGGCCAAGTCCATGTTACAGTGTGCCGATCTCAACCCCGAACACGTCAAGGATGGCGACTTTTCCATTCCAGAACACAAACACAGACACTTGAGTGCGGCCACTCGCATACAGGCTACGCTCCCCAAAGAACTTCCACTGAACGACAGGAAGAACTTCCATTTGGTTCGCGGGTCCCTCAGTGTGGAGGACGCCATGAAAGAAGCGGCTCGCTGTCTATCCTGTGATCTTCACTGTGATATTTGCGTGACCGTCTGTCCCAACAGGGCTAATTTCACCTATGCCTCCCAGCCCGGATCATGGCCTGTTCCCGAGATACGGTTTAAAGGAAAAGAGCACTACCTGATTGAAGAAAAAGAAATGGTTCTCTCTCAAGAAAGTCAGGTCTTGAATATCGGTGATTTTTGCAATGAGTGCGGAAATTGCACGACTTTTTGTCCCACCAGCGGCGACCCATACAAAGACAAACCCAAGTTCTATTTATCCAGGCAGAGTTTTGAAAATGAAACATCGGGATACTATCTCGAGGGTTCTTGTCTGGAGGCGAAAAGCCAGGACAGACGGGAAAAACTTCAGGAGCGCGATGGCGTTTTCCTCTATCAAACCGAAGAGATCATCGCCCGATTCTCCACAGCGGATTTCAAGTTGCTTGAATACGAACTTCTCGCCCCCAAAGGCTCATCTGTTTCACTGGATGGAGCTCTGAAACTCTTGATCCTCTATCAGAACCTGAAAAACACCAGTTTCAAGAAAATCGGTGTTCCCACGCCGGCAGCAACCTGAACCCGACCTGCATGGTCTGAGGTTCAGGTAATCCGCAGAGTCTGTCAGCCGGGACGAACGACAAAGTTGACCAGGCGGTTGGGAACGTATATTTCCTTGATCAAGGTTCCCTGCATGAAATGTTCGATGCGATCCAGCGTTTTCGCTTTGGCCAGCACATCCGCTTTATCCGAGTCTTTGGCAATTTGCAGTTCACCGCGTTTCTTGCCGTTCACCTGAACGACAATGGTCGTTTCATCGTCCTGACAGTATGATTCATCGTAAGCTGGCCACGATTGACGAGCGACACTTTCGCTGTGACCCAGCCGTTGCCAGAGTTCTTCACCGATATGAGGTGCAAAAGGCGCAAGGATGACGACCAGACCTTCCAGGACTTCCCTGGGGTATTCCTCGCTTTTGGTCAATACATTGGTCAAAACCATCATTTTACTGATGGCGGTATTGAAGCGCAGGTTCTCGATATCCTCGCTGACCCCTTTAACAGTGCGGTGATAGGTTTTCAGAACGTCATCCGATTGGATTTGATCTGTAATTTCCGTGTGATCTTCGGGAATGAGGCGCCAGGTTCGCTCCAGGAAACGGCGTACACCGTCAATGCTCTTGGTGTTCCAGGGTTTACTGGCTTCCAGAGGGCCCATGAACATCTCGTAAAGCCGGAAAGAGTCGGCTCCGAAATTTTTAATAATGGCATCGGGATTGATGACGTTCTTCTTGGATTTTGACATTTTCTCGACTTGAAAGCCGAGACTCTCCCCTGTTTTGCGCCAAATCGCTTTCTTGCCATCGAAATCGACTTCATCACAGTGAACGTATTTGCCCTTGCTGTTTTTAAAGCTGTAACTTGTGATCATGCCCTGGTTAACCAGTTTCTGAAAGGGTTCAATGGTCGACACAAAACCACAATCGTAGAGTACTTTATGCCAGAAACGCGCGTAGAGCAGGTGCAGAACAGCGTGTTCCGTTCCGCCCACATACATGTCTACCGGCATCCAGTAAGCTTCCTTTTCCTTTGACCAGGCTTCGCCGTTGTTGTGGGGATCGATGTAACGGAGGTAGTACCAGCATGACCCGGCCCACTGAGGCATGGTGTTGGTCTCTCTGGTGTACGTCTTGCCTTCCGAATCGGTCCACTCCAGCCAGTCACCCGCGCGGGACAAGGGCGGGTTGCCGTCGGGAGAGGGTTTGTAAGAGGCCACTTCAGGCAGAAGAAGGGGCAACTGTTCTTCGGGAATGGCGTGGTGTCCGTTCTCATCGTGAACAATGGGGAACGGTTCTCCCCAGTAACGCTGTCTTGAAAAGAGCCAGTCGCGCAATTTGTAGTTAATGGCTTTTTTACCCAATCCCCGTTCATCGAGCCAGCTGGCAATTTTTTCTTTTGCTTCCTCCACAGGTAAACCATTCAGAATTTGACTGTTCACCAGAATGCCATCGCCGGTGTAGGCTTCCACGGAAACATCGCCACCAGAAATGACTTCCACAATGGGAATACGGTACTTTGAAGCGAAATCCCAGTCTCGCTGATCGTGACCGGGAACCGCCATGATAGCACCCGTACCGTAGGAAATGAGCACGTAATCGGCAATCCAGACGGGTATGCGCTCTCCGTTAACCGGATTAATGGCGAAACCGCCTGAGAAAACGCCCGTTTTTTCTTTATTGAGTTCCGTGCGTTCCATATCCGATTTGCGGGAGGACTCTTCCAGGTAAGCGTCCACCGCGGCTCTCTGCTCTTTGGTTGTCAGCACATCGACCAGTGGATGTTCAGGAGCCAGAACCATGTAGGTGGCACCAAAAAGGGTATCCGGCCGGGTTGTGAACACCCGGATATGGGCATTGTGCTCTTCAACCTTGAAATCAACTTCAGCACCATAGGATTTCCCGATCCAGTTTCTCTGCATTTCTTTTAAATAATCAGGCCAGTCCAGAGTATCCAGATCTTCGAGCAGTCGATCGGCGTAGGCTGTAATTTTGAGCATCCACTGCCGCATGGGACGGCGAACGACAGGATGACCGCCTCGCTCAGAAAGACCGTTTATAACCTCTTCATTTGCCAAAACGGTTCCCAGAGCGGGACACCAGTTGACCGGCACTTCTGCCACATAGGCCAGCCCCTTCTTGTAGAGCTGCAAAAAGATCCACTGTGTCCAGCGATAGTAATTTGGATCTGTTGTGTTCACTTCGCGATCCCAATCGTAACTGAACCCCAGCGCTTTCAGCTGCCGCTTGAAGGTCTCGATATTGGTTTCCGTTGTGGAAGCCGGATGGGTACCCGTCTGAATGGCGTACTGTTCCGCGGGCAGCCCGAAAGCATCCCAACCCATGGGATGAAGCACGTTAAAACCCTTCGCCCGTTTGTATCTCGCCAAAATATCCGTTGCCGTGTATCCTTCGGGATGTCCAACGTGTAAACCGGCACCTGAGGGGTACGGGAACATGTCCAAAACGTAGTATTTGGGACCTTCCAGTTTTTCAGGCGTCTTAAAAGTCTTGTCTTTATCCCAAAATGCCTGCCATTTGGGTTCAATTTCACTATGTCTGTATTTTTCCACAACGCACCTCTCTGCCCCTTTCTGTTTCATGGGGCTAAAAGTGCTTATTCTACTTGTCTTTTTGCGTTGAGACAAGCTATGTTTGCACGAGCCAAAATTCAATTCCTTCCGGGAAACGGAAACGGGACAGCCTATTTGGGTAAAACGACAGACGAAACTCAAATCGCCGAAATCGAAACAGACTCTCCAGCCGTGACAAACGGGGCTCTTCCTTTGCATCGTTCGATTGTTTCAGCCTGTTTCCCGGCAAAGTAACCGGGCCTCCCGCTCACCTCCTCAAGGAACCTGAAACCACAAAAAGATTAGAGTAATTCCAACTCGCCCGAAACTCGTTCCCACTTCGGATAGATCTGTTCCAGCTCGCTCTGAAGCGCCTGTTTCTCCCGGTTTTTATCTTTAATCTCATCAGCAGGTGTCTTCGCAAAGTAATTTGGATCCGAGAAGAGCTCATCGATGTCGGAAATGGACGCTTCCAACTGGAATATGTGCTCTTCTAAATCCCGGCACTGTTTTTTCAGCTCTTTCTTCAGCCGGTTCTTTCTCTTCTCCTCTTCTTTGTTGTAGACCTGTCTGGCGGCAGGTTTCAGCGTTTTTTTCTTTTTTCGTATTTCCGCAGCGGCTTCTGCCAGGTGGTCGAAGCCTGTTTTTTCGACAAACTCTCGGTAGGTTCCCTCGAAAAGGTCGATTCCATCGGGCTGAATGAGCAATATTTTATTGGCCACGTTCTCAATTAAATACCTGCTGTGACTGACCAGAATAAAGGAACCCTCAAATTCGTTGAGTGCTTTCTTGAGACTCTCAATGCTTTCCAGGTCGAGGTGGTTGGTGGGCTCGTCCAGAACCAAAATATTGCCCTTCAGCAAATGCAGCTTTGAAAGGATCAGGCGCGCGGATTCTCCTCCGGAAAGAGCCTTGGTGGATTTATGCACATCATCATTGGAAAAGAGGAACTGGCCCAGAATGCCGCGAATGGTACCTATGGACTCACCGGGAGCAAATTGATAAAGCCACTCGTAGGGTGTGGTTTCCTCTGAAATCTGTTCCTGATGATCCTGAGCAAAGTACTGGACATGGGTTTCATAACCCCACTCAAACTCGCCCGAATCGGCCTGCAAACTGGAAACGAGAATTTTCAAAAGAGTGGATTTACCCACACCGTTAGGACCGATGACAGCTAACTTGTCACCCCGGTACAAATTGAAACAAACGTTCTTTAAAACCTGAAGCTCGCCATAGGATTTGGAGATATTTTCCACGTTTAAAATGTACTTCCCGGGCTGACGGATAATTGGAAAGGAAATTGTGGGGTACACTCTGGATGAATACACCGGCTCGGTAAGGTTTTTTTCCATTCTTTCAATCATGCGCGCCTTACTCTGAGCCTGACGGGCTTTGGACGCTTTGGCTTTGAATCGCGTTACAAATTGCTGATGATCTTCAATGGCTTTTTCGGCTTTTTCAGCTTCCTTGGCTCTTGTGCGGGCATTTTCTTCCTTCTTTTCCAGGAAATGATCGTAGTCACCCGGATAAATGGTGATGGTTTGATAATCGATATCCGCAATATGGGTGCAGACATTGTTCAGGAACATGCGATCATGCGAAATTACAACGACCAGAGATGAAATGGATTTGAGATAGGTTTCAAGCCAGTTAATGGAAATGATATCCAGGTGGTTGGTTGGTTCATCCAACAGCAGAATACTGGGTTTGCTGAAGAGTACCTGCGCAAGCAGAACCCGAAGCTTGAAACCACCCGAAAGAACCGACATCGGACTTTGATGGAGATCGGTGGTTATTCCCAAGCCTTCGAGCATCTCCGAGGCCATGCTGTCCGCGATGTAACCATCGTTTTCGGCAATAATTTCTTCGAGTTCAATGATGCGGTGGGCACACGGATCTTCGTGTTCCAACAGTTCTTCCTTCTCCAAAAGCGCCTTGTACAGAACGCGATTTCCCATGATGACCACATCCAGAATCTTCTTTTCTTCAAAGGAAAAGTGATCCTGGTTCAAAGTCCCCAGGGTTCTGTTACCGGGAATGAGAATCTCCCCGCTGTCCGCGGTTTCCTGGCCGGTTATCATACGCATGAGCGTCGATTTGCCTGAACCGTTTGCCCCTACTAACCCGTAGCATTTTCCAGGATCAAAACTGATATCCACATCCTGAAAGAGAATCTTGTCTCCGTATTGTTTTGACAATTCTTTTAATTTCAACATGTTATTGAACCTTGTCCACTATTGTTCGCCGCGCTCATTGAAAAAGCATGTTGGGACGAACTCCAACTCTGCCATCAAATTCCGGTACACAGCTGAAAAGCTGAAAACCGTTTAAAAACTGGTGTAATTCAATTTCTTTTCCAAAGAGCCGGTTGACGACAGGTTGAACGGGATGCTCTCCCCAAACACCCAAAACGACATAGGTTGCCTCAACATAGTTGACCTTACCTGAAGGGTCGGAGAAGACCCAGCCTATATCGGGATATTCCACTTCAATCCAGCGATGCAGAACATCTCCCTTCAGCATCAATCGGGCGGGATCGTCTTTTCTAAAAGCCACACCTGTTACAAAACGAGCGTTGATTCCCAGCTCGTGAAAGATATGCACCGCCAATTCAGAAAGACCCACACAATCGGCTCTTTTGCCGGCCAGTACATGTTGAATCAGACTTTCTTCCGGCGGTAAATGGCATGCTTTTCCGTTTGGTAGTTCTCTGGGAGAATGGCTGTTGAGGCTCTTCCTGCTGTAGTGAATTCGGGTTCTCAACCAATTGAGTACCGTTCCGACCTGATCGGCCATCAAGCGACGATTTGAGCTCCTCAACTTCATTTCCAGATCTGCCAGTTCCGGTTCCAGCCTGGGAACGGGCCTGGCCTTAGCTCGACTGCGCATGGGTTGATTGCTGACTTTTACTTGAATGAAACCCTTTTCATCGACAATCTGCTTAAAACCGTTGTTGGAATAACTTGGCAAGGTGCTTGAAGGCAGATTCAAGCTGTATTCTGCCTGCTGAGAACCCACCAGGAGTGCGGCCCCTTCTTTTTCAGCAGGTATAAAGGACAACAACAGCAGAAAAATCAAGAGTCTTTCCTGTTCTTCATACACCAACGGTGAAGGATGCCGTTCACAAAATTAATGTGTTCTTCTCCACAGAAAACCCGAGTCAGCATGACCGCTTCATCGACAACCACTTTCCACGGAGTTTGATCGTCCTGTTCGAGTTCAAAAAGGGCAAGTTCCAGGATAATGCGGTTTAATGAGATCAAGCGCTCCAATGTCCAGTTTTCCAGGTAACCGGTCAGTTCCAAGTCCAACCGCTCGCGATTCTCAATAACTCCGCGAGCCAATGTCTCGGCAAAATCTCTGTTAAGTGTGGCATCGTTTTGATGGTCCCAAAAGGACTCTAAAACGCTTTCAAAAGGTCTACCGGAAAAATCTGATTGATAGATGAGTTGAACCGCAAATTGTCTACCCCTGGATCGACTTGCCATGGAACTGACCTCCTGTAAATTAAATTGCGCATTGAAATCGAAAAAGAATCGATGTCAAAAAAGAACTCAAGAAAATTGTCGAAACGAATCGCCATTCTTCCGGGCCTTTGCTTTTTCCAGAAGTTTCTCGATTACCTTTCTGGATTAAATTCCCGCTAGAGTCTAGCGTTTACAATTCGTTTTAGCAAGCGTTTGATTGAGAGCATTCACTTGAGTTATGATGCATATCAAGGTATCGTCAGGCACAGGTGAAACCCATGTCAAACCTATTCATTCAAAATACCACCGTTGTTTCCAGTCTTTTTCCCCATAAAATACGCTTTCATACCGACGTTCTCATCGAAGACTCAAAAATCACTTCGATAGAGAAACTCAAGATCCCCCCCGAAAACAGTCAATGTATTGACGGGAGCAATAAGCTCCTCATGCCCGGTTTGATCAACGCTCACACACACTTTTACTCGGCCTTCGCCAGAGGTTACAGTAACATACCCGCTGTTCACTGTTTTCATGATGTACTCGAGAACCTGTGGTGGAAACTCGACCGCGAATTAACTGAGGAAGCATGCTACTACAGCGCGTTAATTGGCTGCATCGAAGCCATTAAAGCGGGTACAACCACGCTTGTAGATCACCATGCAGCCCCGCACGCCTTTGGCCTGAATCAGGTCTCCAAAGCCGTTCAGGAAACCCATCTGAGGGCGTGTCTATGTTATGAAGTATCTGATCGCGATGGTCCCGAAATTGCCCAGAGAGGTATTCAAGAGAATGACTTTTTTTTGAGCCGCCTGCAGGACAACCCAAGCGATACATTAAAAGGTCTTTTTGGACTGCATGCTTCTTTTACCCTGACAGATGAGACCCTGAAAACGGTTTCATCCCTGGTCGACAAGCACCAAACAGGCATTCACATCCATTTAGCTGAAGATCAACTGGATCAGGATCACGCTGAAAGGAATTACCGTCTGAGGGCAACTCACAGACTTGAAAACGCGGGCCTGCTCAATTCAAAAGCCCTCCTGGCTCACGGTGTCCATCTCAATCAATTTGAACGACAACTCATAAACAAACACGCTTGCTTTCTGGTTCACAATCCTCAATCCAATATGAATAACGCTGTTGGCGCGGCCAACCTCCACGCCTGGCACAGGGAAGGCCTTTCTTTTGGCTTGGGAACCGATGCCATGACCTATAACATGCTCGAAGAATTGAGAGTGGCAATATGGCTCCAAAAACTGAGAGGCGGGGACCCTTCCCTGGGGTTCGTTCCGGCCACTCAGGCTCTTTTCCAGGGCAACCCAAAATTGGCCGAACGTATTTGGGGTCTGCCACTGGGACGCATAGCCGAAAAGGGGCCGGCCGATGTCATTCTCTACAATTATCAACCATATACCGACCTGAGTGAAGAAAACATCCTCGGTCACATCGTATTCGGTGTCAGTCAAGCTGATGTCCATTCCACCATTGTCAATGGGAAGTTACTCATGCACGACGGAAAACTCCTCGGACTTGACGAATCTGAAATTTACAAGCATGCCAAACTGTTGGCAGATGAACTATGGAAGAAAATGGAATCATGAGACTTGTTATAAGAAACGGGGCGCTTGTCTCGAGCGACACAGTTTTTAAAGAAACAGATTTATTAATAGAAAATGGCAAAATCACCAAAGTAGGGAGAGAACTGCAGATCGCAGCGGATGAGTATATCGATGCAACCGATAAGTGGGTTCTGCCCGGAGGCATCGATGTTCATACGCACCTGGAGATGCCTTTAAGGGATGACATCTGGTCGTCAGATGATTTCTATTCCGGTACTGTGGCAGCTGCCTATGGAGGAACCACCACCATCATTGACTTCCCCACTCAGGTTCGCGGCAAGAAATTGAGCGTGGCTGTCAGCGAATGGATGCAAAGAGCCAAGGAAAAATCGGTTGTTGATTTCGGTTTTCACGGAATTGTGACCGATGTCTCCAAAGCGACCGTCAACGATATGGCCCGTGCCTTTCAAAATGGCATTACCTCGTTTAAATTCTTCATGGCTTATCCCGGTTCACTTATGATGAGTGATACCGACCTGTTCAAGGCTTTCAGAACGTGTTCCAAGCTGGGAGCCCTGCCCATGGTACACGCGGAAAACGGTGTAATTATTGAAGAATTCATTCGTGAAGCGCTGGATAAAGAAAGGGTTTTTCCCATCTATCACGCTAAAACTCGTCCTCCTCTTACGGAATCCGATGCTATTTGTCGCGCAGCTCACCTGGCCAATCTCGCCGGATCGCCTGTTTACATTGTTCATCTTTCGACGCGGGAAGGTCTCCAGGCAATTGTCAATTTGAGAAAGATGCGAATGGACATTCTCACAGAAACATGTCCGCACTACCTGCTTCTGAATGAGACCGCTTATTTAGAACGCGATTTGAAAGGCGCTAAATACGTCATGAGCCCGCCGCTGCGCCCCGAGTCATCGCCACCGGCATTGCGATACGGCCTGCTTAAGGGAGAGATTGAAATTGTCGCCACGGACCACTGCCCTTTCCCCCTCAGTCTGAAACGAGAACTGGCCGGTACCAATTTCACCAAAATCCCCAATGGAGGACCGGGAATTGAAACGCGTCTTCTGCTCCTTTATCATTTCTTCGTAGCCACTGGCAAAATGACACCCAGTCAATGGGTTTCTGTCACATCAACCCAATGCGCAAAGACATTTGGACTCTACCCCCAAAAAGGCACCTTCCTGCCGGGAGCTGACGCGGATTGCATCGTATTTGATCCAAAAGGCCAGACTTCCTTGAATGCGGAGGATCTGCATATGAATGTAGACTACTCCCCCTATCAGGGTTTGGTCACCAAAGGAAAGATTGAAACCGTGATTTCAAGAGGTGACATCATTATCACTCAAGGTCGCTGCACAGCAGAAAAGGGGCGCGGCCAATTTCTACCAAGACGCCCTTTCAGACGCTGAACGTGCATCTGCCAGGTCAACCTGTTTTTGCATACGGTAAAAAAAGCCTGAAGACAACAAGACAGAAGAAGCCAGGGTCGGCTACCTTCAAACACGTAACAACGGATCTTATCGATGGTCATTCTGCCTGTTCTTTTCAAATATTTAAAGTGGATTTCCAGGATTGGCTACCGCATATCCCGTACTGAAAAGTGCTTGACGATTGGAATCTTTGGGCTTATTATTAGCTTATCGAAAAGTTAAGCAGTCATCCTGATAGAAAGGATGATTCACATGATCTCAATTACAAACTGCGCTTGCCCAGTAGGTGTTTCTGCGTCCAGAGTGACCGTGGAAGTGGACGTGCGTCCGTGGAAGCTCTGTATCAACATCGTCGGCTTACCTGATGCGGCCACAAGGGAAGCAAAAGACCGGCTCATACCGGCTATCACCAACAGCGGTTTCAGTCTTATGGATGACATGATTGTCGTCAATCTAAGCCCGGCTGATCTCAAAAAAGAAGGCCCGCTTTTCGATTTCCCCATGGCTATCGGCATTCTTTGCGCCAAGGGTCTCGTTAAAACGGATCAACTGGAACACACCTTGTTTGCCGGAGAAATAGCCTTGGATGGTTCTCTAAGGCCAATCAAAGGCGCTCTGGCCATTGCCGAACTCGCTAAACGTGAGGGTATGAAACGGCTATTCCTGCCAAGGGGAAACGGTTTTGAGGCCGCACTCATCGAGGGGCTGGAAATATATGAATTTGATTCGCTCTCGCAGTCTGTTGATTTCCTGAGAGGAAGGCACACCCGCAAACCGGTCACCGCGTCTCTCAAAGATCAAATGAAAGAACCGTCTTCACATCATCTGGATTACAGTGAGGTCAAAGGGCAGGCCATGGCCAAGAGAGCCATTGAAATCGCCGCTGCCGGATCGCACAATCTTCTGCTGTTTGGACCGCCAGGTTCGGGTAAGTCCATGTTGAGCAAGAGAATTACCAGTATTCTGCCGTCCCTTTCAACTGATGAGATTATTGAAGTCACACGTGTTTACAGCTGCTCTGGAAAACTGCCGTCAGGACAGGGTGTCATGCTGAAGAGACCGTATCGCGCTCCTCATCACACAGCCAGCCCCATTGCCCTGATCGGCGGCGGCACGTTTCCCCGTCCCGGTGAAGTAACCCTGGCTCACAAAGGCGTTTTATTCCTCGATGAGTTCCCGGAATTCCCGCGCATGGTGCTGGAGGTCTTGAGACAGCCGCTTGAAGACAGAAAAGTGACCATCAGCCGTGCCAGCCAGCAAATCACTTTTCCGGCGGATTTCATGCTCATCGCGGCCATGAACCCCTGTCCCTGCGGCTGGAAAGGTGATCCCAAGAACAGATGTGAATGCAATCCCCATCAAATCAACCAATACCGATCCAGAATCTCAGGACCTCTGCTGGACCGCATCGACCTTCAAGTTGAAGTACCCACGATCAGTTTGCGATCCATTCGAAAACTGCCGCCCTCCGAGAGCAGCACTCAAATTCGCAAAAGGGTGCTTGCAGCCAGGAAAATTCAACTCAAAAGGTTTGAAACATCGCTTACAACCAACAGCACCATGTCGAGCAGGGAAACCCATCTCCACTGTCAGTTGGATGACAAAACGGCCAACATGCTCATCAATTCAGTGGAGCGTCTTGGGTACAGCAGTCGGGCACACGACAAGATTCTCAAGATCGCCCGCACCATTGCTGATCTTGAAGACAGTAGAGACATACAAACAGATCACATTCGGGAAGCATTTAATTACAGACAATTCGACAAAAAGAACAACGTTCACTTCAAACAGGCACAGGAGGCATAAATGAAAGCACTACAGGCAATTTACGAAAACGGTCAAATTGATTTTCTTTTCACTTTTCCAGATACAACGGGTCCCGTTCACGTTCTGGTTGTTTTTCCAGATCCTGAACCTTCAGAGGAACGCGAAGATCCCTTTATCTGGGAAGAAGAACTAAAACCGCCCATCCCCTGATCGGGTCCATATTTCTTTAAATCCAAAGCCCCTGGTGTTATCCGTAAACTTGACCCAAAGAAGCTCCAGGCACCAGCTTTTCGTACCCTCCGGCACGGGATAGGGGAACCTGCGCGTAAAGCGATGGCGTGCAGTTTGCTCTTCACGATCACTGAGAACTTTGAGTTTTCCCCGAAACTGCACACCCTGAATCTCCTCGACCGTTTCGGTGGAACGGTAGACTGAACCGGCAACCCAATCGGAAGTCATGGCTGCCTGCATGTGGAGGGTATCGGGGCTGGAAACAAAGATCAATTCGCCGGCTTCCGGTCTGAAAACATAAAAGCAGGGTGCGGAGTGGGGCTTGTTATGGTTCACAACCGCCATGGAAAAGACAAACTGACTTTGAAGAAAGATTTCAAACGGGAGTAAATCAGCCATAACTCCTTCCCTTTTGTCTGCGAATCTGTTCTCTGAGTACCCTGATCTTTTTTTCAATTTTGGCTTTATTGGCCGAAAATTCAGCTCTTCTCTGGAAATCAGAATCAGGCAGTCGCTGTCTCTGTTCGGAGAGTTTTTGACTCTGTCGTTCCAGATACCAGATGGTGAGATCAAAATAGAGAGAGCGGATTTGATCAACAAGTTCCCTGTCTTCACCAACCGCGTTTTCATCTTCAAGGTAGAGCTCTCTCAACTCATGAGACAGCGAATCGGGCATCTCCTTGAGCAGGTCCATTTTTTCTTCGCCCTCTTCCCTTAAAAAGGCCCATACGCCCCTTCTCTCTTCAAAAAACTGTTTGAGATAGTCATCAAAGAGACTCTGTTCCTGCTCGTTTAATGCCATGGAGAAGTCCGATACTCTCAAGAGCAGTCGAATTAACTCTTTTTCGATAAGTGCCAGAGGTTTGACCTGTTCCTGCCTGTGGTGATCAAAGTGTGCTTCACCCTGTTTTTCGGACTGTTTGTTTGGCTTCTTGTTTTCCAGCAAAATGTGCTTGATGGAACGCAGGGAGGCACCTGTTCGCTCTGATAATTTCCTGAAATAGGACTCTTTGATAACGGGGTCTTTAATGAGAGACATACTTGGAACGCATTCCCGAATAAGCGTACTGACCTGTCGGGGTGTCATCTCCCGCTCTGTTCCACCGCTGTCTTGAAGGAAATAAGAAAACAGAAAATCAAAAAAATCAGCGGCATCCTTAACGAGCTTGCCGTAGGCCTCTACTCCCTTCTCGAGAATGAAATCATCGGGATCCATCCCCTTGGGGAGCGACATGACCCTGGTGTCCAGATCTTGAACGAGCAGGGCGTCAATGGTTTTTCGAGCCGCGCTGAAACCCGCGCGATCTCCATCGAAACTCAAAACCACACTTTTGGCATAGCGCTTTGCCAGACGCGCTTGATCCGCGGTGAAAGCTGTGCCCAGAGGGGCAACCACCGCGCCTATCCCCGCCTGATAAATTTGAATCACATCCATGTACCCTTCCACTACGACCAGATCCTGTCCTTTTTTTAAAAAGGGTCTGGCGAAGTTCAGATTGTAGACATGCTTTCCCTTGGTGTAGATAGGCGTCTCAGGTGAGTTAATGTATTTCGGGCCTTCGCCTTCAACTAACCGTCCACCAAACGCCACGGCATGACCGTGTACATCAAAAATAGGGAAAATAATTCGACCCCGGTTAAATAGATCGTAATGCCTGCCGTTTTTTTCCCTGAAAAGTCCGCATTGCCGCAGGACTTCCGCAGGATAACGGTCTTTCATTGTTTGATAAAGCAAGTCCCATTGACTGGGAGCCACTCCCAGCCGGAACAATTTCCGGGTACTGGCTTGTATACCGCGTTTTTCAAGGTAAGCTCTGGCCTGTTGATGCTGGTTCAGTTGTTTTTCATAAAATTCCACAGCCTGTTCGTTGATCTGGCGATAGATTTCAACCGTTTTACGATCCGGCCCAAAGTGACCTCTCTTTGGAAGTTCCATTCCGGCCAGATCCGCGAGGAACTCCAGAGCTTCGTAAAACTCGAGGTTTTCCACCGACTGAATGAACTTGAAGTGATCCCCGCCTACCTTGCAACCAAAACAATAGTAAAAGCCCTTTTGATCGTTAACGGAAAACGAGGGCGTTTTTTCACTGTGAAAAGGACAGCAAGCCAGGAGCCTGTTCCCCTTTTTTTTCAAGGGCACATAGCGGCTAACGATGGTGGAAAGGGGCAGCGCGTCCTTTATTTGCTGCCGAATATCCTCATTCATGGTTCCCGGATTACTACTGGAATCCAGGCTTTGACATTCATGTTGCGGTATTTGGGCGGCGAGAATTTCCATTTGAAAAGATTGGGGCTCATGATGGATTTGAAGGAAGCATCGATGAACTGACCGTGAGGATAGAAAATTTCGGCAACTGCACCCGCTTCGTTTATGAGCATATGGACCACAACGACATCCGAGCCTTTTGGCCACTTGACACCTTTGGGAACGGGTTCCTTGTAGTGGGGAACCGGCATGATAATTTCAGAAGAAAAGGGAATTAGCTCACCAGTTGTAACTTCTTTTAAATCTTTAATTTCTCTTGTTAATTGTTCATTTTTCTTTTCAATTTTCTTCAGCTGGCTCTTCAGACTCCGGTTCTCACTAACCAGACTCCCCTGTTGACGCATGGCCGCTTTCCCGGCACGTGCTTCTTCTTCAATTTGTTGCTTGTACTGATCTACCGTTCGCTTTAAAGCAACGCGTTCGGACTGAAGTTGGTTGATGCTGTTCTGTAAACCGTCAACTTTCACCTGATGCTCATTGGCTTTGTCAATGAATTCTGCCTTTGAGTTTTCAAGCGCCGTCGTCAACTCCTTTTCTTTTTTCTTCGACTTCAACTTCAAGCTGTTGTATTTCTTTTTAAGACTGGCTACTTCCTTCTTTAAGCCAGCTTGTTTTTTCTTTAAAGAGCTGTTTTCCGTCTTGTACAGGCCCAGCTCTTTTTTGTATTTTTGAACGCTTGAATTCAAATTCTTTTCTTTATTGGATAAAGAGGTTCCCTTTTTTTCAAGCTGTTTGTTGTTCCCTTTTAATTCAGCAACCCGCTCCCGAGCTGCCTTTAATTCTTCTAACTGAGTCTGGAGTTCACTCCTCACCTTTTTCATCTCAGCATGGGCATTAGCTTGCCACTGCTGACGTTCCCAGACGAGATAGCCTATTCCGGCAGCCAGAATCAGGTTCAAAAGCGCAGAGAAAAACAACTCACGCGTTCGATTGGCTTTATGCACCTTTTTCTCTTCAACTTCCGGCTCCTTAAAGCGGTCCACTGTTACATCTGAACGCAAGTCCACCTGGTCCAGATTAAACTCTCTTCTGGGTAAAGGCTGCTGATCTTTTTTCATTTAAACTTTATTACTCCATCATCAAGAAATTTTTTAAATGTTTTCAAAGATACCGTTTCATCAAACGGGGCTATTTTAATGATAGACTGGACATCCCAAATACCATTGATTCTTGAAATAATGAACCCCTCTTCGGGTGATAACGGCAACTTTGTAATATCATCGATGGCCATGTTGAGATTGGGGACCGCGGCAAAATTGATCATTTTTTTAGCTGTCGTTTCAAGGACTTTCTCCTGACAGTTTTCATCGAGACTGCTCAATCTGGGATGATTGGGGTGGGTAATTCTCAATCGCTCAATTTCGCGTCTCGCTCGGTCGAGCTTTCCAGTTTCAATGTATTTATCTATTTTGTGAATTTGATTCCTTGCCGGATCTCTCTCTTCGGAGCCCGATGTTTCAATGTAGTTTTGTGAATAATCGCCAACCTCGACCAATTTCGACTGGTAGAGATCGAAAAAAGCACGAGCCACATTGAACAAGTTGGAGCGCACTTCCAATGCGATGGCTTTCATGTTGCGCTTACCATCCACCAGGCGAAGAAGCATCGCCTCATTGGCAGACAACGGTAAGCTGCCGATGACGTTGTGCAAGACCAATTTCAGAACCACTTCTTCATTGGGGAAAACCTCCCGAATTCGCGTCCATTCATCCGATCGGCGCACCCCTTCCAGAATTAAATGTGTTATGTCAAGATCAAACTGGATCATATCCCTGGCCGGAAGTGATCCATCTTTGAATTCAAATTTGCCTTCGTTCCAGAGAAAGAGATCGTAAATAATTTCCTCTGAAACCTGTCTTAGGACTTTGAGCAACTCGTCGTTTGAAAGAATATTCTGCTTTAACAAAATGCTTCCGAGCATTTCATTGTCACGGCCTTGCATGTCTAAGGCTACTTTTAACTGTCTTTCGGACAATTTGTTCGAGTTCAGCAGGAATTGGCCCGTAAATTCGGAAGGGTCGGAGGAAGATGCCGAACAGACATTTCCTCCTTTAAAGTAAACTTCCTTTGTAATTTCTTCGGTGGCAATTAGCAGAGTTCCGGTCTTCTGACCTAATTTAAGCCATTGAAGAATCTCGGAAAGATTCATTGTGGATAGATTACCGGAAATTGACATGCAAGGACCCTGTGTTCAATCAGTCCATATAAGGATAGCGGTAATTGGTCGGAGGTACAAAGGTTTCTTTAATCGTTCGTGCATTTATCCATTTAGTCAGGTTGAGTGCCGAACCGGCTTTGTCATTTGTACCGCTGGCTCTACCGCCGCCAAATGGTTGCTGACCAACGACGGCACCAGTTGGTTTGTCGTTAATGTAGAAGTTACCTGCCGCGTGACGCAGTTTCTTGACCATGTCTCCAATCACATAGCGATCCTTGGAAAAAATGGCCCCGGTCAACGCGTAAGGTGAGGTTTCATCGCAAAGAGTGAGTGCTTCTTCGAGATTCTCCGGATCATACAGGTAAATGGTGACAACGGGACCAAAAATTTCGTCCACCATGGTCTTGAATTTAGGATTGGTAGTGAGAATCACGGTTGGTTCAATGAAATAGCCCACTTCATCGTTGCAATTCCCGCCGAAAATAATTTCGGCATCGTCGCTGTCCTTGGCGTGCTGGATGTAGCCGGAGATCTTGTTGAAAGCTCGATCGTCGATGACCGCTCCCATGAAATTACCCAGATCGGTTACATCGCCCACCTTGACAGTCTCGAGATCCGCTATGAGTTTCTTCTTGACGGCGCCCCAGAGATTGGTTGGCAGGTAAATGCGCGATGCTGCGGAACACTTCTGGCCCTGGAATTCAAATCCGCCCCGTAAAATAGCGACCGCAACCGCTTCCGGATCAGCTGTTTCGTGAGCAAAAATAAAATCTTTCCCGCCTGTTTCTCCAACAATACGAGGGTAACTCTTGTAATTGCTGATGTTGTTGCCGATGGTATTCCAGATTTTCTGGAATACGCCCGTGCTTCCAGTGAAGTGAATACCTGCGAAGTCAGGCGATTCGATAGCCACTTTGGCAACTTTGGGAGAGGGACCGGGAACGAAGTTAATGACACCGTCAGGTAAACCGGCTTCCTTGAAGAGTTTCATCAGGAAATAGCCGGAGTACACCGCTGTGTGAGAGGGTTTCCAAAGAGCGACATTACCCATTAATGCCGGCGCGGTGGGCAGATTGCCCGCAATTGAAGTGAAATTAAAAGGCGTAATGGCAAAGATAAAGCCTTCAAGTGCCCTGTATTCACTGCGGTTCCACATGCCGGCGGAAGACTCGGGCTGATCGGAATAAATATCTGCCATGAACTTCACATTGAATCTGAAAAAGTCGATTAATTCACAAGCCGAATCGATTTCCGCCTGGAAGACTGTTTTACTCTGTCCCAGCATGGTAGCAGCATTGAGCGTGTCTCTGTAAGGGCCGGCAAGAAGGTCTGCCATTTTCAGGAAAATAGCCGCGCGATCCTGCCATGGCATTTCAGACCACTTCAGCCAGGCTCGACGCGCTTCTTTAATCGCTAATTCAACGTGGCTCTCAGATGCCCGATGGTAGGTTGCTAACACATGCTGATGCTTGTGGGGCATGATACACTGATCTGTATCTCCAGTAAAAATCTCTTTCCCGCCAATGATCAGCGGTATTTCATAGTGTTCAGCCGCCATTTCCTTCACACGCGCCAAGAGACTCTCTCGTTCCGGTGAATTGGGCGCATACTGCCTTACTGGTTCATTTTTAGGACTTGGTACATTAAAAAAAGCGTTCGACATTTGTCTGCCTCCGATTGTAAATTAAGCTGTTAACACGAAAACTGATAGCTGTGTCTGCGATCCTGCAATGGAAAAAACCCAAGTGTTCACACTCCAAAGCCCAACATCTGTTGATACTTCCAGTTAAAACACAGCCTGGATGGACATCCTGTCTACTGAATGGTGAAGTTCAATTCACTGTTCAACCGGACTTCATCTGATCTATTGAACCCATACCGGGTTCGGACTGTCAAAGCCACTGTAGACCAGACTCTTTGCTTACAGCTGCATCGTTATTGGTGTGACCGCGGACCTCTTTCGTGAATCGCCCTTGCACGATCCGCTCCATTATAACAATCCCCCAAAAAAGATACATGATCAAATATCGGAAACCAAGTATTTAGAAGCAAGGATAGATCTATTACTTTCATTATAAATACTTTATAAACATACCAAAAAAATATTTTTTACGTGACTTTTGCCAATGGGTTCCAAGAGCCCGACAAGCTCAGTCTGAGTAAAACAGCCTCAAGTTTCGATAAAGCAAAAACAGGCGGGCGAACTGCGAAGTGAATGATTGTTTACAAGAGATTGCGGAACAATTGGTTTACAGCTTTAAGAGTGAAGAGATACTTGGCACCCGATCCATTGCCAGGCGATCATCAAGCGAGGGGTGATAAAAAAGCCGTATTTTTCTAACGCCATGCAGGAATGCCGGGCCCAGCGCCGAGACGACGGGACTCTCGTTCTCGATGGGCACTTCCTGTCCGTCGTTTAAAATAACGGGAAACGTCTCCCATTTACTTGCTTTGTAGGGAGGCGGCACATCCCAAAGCAGATGGTGATCGGGTACGTTGACTCCGCTCTTCTGGATCCAAGCGATGAGCCCGTCCAGGACGCGCTCCCGCGTTTCATCTTGCTGAAGAGCATGGTATTCCAGCGGTGAGTGGTGAAACGAAATGGTGAAAAGGCGTTTATAGGGCTGTCTTTTGACATTCAGCATGGAGATAAAGTCCCTGCCGATGTCATCACAGGCTTCGTAAAGCCAGTCCAGAAAATCCTGATCCGAAAAACCCAGCAGTTTCTTTCTCCAGGATTCACCTTCCCGAACGCCCTGAACCCTCGATCCGGCATGAGCCAACATGGTGATGAAAGAGCGGACGGTGTGTCCCCAATAGACCGAGCGGTACATCCAGTACCTGGCCAATTGAAAGCGTTCAGCGCTGACAAGCCCTTTTTCATGAACGGCTATTTTGCTGCCCGTTCCGTCTGGCAATAAATTCGTAATCAGCCGGGTTCTGTCAAAAGAGCTGCCCAGATCCACCCCGCAGAAATAACTGTCTCTCGGAAGGTAATCGCACTTATCGGCATCCAGAGGAGAATCAATAATCTGTCTGAGCAGCGCTTTCTGGCCCTTCATGGGTACACGGTGATCGAGCAGCGCGGCAACCCGCTCCGAGTCAATACCAAAGAGAGAACGAATTAATTCTCCGAGATTTTCTCCAAAGAGTTTCAACTCGCCTGTAATCAGTGCAATTGTCAGTTCTTCGTGTTTCGGGAAAAGGGGTAAATTGTCCATTTGATGTGAGAAGGGATAGTGGCCAATATCGTGAAGCAGTCCAGCCAGCATGATGGCCAGATAATCCTCCTCCTTTAAATGGCTGCTGAAAACAGGATACTGATCCAGTTGCCGCAGATAATCGAGCACATTCCAATACACACCCAAAGCGTGTGAAAATCGGGAATGCGTAGCCGACGGGAAAACGCGTTCCCCCAGGCTCAATTGTCTGATTCCCCGCAGTCTTTGAAACGATTTGGTGTCAATGATTCGCAAAATTCGATCGGTTACGGCAACCGATGTGTTGGGCGAAATGCGAATAGCCTGCTTGGTATTGAATTCCGGAAGGTTTTGAATTTTACTCAGTGTCATTGGCAACAGCTCCCTGAACAGGCCTTATGGATTTCATGAATTGTACCTGCTCTTCCCTGGGAAAGGAATCCTCGATTCCCAGTGTATAAACCTGGAATTTACCTTGATCGCTTTTCAGAAAAAAGTAACAGCTGCTTCCATCCACCATTTTAGTGTCAATTCTCTGTTGACCTGTGTAAACGGTAAAAGCGCGTTTCTTTCCGTCCAACTCAATTTCCACCATCTGCTCATTTTGAACATAAAACTCATTTTTTTCAAGTTGCTTAACCGCTTCCGCTTTGAACTTCTTTTCTATTTCCATCAGGTCTCGGTCATCCCAGGAAGTCTCTGCGTAAAGTGCGATCACAGCTAGTGATCTTCCGTCCTCACGCACATTTTCAGTATCCCAATAGGATAAAACCGTTTTGCCAAAGAGGTTTGTCATGCTGTAGGGCTTAAAACGCGACGGCATCATCCAGGATGCATATGAATTCGCCGTGGCCTCAATTTTCTGAGCATCCCGGCTGACTATTTTTTCTCGCACCAGGAGCATAACCAGAAGAATGATGACCAGCAGACCCATCCAGGCGCCTATGATGGACAAGATACATCCCCTCTTTCGCTTTCTTAAATCCTGAATATCTTCTTTATGTTTTACATTTTGTTTTTCCATAGGACCTCAGCTGATTTTTCAAAAAGATACGACCACTCGTCTGAAACGGCGATGACAACCCATGACAGGCATTATCATCACTGATGTGTTTCATGATCTGATTCTCACCCCTGTTACAACGCATGACAGGGTTCTCATGTTTTCGACCATGCTATTCGCCCTCAGCCCAGAACATCATCCGGGAAGTCACTTCCCTTGATACCACTGCGGGCGTGCTTCATCGTGATAGGCGATGCCGATACATCACGAGCTGTCTGTTTACCGTACAAATAAGTATCCTGGGGAATATCGATTAACGAGTCCGGTGCGTCTGCTTGACTCATGTGGATGGTTTGAGTTGGGAAAGCAAAGTTAACGCCCATTCGCTTTCCCAGCCTGAGAATATTAACGAGAAGTTTATGCCTTTCAACCAACTCAGCGGACCAATCCGGGGTTTCAAAAAACACATACAGCAGAATTTCAAGTGAAAAGTGACCGAGGTTGTTCAAGTAAACGTGAAAATAGTCCTTTCGAGTCGCTTCCTGCGTGATGATCAACTGCCTGATCCCTTCACAGAAGGCCTCTATTTTTTGAGGGTCGGTATGGTATTCAATCCCTAAAACAGCTTTAAACCGGCGGTATCTTCTGGCTCCGTAGTTGTCAATGGAGGTGTTGATCAGCATGTTATTGGGGATGGTTATCAGGGAATTGTAGAATGTTCTGACACGCGTACTCCTAAACCCGACCTCTTCCACCGTACCGTCAATATCGTCAATGTGAATCCAGTCCCCAATTTGAAAAGGTCTATCGAGCAAAACGGTCAACGAACCGAATAAATTTGCCAGAGTGTCCTTTGCTGCCAGAGCAACCGCAAGACCGCCAATGCCAAAGCCCGCCAGAATACCGGCCACATTGTCCCAAAGACTTTCAGCGAGGAAAATAATCGCGGCAAAAAAAGTGACCAGTTTCGAGGTTTTACGAAGTAAAGGTACCAGGAGGTCATCGAACTTATTTTCTGTTTTTTCGGCCAGTTCTGCGAAATAGGAGGAGATGGTATCAATGGCAATCAAAAGCATCCAGACCAAGCCGATCGTAAAAAGAAGAATGCTGGCCTGTTGCAAGGCATTGATCAACTTGATGGGAAGAAATAACCAGTCCAGTCCAAACCTGAGAACACCGGAATAGATCAACAGCCTGAGAGGAATTAAAAAGACCTCGGATTTGGGGATGGCAATTTTGAGATTCTTTTTCTCAAACGCTTTTTGGATGAA
Source organism: Acidobacteriota bacterium (assembly GCA_002747255.1). Classification (GTDB taxonomy): domain Bacteria; phylum Acidobacteriota; class Holophagae; order Acanthopleuribacterales; family Acanthopleuribacteraceae. Next base: position 50,712 of record PDUC01000030.1, on the reverse strand, counting down.
GCGCTTTGCGAGCCTGGAAAGCATTCGCTCCAGAACGGCCGCAATGAAGACGACGAGAATGAGACCAACCCATTGCCAGACAGTAAAAAAAAGGAGTTTTTTGCCCAAAAAGGGGAAACGCGACAACAGGGAATCCCGGTAAGTAACAACCTCCTCGATCCCTTTGACAACTTTGCGATTTTTAACGAACTGGAAATAATACTCAATGCTGTTAATGGTCGCTGGCGTAAATTGCCAATTCCCTTCGGCGTTTCTGTGCAGGGTTATTTCCACTGGAACCGATCCCTCTTCCATGGGGACCATTCTCTTTCTGTAAACCCACTCCTTATCGGAAGTTTCATCCGGGATCTGCTCCAGCGAGACTTCTTCGAGCCGATCGATGGTTTGAATTAAATTGTAATAGGCTTTTTTACCTACAGATTGTCTTGAAACAGGAGGTGTCAAGCTGAGGTCCAGGCAGCCAAGGGCCTTCTCCAAAGCTTCCGGTTCACCCTCAACAGCCTCTTTTTTAACTTCAAGCAAGGTCGTGAATGTTGAACGAGGCGACCTGTAATAGGGCGATCCCCCTGCTTCCCCGGCACTTTCTTCGACAATTGGACTCGCTTCATGCTTCAAGTCCGGAGCTTCCACCTGCCCCTTGACAGAAAAACCTATTAACAGTATCGTCACGGCTTTCATTGCAGCCCCTAAATACCTTGCATTCATCTCTGACTCTCTCCTTTATCCCGGGTAACTGATAAAAAAAATGGCGTTTTACAAGAAAAAACAAACTTAGCGTATCCATTTTAAATAACCCTGTTTATAATAGCAAAGTTAAAGGAATACTTAGTAGTTCATTTGCGAGGGATCTATGGATTTAATTATGTATGAAGAGGAATACAAGAAAATCCAGGCAACCATTGATCAGCTTCAACTGGATGCGCGGGCAAAAATTGTATTCGTCGTGGATAAAAACGGGCAACAGATAGCTTCCGCAGGAGAAATAAACAGTGTCGATGCTACTTCCCTGGCAAGTTTAACCGCGGGAAACGTCGCTGCAACCGATGGGCTGGCTAAACTGATTGGCGAAAAGGAGTTTTCCATTCTTTTTCACGAAGGGGAAAAAGACAACATCCACATTTCCATTGTCGCCAATCGAGTCATCCTCGTCGTCATTTTTGACGAACGGTCCTCTTTGGGGCTGGTAAGATTAAGAGTTAAAAAGTCGTCCCATGAGTTGTCTGAAATTTTTACCACCCTGATGGATAAAGCTCAGAATCAGGAAATCCCCACCGAAATGGAAAATGCATTTTCCGAAATCACTGATGATGATATAGACAACCTCTTCGGCTAAAAGGCGGCTTTTATGACCTTTATCAACTACGTCGCGCGGGAAGTGAATTGTAAAATCGTATACTACGGTCCGGGCCTGTGTGGCAAAACGACCAACCTTCAGTTTATTTACGATAAAACCAACCCTGAAGGAAGGGGAAAGCTCATTTCCCTGGCCACAGAAACGGACAGAACGCTTTTCTTTGACTTTCTTCCCCTGGACCTGGGGACAGTGAGGTCACTGAAAGTCCGTTTCCATCTCTATACCGTACCAGGACAGGTCTTCTACAATGCCAGTAGAAAGCTCATTTTGAAAGGTGTCGATGGTGTTATTTTTGTTGCCGATTCTCAGGAAGCGCGTTTCGATGCCAACCTGGAAAGTATTGACAACCTTGAAATTAACTTAAGAGAACAGGGTTACAACCTGAAAGACATACCCTACGTTTTGCAACTCAATAAAAGAGATATGCCTACAGCTATGCCGGAAGGCTATCTTGCACAGGAGCTACGGATTAAAGATGAGCCTGTATTCCCCGCTATTGCAACCCAGGGAACAGGTGTATTTGAGACACTGAAAGCCTGTGCCAAGCTGGTCATCCATCAACTCAGAAAAGGACCGTAGTCCATCCAGAGTTCTTTTCCCAAAAAAAACAACAGGAGATTTTGCATGCAGCCCATTCGGTACTCAATAACCATCTTGTTCATCGTCACGTGTCTATCTGTCTTGCCGGTGAGGTGTACAGAAACTTTGCAGACAGCTTCTATTCCACCTCATTCTAAACAAGATGAACTGATAAAGGATACCATGAGGGATTTTGCCAAGGCGATAAACACCGGCGATTTCAAGCAATTTCACTCCAAGTTGGCAAAACCGTTCAGGGAGATGTACAAGCCGGATTTTCTAAAAGATATCTTCAGCAACTTCATAGAACAAAAAATGGATCTCACCGTTCTGGGAACCCTCTCTCCTCTTCTCAATGAAGAGCCCACACTGGACAAGGACGGCGTCTTGACTCTGGTTGGACATTACAATACAAGTCCAAGTATCGTGTTCTTTGAACTGAAATACTATGAATACCCCGAGTGGAAGCTCCTGAGCATCGAAGTCAAGATCAGAGACAATCCGGAATATAGAATGCCAAGTGAAAAGCGGCGTGCGGAAATGGTTAAAGAAACCATGCACGATTTCGCCTTGGCGGTGAATTCCAAAGATTTCACCAATTTCCACAGTAAACTGTCGAAACCATTCAGAGAAGCACACGCACCCTCAAAACTGAAAGAAGTCTTTCAATCGTTCATCGATCAGGAAATGGATTTAACCATACTGGATCCAATGCAGCCCATTTTTCACAAGGAAGCGACGCTCGATGAAAACGATATTTTAACCATATCAGGTCACTATGACACGCAGCCAAACATAGCTAAGTTCCGGTTCCAATACTATGAACGCCCCTATTGGAAACTGTTCCTGATAGAAGTCAATGTTGAATAAACCTGTTGAGAGCTATGATGACCCGAAAAACCAATTCCCATATTAGAAATATCGCTATTATTGCCCATGTCGATCACGGTAAGACCACTTTAGTGGATCAAATGTTTCGACAAAGTGGCTTATTCAGAGAAAACCAGCAATTGGACGACCGCCTAATGGACAGGATGGATCTGGAAAAGGAACGCGGGATCACCATTGCCGCCAAAAACTGTGCCATTAACTGGAATCAGATCAAAATCAATATTCTGGACACGCCGGGTCACGCTGATTTTGGCGGGGAAGTTGAAAGAGCGCTCATGATGGTAGACGGAGCGATTCTTCTGGTTGACGCTTCTGAAGGTCCATTGCCTCAAACCAGATTCGTTCTCAAGAAAGCTCTGGAAAAAGGGTTGAAGATCATTGTTGTCATCAACAAAATAGACCGACAGGATGCCCGAATCGATGAAGTGGAAGAAGAGATTTACGATTTGTTTATCGACCTGGACGCCTCTGATGAACAAATTGAGTTTCCCATCATCTACGCCGTTGGCCGAGATGGTATCGCAAAAACCTCGCTGGATGAAGAATCAAATACGTTAAAGCCATTGCTCGACTTGATTGTAAACGACATTCCCGGGCCCTCCTTTATTCCCGAAAAGCCATTCCAGATGCTGGTCAGTGATCTCGATTACAACGAATATGTGGGTCGTCTTGCCATCGGCAGGGTTTTCAATGGCATGGCCAGAAAGAACGACTCTCTGGTGTGCATAGGCAGAAACAAGCAAGCGCGACCGCTGCGCGTCTCCAAGCTGCAGGTTTACGAGGGTTTGGGAATTGCCGAAGTCGACTCCATCGACCCCGGTGATATTCTCATTCTGGCTGGAATCGAGGATGTCCATATCGGCGACACGATTTGTCATAAAGACCATCCCGCTGCGCTCCCCCGCATAGCGGTGGACGAACCGACGGTTTCCATGCGGTTCACCACCAATACATCGCCCTTTTCAGGTCAGGAAGGCCAATACGTTCAATCGGCCAAACTCCGGGAGCGTCTCTTTAAGGAAACGCTCAAGAATGTTGCGCTTATCATTGAAGAAACAGCCGATAACGATGCCTTTATCGTCAAGGGCAGAGGCGAACTCCAGCTGGCTATTTTAATTGAAACACTTCGCAGGGAGGGCTTTGAACTTGGAGTCGGTCGCCCGCAAGTTATCTATCGCGAACAGCAAGGCCAGAAAATGGAGCCCATTGAAGAAGTTTGGATCGACTGCGAGGAACCTTACCTGGGCATCGTTTCTGAAAAATTGTCCAAGCGCAAAGGGAGAATGATTAACCTGGTCAATCACGGTACCGGCCGTATCAGGGTGCAGTTCAACATCCCTGCCAGAGGACTGATCGGCTACCGCAATGAATTTCTGACCGACACCAAGGGAACAGGCATTATGAATGCCTATTTAACGGGATACGAGCCTTATCGTGGTGATTTTCCCACGCGATCAGCCGGTTCCCTGGTTTCTGACAGAATGGGTGAGGCAGTCCCCTACGCCCTTTTTAACCTCGAGCCACGAGGTGTCATGTTTGTCAAACCCAATCAGCGGGTTTACGAGGGCATGATTATTGGAGAACACAACAGGGAAGGCGACTTGAACGTCAACCCCTGTAAGGAGAAAAAACTCTCCAACGTGCGTGCTTCGGGAAGAGATGAAGCGATTACTCTAACTCCAATCCTGCCCATGACCCTGGAATTTGCCATGGAATACATTCGCGATGACGAAATGATAGAAGTGACCCCGAAAAACATACGATTGAGAAAATCCGTCCTGGTATCTCATGAGCGCAAGAAAATCCAGAAAAAGAAGGGGTAAATCCTTTAAAAAGATACCTTTTTTTAATACGGTAATGTAAATTGATTCATTGAATTGATGAAACGGGAAAGTAGATGAGGCAGGATGCGGATCCTACCTCATCAAAAATGAGTTATGACAGATCCAGTCCTTTACCAGCTTTGAACTTGGCAACTTTTTTAGCTGCAATGGTAATGGTTTCGCCCGTTCTGGGGTTTCTACCCTGACGCTCTGCTCGTTCAGAAACAGAAAAGGAACCAAAGCCAGGAAGGCTAACCGATTCGCCAGCTTGCAGCGACTCTTTTACCGTGTCGAGAAACGCAGCCAGAGCTTCACCCGACTGTGTTTTGGTCATTCCTGTCTTTTTTGCCATTGATGTAATTAATTCAGTTTTATTCACTACTCATAATCCTCCGTAAAAGTGATGGGGTATTCTAGCGTCAAAACCAGTAAGTGCCAAGCACCAAAATACAAGAACCGGTTTTTTTACACAAACCTTATACAGCTTGTGCCAAACCAGGGTTGATCTGAACCATCTTGACAGTTGCAACCATCCTGATCTGACAAAAGTCTGGTTTTTGCCATCCTGGGAAAGAGCTTTAGCCAAGTGTCCGCAATTTATGGCGTCTTAAAACGCAATTCAGCAATAAAGGGTCTGTGATCCGACGTGCGTGGCTGATTGATATTGGGTTTTCTATTAAAATCGACATGCATAATATCGCTTTCAACACCGAATTCCTCTTGACAGGCTTCCAGCAGTGAACGGCTCAAAAGGATGTAATCCAGTTGGTTTCGCTCGCCTCGGTACATATAGGTCCAGCGCTCTTTATAATTCGCAGGTTTGAAGTACTTGCGTCTTCCCGTCTGAATCAAATCGGGGAAGATATCTTCGCGACCCCGTATCATTCGAATAGCAGGTTCTCCCCTGCGATCATTGAGGTCGCCTGCCACAATGAGGTGCTCACCTTTTTCAAGAAGAGGTATGGAGTATCGCCTTACCAGACTTGCAACTGCAATCCTCATGGCATCCTGATCGTGACCCTTTCTTTCACTGGGTAAATGAACACCGATTAAGTTGATTTTCTGATTATTGAAATTAAAACTGACATGCAGTGCTTTTTTCACATCGGTCTCTTGTTCTTCTTCAGGGTCATCCAATTCGGGATCGTAAAATGCCCAACCGGGTATTTTCGCGCTAACCAGTTCCAGCGGAAATTTTGAGAGAACAGCCACATGCTGGAAGGTATCATCTTTGGTATCACTTACGTGGTAATATGGAAAGTGACACCCTTTCCTTTTCAGTTCCGCGGCCAGATCGGCAATATCCTCACGATCGCCTACCTCTGTCAAAACAGCGACATCTACATTCATTTTCCGAATAACTTTTGCCACAGGGATGAGTGCCTTCAGGAATTTTTCATCCCGAAACCCGGGCTTCTCCCACAAGGTAAGGTCTTCATTTTCCAGCATAAACGAAAAACCGTATTTAATATGCACTTTCTCGCGATTTAAAAATTCACAATTAAAAGTGCCCACTCTGAGGACTTCGCCGGACTGGCTGAAAGAAGTTAAAGTCAATAAAAGAATTGGGAGCATGGTTCCTCCAATAAAACATCTGCTGTTCAATACGGTTTCTAATTGAGATCAGGTCAACCGGGACGCGATCAATTCGACCCGGGTCCTTTCTGATGATTGATACCCGCCAGTTTACTCCTGTTCAGCTAAATAGCGCTCAGCTTCCAGTGCTGCCATACAGCCCGAACCCGCTGCCGTTATAGCTTGACGATATTGCGAGTCCTGCACATCGCCGCAGGCGAAAACGCCTGCAACATTGGTTGCAGTGGAGTCAGCTGCGGTTTTTATGTACCCGACATGATCCATATCGAGTGAACCTTTGAACAGGTCCGAATTGGGTTTGTGTCCAATGGCTACAAACAGACCTTCAATGGCCTTCCTTTTCAATTCACCCGTTACAGTGTCTTTGAGCTGAAGTGCTTCAATTCCCTTTTCCTGTGTCCCTTCAATGTCTTCAATGACCGTATTCCACAGAACGTCAATCTTGGGATGGGCTATCGCGCGCTGCGCCATAATTTTTGATGCGCGAAATTCATCGCGACGATGAATGATATTCACTTTAGAAGCAAACTTGGTCAGAAAAATAGCTTCCTCAAGAGCTGAGTCCCCGCCGCCAACAACGGCTATTTCCTTTCCTGTATAAAAAAAGCCATCGCAAGTAGCGCAAGCTGAAACACCGCGACCCATCAGAGTTTGCTCCTGCTCGAGACCCAAAAGCTTGGCTGTTGCTCCTGTAGAGATAATCAAACTGTCTGCTGTGTAAAGTGCCTCATTTGTTTTTACCTTGAATGGTTTCACGTTCAGGTCAACGTGTTCTGCGACTTCAAACCTGGTTTCAGCTCCAAATTTAGTTGCCTGCTCTCTGAATAACTCCATAAGTTCTGGCCCCATGACGCCCTTGGGAAAGCCGGGGTAATTCTCCACATCCGTGGTGATGGTTAACTGACCTCCCGGCTGCATTCCTTCCAGGACAAGTGGTGCCAAATTAGCTCGACTGGCATAAATGGCTGCTGTTAGTCCCGCTGGCCCGGAACCAATGATCGCGACTTTGTAATGATTCATATTGCCTTCCTTATTCCTATCAACCAATATCTTTCAACATCAACAGAGCTGAAACGCGGATAAAATGCGTTGCAACCCCATGTGTTAAGCTGTAACAATTCTAAAATAGTGATGTTCCCCTTGAAATGCAACCAGAAAACGGGGCTTTATCTTTCTTGAATTCACAGGAGTCAAGACTTCCGCAATTCAAAGTATACACGCCTTGTTGCAGGTATCACCTGGACCTTCTTGGCTGCCCGTGTCCATCATTCGCTCTTCTCTGCTGTTCAGCATCCATTCACCTGTCTCACAGGAACTGAAAAATAAAGGCCTGAATGGGGGCATAAACAGAAGAGAAAACTACAATCGCGATGAAGAAACCGAACATGCCGAGTGATTGTATTTTCATGCGGAAATCATTGGCCCTTTCTTCCGGTACGAGCAGCAAAATGGCCTCTGATCCGTCCATGGGAGGAAAGGGAATTAAATTGAAAATTGCCAATATGAGATTGAGCTGAGCCATAATGTAGAGAAGTTCAGCAATCGTTTGTTTCACACTGGCTGTGTCGGCCGCGCTAATCAACAGCCCTGAATCCAGACCCAGTTTGAGGAGCAGAAAGCTGACGATAAAAATACAGAGATTGGAAACCGGACCGGCCAGAGCCATCCAGGCCGACTTTCTTGGATGTCGGGCAGCCCAAGCGGGATCGTAAGGCACCGAAGCCCAGCCCAGCATCCAGCCTCCCCCATAAAAAATAAAGGAAAGAACAGGAAAAAGAACCATGCCAAAAGGCTCTCTTTTGATGTGTGGCAGCGGATTCAAACTTACCTGACCCGCCGAATAGGCCGTCAGGTCTCCACCCAATTTGGCAACATAACCGTGGCTGGCTTCGTGAACCGTTGTCGAGAAAATAAAGGCAAATCCCCACAGAAAGAAATCGCCAATCATATTGGTTATGGACATGTTTTTTATCTCTCCCTTTCACTCAAACGCATTGAAGGAACCCAGTCTACACCATAATCTTTTGGACATAAATCGGTTTATTGGTTATACCACGGCATTTTCTTCATTCCAGCGGGTAAGCCAGGCCTCGCAGCCGCGTTCAATCAGGTTGAACACCTTTTTAAAACCATCCCTGCCGCCATAGTAGGGATCCGGGACTTCCGAAAGCATGACTTCGTTGCGAATGGGTTCAAGGAAGAGCTTTATCTTGGACTTATACTCATCGGGTGCCATAGCTTTCATATCTTCCAGATGACCGTAATCCATTGCCAGAATACAATCGAACATTTGAAAATCTTCACGTCTCAACTGCCTGGCTCTCTGACCTGAAAGATCCACACCGTGCTTTTTCGCTTCCCTGGATGAACGAGGATCTGGTTTTTCGCCAACGTGATAGGCATGCAATCCCGCTGAATCAATTTGAAATTGGCTATCAATTCCCCTCTCCCGGACCATGTGTCTGAAAATCCCCTCTGCACTGGGAGATCGACAGATATTGCCGGTACACACAAACAAAACGCTCTTTTTACTCATTTTTTCCCGTCTCCTCTTCTATATCTTTAAAAAAGAACACACCGGCGTAAAACAACGGTGTATCCAATAACGCAACCAAAAGCTTAAAACAATAACTCGAAATAATGACGTGTATTATGGCTTCAACTGTCCATTCACCACCGAAAAGAATCGTTACCACCAGAACCGTATCAATCAGTTGACTTATCAGGGTGGAACCGTTATTCCTCAGCCAGAGGTGTCTGCCACCAGTCAGCTTCTTCCAAAAATGAAAGATCCTGATATCAATCAGTTGAGCTATTAAATAGGCTGTCATGCTGGCTAAAACCGCCTTGGTTGTTTTGCCAAAGGCTGCCACATAGTGCTCCTGAATAACGGGATCCTGTATTGCCGCAAGCGGAACAATTTTTCCCACATAGAGAATAAAGAGCATGAATACACTCAGGAAAAAGCCCAAATAAACCACAAAGTTGGCTCTCTTTCGGCCGTATAGTTCACTGATCAGGTCTGTCACCAAAAAGGTGACAGGATAAGGCAGAAGACCTACAGAAATAGTAATCCTTCCTACGACTGGCATCGGAATATCCAGAAACTTGAAGACCAAAACGTTAGAAATAATCAGACAGGTCAGGAATAATCCGGCTAATGTCAAAAAAACACGTTCATATCTGCTCATTATCGTTATCCAACTTCTGACTCATCCAACATGCTGCGATCTAGATACTCCTGAACAAAACGCTTCGTTTCAAAAACTATTTGTCAGCCCTGGGTATGCTCAGAACCTCTATCAGCCCGACTTGTTCCGGATTGAGTGTTACCGGTAAGTAGAAAAAGCCATGCAACAGCCTCTTTTTTCGCTCTTTATTGTTGACTTGAAACATGTCGAGGTCCACAAGTTCTGTTAAAAGCCGCTTGCCTTTCATGTCAAAAAAATGAAACTCCAGTCTGTAATCGGGGTCCGTCATTGAAAGCTCGAAGTTGAACTTCCTGTAATCTCCTTCAACACTGCAATTCAAATAATTTACTTTATTTCTTTTAATCGTTCCTTCAATGCTCCTGCCCTTTGAATTAACATGGAACACGCGAAGATGTGGTACCTTGTCCTTCATGTAAACAACAGAACCATCCCGAATACGACGTTGATGAATCGTGCTGGATTTCTTTTTGGGAGCCCTGCCGACTTCGCGAAAGGAGAAGCAATTCACTTTTTGGACATTGGATTTAGCAATGGAAATATAGGCACCGTCTTCATACCACCAGTAGTTGTAGAGATCTGTTTTAACTTCTTCCAAAGTCATGATACGAGTGCCATCTTTCAGGACAAACTCAGTGCCATCGACATAATAGGACTCGGTGATGAAAATAGAAACAAAAAGAATCAGTAGTTTCATTGTATTTTCCCTAAACTGAGAAGTGTCAGTTCAAACTCATCGTCTTCATTGAGACTGCAACGCAGTAGTTTTCCACGGGCACTTAGCAATCCTCCACCCTCACCGCATTCCATTTTTACTTTTCCAACCGGAGTCCCCTGATTGTCAAATACCGTGCCATCGATCTTGTGACTGAATGGTGTTTCATGATAGGCCAGAATCTTACCGTCTTTCAGCGGAACCAATTTCATGTAGTAAGGCATTTTTTCTGAAAACACAAATTGAACAAAGCCACTTCTTCCTTTACTGCGAGACTCTTCAAGTTCTGATTTATCGAAATCCGTCACATCCCTCTGAGGTATGGCCAATTGCATTTGCCTCATGTGACCCTTTCGATCGTAAATCTCGATTGACAGGTCTTTTGAATGGCCTATGGCCAGGTTTCCATTGTCGGCGTTATAGCCAACCACCAGTTTGGGGTTATAGGCCTTGACAATCATGCCTGTCGGACGACTACCGCTTTTTTGGCCGGGCTTGCCACCCTTAAATGTAATGGCATCGTCTTGTTTCTCCGTGTAAATTTTAATATCGTTTCCATTCTGATCAATTTCTTTCGTGACCTGAACGAGCTTGTCATCTTTAAAACGACGACAGGTCAATAAAAAACGATCCTCGTCAAGCACAACAAAACTCTGGGTGCGGCTTCTGGGGAGATTGAGGTTGGGGCTCCCGATGAAATGTCCATCCTTATCAAAAATAAGCACGCTTCGTTTGAAACCGTCAAAGACATACAGCTTATCTCCCAACGAGTAGACGAAACCCGTGGCAGAGCCATGACCGGTAAAAGTGAACTCTCCAGGACCCTGGCCAGGCTTGCCGATAATTTTTCTGAAAGCGCCTGTCTTGTCCCATGAAAAGATGACTTGAGCCTCGCCGTCGAGTAAATACATATTACCATCGCTATCCAGGTCAAAAGCCCTGGGATCTTGTAGAAAATAGGTGTCGTGATCGGGTGCCTCGTAAGTGATTTCGGTTATCATTTCAATGGGATTGGCTATAATTGTGATCAAGAGAATTGAAAGAGACAGCATGACTCGTCCTCAATAAGTTCAGATGACGTTATTTTACAACATAGAGGGTTCAGGTGGTAGCCGATTTTGAAGCGGCTCCTCTCCACCAAGCAGCACCAATAGAGGACGCGATGGTCAATGGCCAGCACCAAGATCGATCTGGTGCTTTGTAAAACTCATTTCATTTCACAGAATTTTGGTTAAAACACTGTGCATTTGAAGCAATCTGTGTTTTATTTATCTCACTCATCATTATGGAGGAGTGAATATGACAACGGCAAAAAGCCAATCACAGCATCCCCTCATCAGGCAAGTGGCTGCGCAAATCCCCATGCTTGCCTATCTTCAACCTGAAATTGCTCATATCGATTCAAAATCCTGTACCGTTATCCTTCCGCTTAACGAAAAATCCAAGAATCATCTGAACTGTATGTATTTCGGAGCCCTGGCTGCAGGCGCGGATTGTGCAGGCGGGTTAATGGCACTGGCAGCCATTCAAAAAACGAACCAAAAGGTCGATCTCATTTTTAAGGACTTTAAAGCCGATTTTCTCAAAAGAGCGGAAGGCGATGTCCATTTTACATGTTCTCAAGGAGAAGCAATTATCAATCTGGTCGCGAAAGCTGTTGCAAGCGGTGAACGCGTTTTCCTGCCTCTGCATGTCCAGGCAACGGTTCCATCTCTATCTCCGGACCCTGCAGCTGTTTTTACGCTCACACTATCTTTAAAAAAGAGGTAATTATCAACTATGTATCGATACACTGTACGCCCTGTGCTTTTTCAATTGGATCCCGAATTGGTTCACGAAACAGCATCCACACTGATCTCTTCCAGCCTTTTCAAACCCTTTTGGAAATTACACTACGATTTTTATTACAAAGCCTTCCCTGAACTGAAAACCCGCTTCTGTGGCATTGAATGTGAACATCCAATAGGTTTGGCCGCCGGGTTTGACAAAAATGCAACCATGTTTTCCAACATGCACTATCTCGGTTTTTCGTTTCTGGAAGTAGGCACCGTGACCGGTCAGGCTCAAGCGGGCAACCCCAAACCACGGCTTTTTAGGCTGCCTGCCGATTGCGGGCTCATCAATCGAATGGGCTTCAATAACGCGGGGTCTGCTGTAGCAGCAAAAAATTTAATTCAAAAGTCATCACCCCTGCCTGTTGGCGGCAATATAGGAAAGACAAAAGTGGTCGCACTGGGTGATGAGGCTATCAAAGATTACGAAGTCTCTTTTTTAAAGCTGAGAAATCACATCGACTATCTGGTTGTCAATGTCAGCAGCCCCAATACACCTGGCCTGAGAACGCTGCAAGACAAGAAACCTCTCTGTGAATTGCTGGGTCACTTAAACGGCTTGAAAGGCGATCAAAACTTGCCCATTCTCCTGAAAATAGCTCCTGACTTAACTGACCAACAACTCATTGAAATTGTTGAAGTGGTTGAAGAAACCGGTATTCAAGGGGTGATTGCCACCAATACGACCATCGCGAGGGACGGGCTTAAAACACCCAAAAATCGAGTAGACACCATTGGTGCGGGCGGTTTAAGCGGTGCGCCACTGGCTTCCGTGTCCACCAGAATTCTGAAGTTCTTGAGACGGCATTTACCAAAGTCAGTCGATTTAATCGGCGTAGGAGGTATTTTTACAGGGGAAGATGTACTGCAGAAGTTAAAGGCAGGCGCTAATGCGGTTCAAATTTACACCAGCTTCGTCTATCGCGGACCATCCTGCGTCTTTCAAATGAAGGCCGAACTCTCAAAAGCCATGAGAAGAGAGGGCTTTTCATCTATTGAAGAAGCCATTGGGGTTGATGTTTAACCTAAAAAAAAGAAGGCACTCAGACGAGTGCCTTTTTTGCTGCTTGTGAAAAAGATTATTCTTCTTCTTTTTCCTTGTCGTACGCTTCACGCAATTGGTTTTGAATGTCCTTGGGGACGGGTTCGTAATGCGAAAAGACACTGGTGTGTCGACCACGGCCTTGTGTCAGGGAGCGCAGAGTCGATGAGTATTTGTAAAGTTCAGATAAGGGCACCTGAGCTTTAATGATCTGGAATCCGCGTTCCGAATCCATACCCTGAAGTTTGCCTCTCCTGGTGGATATGTCACCCATTACGGAACCGAGGTATTCTTCTGGAACCTTGATCTCAACCGTGTAATAAGGTTCGAGAATAATGGGGTTGGCATTGTCCATGGCTTCTTTAAAGGCCATGGAACCGGCAATCTGGAAGGACATATCAGAGGAGTCAACGGCGTGGAAGCTGCCATCGAAGAGACGAACCGCGACATCGACGATTTTACAGCCGATTAAGTAGCCGTCACTCATGGTGTTGACAATGCCTTTTTCAACAGCGGGGATGAATTTGGTGGGAATCGATCCGCCTACGATGTTGTTGATGAATTCAAATCCCTCGCCACGCTTTCTGGGCATCACCTCAATTTGAACTTCACCAAACTGACCGCGGCCGCCACTCTGTTTCTTGTACCGCTTTCGAACTTCCGTTTTCTTGGAAATGGTTTCACGATAGGGAATATTGGGTCGTTCCAGTTCAATGGCAACATTGAAGCGATTCTTGAGACGCTTTCCAATGATGTCCAACTGTAATTCGCCCTGTCCACTGACAATAGTCTGTCTCAGCTCGGGATCAAAAGCAAAGTGGAAGGTGGGATCTTCCTGGTGAAGAGCGCCCAATCCAACGGATACCTTATCTTCATCGCCCTTGTTGACCACATGGAGCGCACTGCGGATAACGGGATCGGGAAAGACGATGGGATCAATGATAATGGGCGAATTCTTGGCACATAGGGTTTGATTGGTATGGGAGTTCTTGAGTTTGATAATGGCTCCCATGTCTCCGCATTCCAGTTTGTCGGTTTCAGTACGTGTTTTACCATTTAAAACGTAAAGTCCTGAAATGCGTTCCGTTGAATTTTCGTTGGGATTGTAGACATCATCACCCACGGCAAGTGTACCGGAAAATACCTTGACAAAAGACAGCTCACCAACATGCGGCTCTGAAATGGTCTTGAAGATCAGGGAAGACATAGGTTCGTCTTTGGAACATTTTCTTGTAATGTCTTCGCCTTTTTCGTTCTTGCCGTGAACATCCGGTAAATCGGAAGCAGATGCACCGTATTTGACAATGAGTTCCAGAATGCGGCTTACACCCACATTTGATTTAGCACTGCAGCAAACAACGGGATAAACTTCATTGTGCTTGACAGCATGAGATAAAGCCCGCTTAATTTCATCTTCGCTGACTTCTTCATCACCCAGGTATTTCTCCATTAACTCTTCATCGTGTTCGATAATGGATTCCATGAACTCCATTCTGGCCTGATCATATTTGTCTTCAGCGTCGGCGGGTATATCCTTTTCGGTGTACTTACCGTTGCCGTCCTTTGGATAAACCAACAGTTTGCCGCGTATTAAATCAATGATTTGATGAAAGTTCTCACCTGAATCGTACGGGAACTGAGCGAGGATGACATTGGACCCAAAAGCGTCTTTCAATTCATCGACCAGTTTATCGTACTGGATATCATCTTTCTCCATTTTGTTGATGACAAAAAACTTGCTGAGATCGTGCTCTTTTCCATACTGCCAGGCGATTTCAGTTCCGACTTCAATACCCGAACTGGCATCGATTGTAATCAGCCCGATATCGAGAACATGCATGGCTCCGTATACTTCGCCAATAAAATCGAGGTAACCGGGAGCATCAATAATGTTTACCTTGTGCTTCTCCCATGGCAAGTGCATCATGGTTGTACTAATTGAGAATTGTCTGTCAATCTCCTGACCGTGAAAATCCGAAACCGTATTGCCGTCTTCAATTGAACCCATTCGATTGGTGACACCGGCATTGTATAACATCGCCTCGGCCAGCAACGTCTTCCCGACGCCACCGTGACCGACAATGCCAACATTCCGAACATCCTCCGCTTTCATAAGCTTCCTCCTAGATATTAATGGATCGCGTGATCTATAACTCTTGTCAATAATAACCTTAGGTCTAAAAAACAATTACGAGAAAAAGCGACCTTGTAGTCAACATTCTAAGCCAACAGAGCTTGCCAGTAAAGGAACTTTTGGCGATTTTACTTATTTTTAGTTCGCTTTTCAATGCCTCATGAAATGATTGATCGAGACTGCCTATTGTATTCAAACATTTAGAGGAATCTCGCAAGATGACGGCCCTGTTTTATTGTCGACATCGCTGTTTCGCCTGTTCACTCTGTACCATTGGTTGAACCGGCTCGCCATGAGAGGGCAAGTAAAAAAACGCTTGTATGAACCACCCTGGCTCCTGTATGAAATCCTCCGTCATATAGAATCCTGTTTGGATTCAACCTGTTTTTTCTCGGCTTATACCCTGAACATCTGGTTGTTCAGAGTAAAGTAAAAAAAGGTTCGCCTTTAGGGTCTGGTTCTTTATGAGCTCTTGTGTTACTTTAAGTCACAAGTCTCATGCTGGAGGACTTCAAAATGGAATGGATTCAAAGCAACTGGACAACTGTTTTAATTGGCCTCGTCCTTTTATTGGTTGTTTTCAAAGGGGTGATTGTGGGAAAAATATTTGGGATCAGGAATCTATCTGTTGCAGAGCTGTCGAGCATGCTGGCCGATAACCCCGAAAAGACCGTCTTAATCGATGTCAGGTCAAAAAGCGAAACGGAATCGGGTGTCATCGATCATGCCATGTTAATTCCTCTGGGAGATCTCTCTGCTCAAGTGAATTCATTAAAAGCCCATCAAGGCAAGAACATGGCCGTCATTTGTGCCTCTGGTACGCGTTCACTAATGGGTGCCGCCACCCTGAAAAAAGCCGGCTTTAACCGGGTTTACAACGTATCCGGCGGCATTTCGGCCTGGCGAAGACATGGCTTTAAACTGACCAAACCGTAATCGCTACGCTTGACGGGATGCACGCAGCAAAACCCAAAAAAACAGCAGTCCCTTCATCATCGATCTCAATGTCAATCATGCCGCACTTTTCATTCCTGTTTCAGGCATGCAAGCTGGCCATCGATCTTCAGTTAAAGAGTCTTTCCTTCAAGGTTCCCAGAAGTTTCAACGCGGTCAACAGCTCTTTCACAGAGCGATAGCGGTCCTCGGGGTTGCGATAAAGGCACTTCATAATGGTGTCTGAAAGGCTTTGACTCATGCCGGGCACCAGTTTTTCGGGAAGCTCGGGTAAGGCGTCTGGTTCAAACTTCATGCGGTTATCCTCTCCTTTAAAGGGTGTCTGCCCCGTTGCCAAAAGGTAAAAAGTGGCTCCCAATGAATAAATATCACTTTGAAAGCTCGCCTTGACATTTTCAGAACACTCAGGGGCTTGAAAAGACTGCGAACCCCAAACGCGGTCGCCGAATAAGGTTCCCTCCGCATTTGTCGTTAAACCAAAGTCCATGACTTTAACATGACGATCCTTGGAAATCATAATATTCGAGGGTTTGATATCGCGATGCAAGACGCCCATCTGATGAGCGTGCTGTAACCCCAAAGCCGCCTCGTACCACAGGGCAAGAAAATTGGATCGAATGTACTTGGGATATTTTTTTACCAAGTATTTCAATGTCACCCCATCAACGTATTCCATCACCAGGTAAAAACGGCCTTTTAGATAACCTACATCATGCAGTATGGCAATATTGGGATGACTCAACTGTGCAATAAAACGGGTCTCTCTTTTAAAGAAAAGAACAACTCTGGGGTCTTTATTGTATTCTGGATGCAGCATTTTAAAGGCCACCAGTCTATTCAGCCTGCGATCACGAGCCTTGTAAACAACCCCCATGCCGCCCCTGCCTATTTCGCTGATTATTTCAAACCGTTCCAATTTTCCGTCGCTGGTCAAATCGAATATAAATTCCTGATCAAAGGTTTGTGTAACCGTTGAGTTATCTGCATCTGATTTTGATTTGGAAAAGGAGTCGGTATGATCGGATTCTGCCAGAACCGCAGTGTCATCCGTTGGTGCTTCATACGGAATCCCTGTTTCTCTGGAAGCTTGAATGGCCTTGTCTATGAATTCTTGATTTCCTGGAAACGAACAGGCCAGCTTAATCGTCAGCTCCGCGGCAGAAGCACTGTAACCGAGTTTCTTTTTCAAATCAGCAAGCAGCGCAAAATGTTGAGCCGTGGCTTCATTGGGTTGCTTATCTTTTAAAAAAAACTCTAAAAAATGCAAAGTCTCCGCAATACGCTTCTGTTTAATCAACACCTTGAAAACTTCAAGCAGCTTGCCTGTTTCTTTTCTGTTTATATCGGAAATGCTGTTCAGGGAACGTTGTATTCCATCTTTATCATCAATCAGGATGAAAGAACGGACAGCAGAAATGGTATCCCCTGCCTTTAAAAAGAGTTCAGCCTGCCGGCCCTGAAGGCCAACATAGGCCGCCAATTCAGCCGCTTTTTTGTAGTCACCCATCTGTTCATAACTGTCGACGGCCCGCTCATCGTCCCCCACTTCGATGAACAATTCCACTGCTTTGCTGTAATCTTTTGCTTTATAAAAACAGTTCGCTGCCGACAAGGTCATACCATAGACTTCATAAGCTCTTCCGGCATCTCTATAAAATCCGTGTTCTTCAAAGCATCTTGCCGCTTCCTGAAATTTTCCTTCCTGTAAAAGCCAACGACACTTTTCAAGATCCGCCATACTTTCAATGCCTTTTTCTGACAGAAGATGATAGGATTTCTTGTGCTCTCCAGCCATGGAATAGGCTTTTCCCGCCTCATCGTAATCTCCTGATTTCTCAAAACAGGAGGCGGCTTGCATGAAGAAACCGTGATCGAAGTAATGGAGTCCCGCTTCATAAAATCTACCCAGCTGAAAAAGAGCTTCACCGTACCGGTCCAGGACCGATTCCATCGAGTGTTTCGTTTCATCGAATTCATTTTCATGCATAAAAATTTCATATTCACTACACGCAGCTTCCCATTCTTCGGCCCAAAAAAATGCTTCACCTGCTTTTGCCGGACAGTTCGCTTTTTGATAGTACGCTCCAGCAACTCTGTAACATCGCCGGCTTCGTTCATTCCGTCCTGTCTGTGCAAACAGGTTGCCAGCACGAAAGGCGTATTTAGGTCCCAATGATTCAAAGATCCTGCCTGCCCGATAACGCCTGCCCTTTTCAATCAGACGCTCTGCTTTCTCAAGTCGACGCAATACTTTTTTTTCTGCTTTGCTCTTTTCTTTATTCACTTTGTCAGAATATTGATTGAATCTTTCCCAGGGCGGCCTTTTTAAGTAGCCGAAAATGAAAGTGAGGGTAAAAAGCACCAAAGCACCCACTAGAACTGTTTGCATTCCCAAATTCGACCAAATTCTAAAAAACTGGGTTCCCGAATAATAAAATTGAAAAAACGACGGCGATAGGGTTCGGGACAGGTTGATTACCAGCCAATCTACTAAATAGATGAAAAAGAAAACCAGATAGCCATTAAAGAAAACACTAAACCACCTGGGTGTTCTTTTCAAGACCTTCAATACTTCGCGGGTAATTCCCACTCTCAGCCCCAGGGCCTGATGAACGACAAGCACGCTTATGATAAATAGAAATAGTGTAAAGAAGATGGAAGCTCGTGTACTGAAAAAACCCCAGAATTGAGCAGGAAGAATTTTATCACGGAGAAATCGCTCAATGACAGCCATCACAACTGCCAGACCCGCAACAAAAGACGCAAGCCACAAAATAATGGACAATAATTTCTTCCCTTTGTAGCTCAAGGTTCCGTCTCCCTAACAATCCGCTTGAAATGCTCCCGTCACGGCGTGCCCCTGTTTATGAAAAAACCGACACAGCACCTGCAAACAGGATATTATAACAGGAAACCCGAAATATTTATCAGGTGAGTCACCGCAACGGATTACTTCAAATTCATTGGAACACCCTCAGCCCTGTCGGCTGGGAGCCCGCTTAAAAGGAGCGCATTTTTGCAATTGATCTTCAGAGTGATTATTTCAGCTGGATTGTAGACTTCACCGCGAGGATCAACGATAATAGACATCCGAAAGGGAGAAAATACATGAATTCATTCAACAACATCCTGGATGAAATAGGAAGTACGCCGCTTGTGGATCTCGAACTTGGCACCAACGCGCCTATTCTGGGGAAGCTGGAATACCTCAACCCCGGCGGCAGTTTAAAAGATCGATCCGCGCTCTACATGATTCAGGAAGCAGAAAGAAACGGCCTGCTTAAACCGGGCGGCACGATCATTGAAGCCTCCTCTGGAAACCAGGGTATCGCGCTGGCAATGATCGGTGCGGTTAAAGGTTACAAGGTCATCATTACAGTTCCCGATAAGACCAGCAGCGAAAAGGTGGCCACGCTCAGAGCGTATGGCGCTGAAACCATCGTTTGCGAGAGCACGGACAGTCTGGACGATCCAAAAGGGTATCACGCCACCGCGGAACGCCTTCACCGTGAGTTAGGCGGCTTTATGCCCAATCAATACTTCAATGAATCCAATCCTCACGCCCATTACCACACCACGGGCCCAGAAATATGGGAACAGACACAGGGTAAAATAACTCATTTCTTTGCGGGTACGGGCAGTTGCGGCACCATTACAGGGGTTGGACGGTTTTTAAAAGAAAAAAACCGCTCTATCCAAATTATTGGAATCGACTCCAATCATTCCCTTTATTCCAGTAAAGTGCCCTTACCCTACGATGTCGAGGGAATTGGTATCGATGTCATCAGCGACACTCTTGACCTTTCTGTCATCGACCAGATTGTTCCCATCAACGATTCAGATGCCTTTGAAACGACTCGCAAATTGGCTAAACGCGGCATCCTGGTTGGTATTAGCAGCGGTGCTGTGATTCACGTAGCCAGAAAAATCGTTCAAAATCTGCCTTCCGATAATCTGGCCGTCGCCATTATCGGTGATTCCGGCAGAGCCTATTTAAGCAAGGTATTTGGAGCCGAAACATGACCAGCCATCGATTAAAACAGACTGGTCGGTTCCGTTTTTCAGAGGACAACAGGATCGCGATCCCACTTTAAACCTAAACCCAAAAGTCATGAACGCCTAGATGCCTTTCCGGTATTGAACTTTTTGACTTATAATATGCAGGACAATGCGAATTGCCCAAAAACAGACATGGAGAAACAGATGACAGAAAAATTGATACTACCCGAAATTGGTGAAGGAGTCATGGAAGGAGAAGTCGTTGAATGGCTGGTTGAAGAGGGATCTGCCATTGAAAAAGACGCCCCTGTTGTCTCCGTGCTGACAGACAAGGCAACAGTGGATATCCCCTGCCCTTTTTCAGGTACGCTGAAACAGATTCTGGTCAAGCCCGGTGACATTGCCACAGTGGGAGAGCCCCTGGCTGAAATTCAAACACAGGACATAGGCAGCGCCACTGAACCGCCTCAAAAGGAGTCCGCTGATACAAGCAGGGAATCCGCTGATACAAGCAGCGATTATTATTTCAAGTTGCCCGAAATTGGAGAAGGCGTCATGGAAGGCGAAATCGTCGAATGGCAGGTTGAAAAAGGCAGTCATGTAGAAAAAGATCAAATTGTGGTCTCGATCCTGACCGATAAAGCCACAGTGGATATTCCCTCTCCGTGCAGCGGAACCGTGGTCAAGATGCTCAGTGATGCCGGCTCCATTGTCAACGTGGGTCAGGATATCCTCGTCATGGCGACCAGCGACATCCAGTCGTCTGTACCTCAAAAAAGCGAACCGGTCAACGCTCCGGTCAGCGATCCTGTGGCAGTCAAAGAAACAGCGGCTCCTAACCTGCCTGTTGATCCCGCCATGAATCCGTCTCTCAATTCCTTCGGCATTCCCCTGGCAGGACCGGCAGTCAGACGAGCAGCCCATCAGCGGGACATCGACCTCAGAACCATTCACGGAACCGGACCGGGTAACCGCATTACCCTGCAGGATCTGGAACGAAAACCAACCACGGCTGTTCCTTCCGCACCAGCTGCTCAATTCAGCTCTAAAACACCTGAACGAAAGCCCATTACAGGTCTGCGAAAAGCCATCTTCAACAACATGGCACTTTCCAAGAGGGTGGTTCCCCATTTCACTTACGTTGCAGAAGTCGATATGGAAAAGCTGGTTCAACTCCGCAGTGAACTCAAAGCTCCCGCGCTCGAACAGGGTGTGTCATTGTCCTATCTGCCATTTATTATGAAAGCAGTTATCCTGGCTCTCAAAAAATACCCCATCATCAATGCATCGGTCGATGAAGAAAAAGAAGAAATCGTCTTTCACAAGGATATCCACCTGGGTATCGCCACCTCCACAGAAAACGGTTTAATGGTTCCGGTTATCAAACACGCCGACCAGCAAAGCATGCTGTCATTGGCATCGAAAATGGCGGAATTGTCTGAAAAAGCGAGGGCGAGAAAGACCAAACTGGATGAGGTAAGCGGCAGCACCTTCACCATCACTTCTCTGGGTAAACTGGGCGGCCTGCTGGCCACTCCCATTATCAACTACCCTGAAGCTGCCATATTGGGAATTCATGAAATTAAAGAGAAAGCGGTTGTAAGGGATCACAAAATCGTCATTCGCCACATGATGAATTTGGCTGGTTCGTTTGATCACCGCATTATTGACGGTGATGTGGGGGCGACTTTTATTCAGGAAATCAGAAACTACCTGGAACACCCAACGCGCCTGATGATTTTCTAAGTCCGGCCGGAAAGCCGAGCTGTGCGACAAAAAGGAAAGGCAAAACACACCCTGGAAAGCCACCTCTTTTCAGGGCGTCAATGCGAGTGATGCCTCTTTGTGAAACCATCACGGAGGCATCGCTTTGTTAACGGACACGAGACGTGCAGTTAGTTGTCAGAGCAAACTGTGATACATCAATAGAGCTCCAGTTTGGCACAGGCCAGCGGGTTGCCCTCTGCTTCCCTTTTAGCAATCCACTCCGACAAGGTTAAATGCTGCTTCTCGGTATTGCAGGCCTTACAACAGGGAACCAGATTGTTCCTGGTGGACCGGCCACCCCGGGCAATGGGCGTTTTGTGGTCCATAGTCAGCTGGCTCGGCTTAATTGAACTCTGACAGTAATAGCAAAGCCCTCTACCCTTTTGATTGATCCACCATTGCGAGTTCCTCAATTGGCGGGCCTTCTCTCTTTCCCTTTTCCGGGTGCTTTCATCCACTGCAAAAAATGCTTCCATACGACCGATCCTACATACTGTACCCTTCAACTCTGACATAGAAAAAGAAAAGAAGCAAGCGCGTCTTTTTTTTAAAAAAAAATGAGATAGAAGGTTGACCTGAAGCCAAAAAAACAATAGAATACGCCTTCTGTGGAAACACAGCGGAGGAATGGCTGAGTGGCCGAAAGCGGCGGTCTTGAAAACCGTTGACCCTTTGCGGGGTCCGTGGGTTCGAATCCTACTTCCTCCGCCACTTTTCCAGTTGATTTAAAAGGTTTCCCAAAACGCGGAGAGATGCCAGAGTGGACGAATGGGGCTGACTGCTAATCAGTTGTGCGCGCAAGCGTACCTAGGGTTCGAATCCCTATCTCTCCGCCACATCAAGTCTTTTTAAGTTGATACAAAGGAGCAAGCACTCCTTGAGCAGGTTTTAAGTCACCATCTAAAAGTTTGAGAACCTGCCCTTCGATCAGAAAATAGACTGGCCTCTCATTCTCCTTTATAGTCAATATGTTTTCTTTTACTGTATAACTGCCGGTGTATGTGAAACGCATATCGGTTTTATCGATATATACCTCTTCGTATACATACGTTTTATCTCTGTTCAAGGTAAGCTTGACTTCAATGCCCATACAATCAGCACAGGGCAAAGTCCCTTTGTAGAGACCTTCATAAGACAATGGAACACCCGCTGATTTTCTATCTGTTACGGACGCCTTTTTGTTACACTGACACGCAGCCGTCAATAACAACAACAAAGTGAGTGACGTATAAATATTCTTTTTCATTTTTTCACCTTTTAATTATTTTACGCTGAAATCAACCCGCCGGGGCATCTATTTCAACATCTTCAGAAAAGTCGCTACCTATCGAATCAGCAGCCGCGTTTGTACTTTAATCAAGTTTTTTAAAAAACGGTGCGTGATTTAGAAAGAGAGAACCTTGTCGCTGTCAATCACCCATTTTGCCAGTTCGGACATGGTCGATTTTTCCGCGCCCTTGAAATAGGGATGGTTCTTGTAAATTCCGCAGCGGGCCATACAAGTGCCGCAGACTTTAACGGCGACATTCTTTGCAATCAGATCTTTAAGCATTGACGATAGATCCTGGTCATAATGCGCTGGCGGCTTGCAGACATCCCGCGCCATGTCTACGGAATCGTTCATGAGGAAGATGCGGACCTCCTGCTCTGATTCCAGAAGTTTTTTCGCGAGGCGCAAACCATTCCAGGTAACATCGGTGTTGTCATAGGGTTCTCTATTGAAGATAATCAGTATTTTCATATTTTCCTCTCTTTGACCGTATGGTGAGGCAGGACTCCTGACCGCCAAAAGGAGTGCGATTTCAACACAAGAACGCACTTCTTTGGCTGTCCACTTTATAACGATTCACTTTCGGCCAAGTAAAGCTGTCCATTTTTTGAAGTCCTGGTTGGTATGGAAAAGCGGTCGATATCACCAGTAAGGGTAAAGAACATGTCTCTTGCAAAAAGTTCGTTCCCGATATACCACGAATGGCTTTTGGTGCCAATTGCCTCAATATCTCGTTCATTTTTTTGGTAGTAATGACCGCAATTGACATTCACCGCATTTTCGGGAATGTTTGACGGCAGACCAACCCTTCCAACACGCGGCGCCACACCCACTCTTTTGACATTGCTAAGCTTTAATGCGGCATCAAAAGGGCTGGAATAATTTGTCAAGCGAACACAATGGCGATAGATCGATGATGATTTGGCGTTATCTGCGGCCATGGATTTAGCGGAGACATCGGCCCCTATGAACATAATCTGACTTACTGTCCAGTTGGAAGAAGCGACACTTGGGCGGTCATCTGCATCGTCAAATGCCTCCCTGACGACATAGGCACCTGTGGAGTGTGCCAATAAGTGCACGTTTATTTGACATGTATCGGTCTGCATAATCGAGAATGCCTTAATGCAGTCATCCACCAGCTTGATTGCTGTTTGTTTAGCATCGCTGCGATCTTCGAGGTAATTTAATGTTTTATCGGCACTGGGCCAGTCAAAACTAACCACTTCGCCTTTGAACCCCGCCTTTTTCAATGACTTCTTTATCTGTCTATGCCTCTTTAGCACCGTACTCTGGCTGTTGTTGTAACCGTGTATAAAAACGAGAATATCTCCATATTCATTTCCCTTGTCATCAGTTCCAATCACCGCATTTTCAAGTACAGCTTGAAACCATTCTGATTTACTGGAAACTCTGTGGCTAACTTCCATTTTGGTTTTGTTTGCTGGCACTTTCAGGAAATAGGTTACCCCTGGTTCACTGCTAAATTGCCCTTTTTCTATTTTTCTCACACAAACCACATAATCACCCATGTCTTTCTCCTTGGGCTGGACTATGAAAAAAGCCCCGTAAATTCGGGGCTTTTTTGCTTCATGTTGGCGTTTTTTTTAGAAAACTTGAATGAGCACATCGTCCGTGGAGACACCACCTTTACCATCGTGTACGATCAATCTAAAGATGTATGTCGAGCTGGCTGCTGCATTGAACGTAGGTGTTGCAGTGTCAGCACCACTCATGTCGACAGCGGTTGTTGCGGAAACCACAACCCACTTGTAGGTAAGAGTGTCGCCATCTGGATCGTAGGATGCTGTACCATCGAGCTGAACGACTCCGGGTGTAATTCGGAACTGATCGGGACCCGCATTGGCAACAGGACGATTGTTGGGATCTGGAACAACTTCAGGAATAACGGTAACGGTAACCGTTTCACTGACGGTACCCTTTTCGTTGGTGGCAGTCAATGTGTAAACCGTTGTTTCTCTGGGATCGAGAACGATGGAACCCGATGTGTTAACCTGTCCCAAACCTTCGATAACAACATGATCAGCGTATACGGTAGACCAGTTGAGGTTCACCAGTTCGCCTTCGTCAATGGTGTCAGGTGTCGCTGTGAAGAACTCGATAACAGGAGCTGGAACTTCTGCTTGCTGCATGACAACCTGAACCAGGTCACTGCCTGTTTCACCGTAGAGATCTGTTACCGTAACCATAAACGTGTACGCTTCACCGGCACGACCTTCAAAAGTGGTTATGGCTTCAAGAGGTGTTGCCAGTGCGACTACTGGACCAGCGACCTGAACCCACTTGAATGTAAGTGTATCGCCTTCTCTGTCATAAGAAGCTGTTGCATCGAGTGTCACGGTTCCTTCGGGAACTTCTGTTTGACTCATACCCGCGTCAGCAGTTGGAGCCGTATTTCCTATGCGAACCTCGCGTGTCTTGACTTCGTATTTAATGGCGGGAATCTTGATAGGTGAAACGACACCTGATTCTGAATAACGCGGTTGATGCCATGCACCCAGACGAACACCCAAAGCATACCTCATGTTATCGTCATCTGTGATCATGCTTCGGTTCATGCTTCCTTCCAGGTAGAAGGAGTAATTGTCGTATGCCACGCATTCAATGGTTAAATCAGCGGCTAAATCGCCTGAGAGATCGGTGTCGAGCTTCGCTATGCTACCGGATACAGCCACATTCTTACCCGCCAGGAAACCAAAATCCAGACCAATCTGATCGACAACTTCAAGATAGGTCTCACGCGCGTACACTATGTCGATTTGTTCGTGCATAATGATGTCGCCATCTGAGAAACCGCTGGTTGCATAGAGACCAAAGTGCCCTTTGTTGAAGTGTAAGTTCATAACGACAGAACCCTGTCCCAGTAAAGCTGATTCCCAGCCTTCCTGATTGATCTTCTTGTATGAAAGAGCGCCACCCATTTTGAAGTGATTGCGCTGGAAGACCATGGCCGCATCAAAGCCGCCTTCCTGGTTGTCATCAGAATAGTACCATTCACCCTGCATCTGTAAAGCCACATTGTCGTTCAGGGGGCGGAAGTAATTGCCTCTTAAACGACCATTGGTATCATCCATGTCATCGTTTCCGATATCGAAACTGATACTCGCGTAGGGAGAAACCTTGAAACTGTGTGAAAAATGAGATGAATGCCATTTGTCTTTCTCTGCTTTTTCTTCAGGAGCAACCGCAACTGCAGCAGCTTCTTTGGCTTTTACCTCTTTAGCATGTGCCGCAATAGCCTCCTGGATTGCTTTCTGGTTGGTTTCCAGTTCACTGAGTTTCTTAATGATCTTTTGGTGATCGTCAACCATGGCAACACCGCTTACGTCTCTTCCACAGAAAAGAGCGATAAGTCGTTCGTAAGACACTTTGGTTTTTTGACCATTGACCATTTCGTACAGCAGAAGTTCAACACGGCGGTTCTGAAAGCGGCCTTCGCGATTGTCATTGGTCGCCTTGTATTGCTCCTGACCTCTGCCTTCTGTTGCTATCTGCGATGCTGCAACACCCTGCTGCAAGAGATAGGCTTTAACAGCCTCAGCCCGCTTCATGGATAAATTCTTGTTGTAATTTTTTCCACCGATGTAATCGGTATAACCAACTACTTTCAGTGAAAGATCGGGGTATTTCTTCATAACTTCTGCAAGAAGATCCAACCCGGGAAATGCATCAACCACAACAGCAGAATTGAGTGGAAAGTTCACTTCCTCTAAATCATCGAGCTTCGCAAACAATGGTGCTGTAGCGATGAGCAGTATTAAAATCAGTTTTTTCAACATTTAAAGCCTCCTAAATCGGCAGTTTCTTGTATTGATAAGTTTGTTGTTTAAACTATTTCATTCATGGGGTGATTTTAACATAATTTGTTTCGTTTATGCATTTTTTTTTATACGAGGCATTCAGCGCTACCTAAAATATAACAGAAACGGACCGTAAAGTCTGCCATGTCGATCCATCAAAATGAACTCGACAAACTAACTCCCTGTCTTATTTCAGCTTATGCTGAACTCAAAGCTCTTGGTGAACTCAAAGCTCTTGGTGTTATAATTTAGCACGTAAAGCGAAATCAACTTGGACGTGGCAGCGTTTTTTTTGATGAAATTTCGCACTTTTTTTCGATTTCTGCCTCCATCTCTATTGCAATCAACCTGATTTCATCCCGTAGGATACCTGCCGCAAGTCCCCTTCTGAACCGAGGCCTTACAGCATGTTCCTCTTATGAGTTTTTTTTATCTTTTACCATAACTGGCCATCCCCCAACTCCCATAATTGAGATTTCAGGACCGATCAGGAGATTTGATTTCCAGCAGATTGGACCAAGTCAAAGAAAACCCCCTTTTTTTCCAAAAGTTTCGTGTACGATCCTCTTTCAACGATTCGCCCTGCATCGAGCACCAGAATTTCATCCGCATGCTCGATGGTAGACAGGCGATGGGCTACAATGATCACGGTTTTACACGCCATAATTGCCAGGACAGCTTCTTGAATCCATGCTTCGGTCAGCGAATCGACACTTGCAGTAGCCTCATCCATGAGGATAATGGGTGAATCAAAAACTAAAGCCCTGGCGAAGATGATCAGCTGCAGTTGACCGCTGGATAAATTGGAACCGTTTTCCTTGACCCGGAAATCCAGTCCACCTGGAAGAGTTTGCAACAGGGAATCCGCTTTAACCAGCTTGATAACTTGGTGTATTTGCTGATCGGACACGACATCTTGAAACATGGTTATATTGTCTCTAAGTGTTCCGGGGAACACCTCAAAATCCTGGTGAACCACAGAAATGCGCTGTCTAAGTGAGAAGGTATCCAGCTGCCTGATATCCGTACCTCCCACCTTGATTGATCCTTCAAAAGGCTCATAGGAACGGGTTAATAGTTTTCCGATAGTCGATTTTCCACTTCCCGTCTTGCCAACCAGGGCTAAAACCTTTCCCGATTCAACTTTGAAACTTATGTCGGAGATGATCGGTTTTCCCTCGCTTGAATAAGAAAACGACACTGAATCGTATTCAACATCCAGGCTGCCACTCGATACGGGTCGATGTCCGTGATTCATCTGCCGATCTATTCGCAGAAGGTAAAATATTCGATCCATTGCGGCAAAGGCCTGCTGGAGCGTGGTAAATTTGTTGCTCATGTCTCGAATGGGAACAAAGACTCGTTCAATGAGGGAGATGTAAACGATGACAGAACTGACCTGAATCCAGCCAAATTGCATGTCAAATGCCCAGTAAAGTGTGGCAGCAGTTACCACTGCGGCTACCGTATCTATAAAGGCATAGAGTGATATATCGTAAACATTGTTCCAAATGGTTGCTTGTCTGTATTCGTAATTTGTGTCTTTAAAACGCCTGAAATACGACTCTTCACTGTGAAACAACTGTAAGACTTCGACTCCTGTTATGCCCTCAGCCATAAGCGCATTGGATTTAGCCAGCTTCTTCCTGATCTTCAGGTAGTTTTTCTTTAATTGAATGCCGCTGAAGCGAACGACAACCACCACCAGTGGAAGTGCAAGCAATATCACAGGCGCCAGCTTCAGTTCCAGCCTGAACATGATACCTAAAACTCCAACCACAGTAAGTAAATCAACAGCCAAGGTCGCAACACCTGCTCTGAGTGTTTCGGAAAGTGATTCCGTGTCATTGACAGTACGTGTCAGCAGCCGACCCACCGGCTCTTTATCAAAAAAGGACTGCTTAAAAGACAGCGTGCGCGAAAACACATCCACCCGTATGCGGTTAATTGTTTTCAATAACGCTTGGCTGACTAGAAAGGAGTAACTGCTTCTGGACAGATATTCCGCAATGAGCAAGACGAGAAATATCAGACAGTGGATCTTGAGAGCAGGAGCATCGCCTTTACCCATATCGCCCAGTGCGAGTTTGAGCAGGAACGGCCTGGACAAGTCAAAGGCCAGTGTCAAAGCCATCAGCAAGAAAGCCAGATAAAACCAGCTGGCGTCCTTTCTTGAGAAGCGGACAAAAGTTCTCAAATTACTGCCGTGTTTCATTTCGTCTTGCCTTCTGAACCTTGTGAAGCGCCGCCTTTCTGATACAAGCAGCTCTTTCTGTAGTAACCGCTTCTCCTCATCAGTTCCCGGTGGGTGCCTCGATCTGCTATCTCACCATTGCGAAGAACGATAATCTCATCACAAAATTGAACAGCAGAAATTCGGTGAGAAACGATGATAAAAGACTTTTCACCGCCTAGCTTTTCCAGGTTGTCCAGAATATTCTTTTGAGTTTCCTGATCGACAGCCGAAAGAACATCATCCAACACAAAAATCGCGGCTTTTTTGAGCAGGCAGCGCGCCAGAGCGATTCTCTGTCTTTGTCCACCCGATAAGAGAATCCCCTTCTCACCCACTTGTGTATCCAGACCATCGGGAAACTGCATGGGATCCAGCTGAAAACCCGCTGTAACGAGAGCTTGATGGATGTCTTCTTCACACAAGTCCGATTCGAAATGATGGCGGGCGACTTGCAAATTGTCTCGCAGTGAGGCAGAAAAAAGAAAGGCCCGCTGGGGGGCAAATGAAAAATTGGCCCTGTAAGCTCGCAAATCCATTTCATTCGCAGCTTGCCCGTTTAAAAGAATCTGGCCACTTTCAGGCTTATTCAATTGCAGCAAGGTTTCAATTAAAACCGTTTTGCCCGATCCCACTTCCCCGACTATTCCCAGTTTTTTACCCGGTGGAAGCGAGAGATCGATGTTTTTCAGTTTAAACTGGCTTTCTGCAAAACGGAGGTTTAAACCCCTGACCGTCAAAGAGGGTGTGCCCTGGCAAGGCCCGGGTGAGCCTGAAACACCCGGATTGTCTTTTAAAATGGCGTGCAGACGATCAGTGGCGGGTAAAGCGCGGGTGAAGACGTTCATCATCCAGCCCAGTGAAAGCAATGGAGGCATCACCATTGCAATGTAGCCCATATAGGCTGAAATCTCGCCAATGGTGTTTTGACCGTTTATAATTTGTCGTCCGATAACCCAAAGAACAATGAACGTGGCGATATTTCCTGAAAATTGAACCAGAGGCATGACATACGACCGCACGGCAGCGATTAACAAATTCGTTTTGAGATAATTGAAGCTGTACTGCCTGAAGATGTCATTGAATCTCGGTTCAGCATGGTAGCCTTTAACAGCCGATATGCCCCTGAACGATGCCAGACAGAAACTGGAAAGGGTGCCCAGTTCTTCATTGGCGCGTTTCCAGTGATTGAGCAGGAAAAAAATGCTTATCTGGATTACAACAAGGGTTAAAAACATGGGTATTCCAATCATGAATGTCGTCAGGGGATCCATTCTCCACATAGCCCAAATGCCAATTGAAAAAGTGGAAATCACGTTGACTATCTGAAGAATGCCGTAACCGTAAGCTGCCCTGATGTAACCGATATCATTGGAAGCCCTGCTTATGAGATCACCCGTTTCAAAGTCACTGAAAAAGGAACGCGGTTTATTGAGCAGCGTGTGGAAATAGTTATTTCGAATTTTGAATTCTATGATGCGGCCAGGGGTAAAGATGAAATACCTGGAAAGAATCCGAATGATCAGAAGAAGACCGGCAAGAGTCAGGATTCTCAAAACAAAGGGATGAATGACCTTTTTTTGTTGTGCGCTGACGCGCAACGGGACTCCCCCGCTTTCATCTGGAACCTGCTGTACTTCCAACAAGGATAACTCTGTGTCGAGGGCGGTTTTCGTCTCCTCGATAATGGACACCATGGTTGCCTGTGTTCCAAAAACACAGACAACACCAACCAGGTACCACGGTAAAAACGGGATCATGTATTTCTTGGTAAACGACCAGAATGATGTCATTTAATGGGCTTTGCCTTTGTTTTCCCGGGACTCAATCTTGGGTAATAGGACGTAAACACTTCGTCATCGTCGGCAGCCGATATATGACAGGCTTGACAATCGCTTTTAGGCATCGCGGCCTTTTTATTGATACCTTTTTTTATATCCTCGTCGGTGAAAAGATAGTAAGACCAGACCTTAGAAGTAAATTTACGGCGGTCTTTTACACTGACAAGAACATCTCTGGGACCGGACTCAAAATAGCCCTTTCCGCTAACTCCTTCCTGACTTTTCTGGTGAAAATTTTCCATGACGATAACCGTTCCATCCGGATAGAAACCGCGATCCCGGCGGTGCTTGTAGGCCACAGGATCCACATAGACCAGATGCACACCCGGGAAAATGGCTCTGTGGCGATTCAAATCATTTGGAACAACACCAACACCTGCGAGTTCCCACCTTCGATATTCATCGGGATCCGGCATGATCAACTTATCACCTTCCAACTGGAAGAACGCTGTTATTTCCGACTGAAAAGACCATGCGGAAACCGCTGTTAAAAGTGTCAACACACACAAATAAATCGTTTTTTTCATGAGCATCTCCTTTTAACCTGAACATGTTGTTGTAACCCGGTGAAACACTTAACCCGGACAAGGCTGCTGCGTTCACTCTCGCTTTAGAGATAAGTCCTTCCGGCAACGGACTGGGTCATGGTCTCAGCTCTCAAGTTTTGATGTAAAAGAACGCACCATATCAGTTTCTTCCCGGATACATCAAAACCTGTGCCCGTTCCAAACTCAAAAAAAACACAATCAAGCGCCTTCCGCAACAGCCCGAGTTCTCGAGTAGTCACCTGGCGATGTATTGTACCAAATAATTGACTGGCGGCATGAAAAACTTATCTCGTAACGGTTGTATCGCTTAAGGTTCGTTTATGACGGCCTTTTTCTTTAAGTTGAACGCTGTCTGAAACCCGGCCAAAGTCGCTTCGTTTCTTGCGAAGGACACGCGGATTGGTTCGCAAGGATTATAGACGGGCGCGATTTCTGAAGATGGAAGACCTTTCAAAAAAACAGCAGCGGGTGAAGCATTATGGGTTTGTGCCGTGTGCAGGATGCTGACTTAACAGTTTAGAGCTGCGTGAAAGGGAAGCAGCTGAGTTAATATTTTGAAAATAATTAAATACCATGTTTTCAGGAAGCCTTATTTAGGGTATACTCACGGCTTTGCAGCCTCTGGACTCCAATTCGGAAGGCTTTACTGGATGCGAGAGTGGCGAAATTGGTAGACGCACCAGATTTAGGATCTGGCGGTTTCGGCTGTGTGGGTTCGAGTCCCTCCTCTCGCACCATTTTTTTATACTGGTCCAACAAAACCAAAACACAGTGGAAGGAACGAAATGGAAACTAAAATCACCCAAAAATCTCCTGCTCTCGTACAGGTTGAAATTCAAACAGGCTGGGACACCGTCGAACAGCATTACAAAAAAGCCGTCAAGGAAATTGCCTCCATGGTATCCATTCCCGGATTCCGCAAGGGAAAAGCACCTGCTGCCCTGATAGTCAAACGATACAAGCAGGAAATTACCAGTTCAGTTGCAAGAGAGTCCATTCCGAAATTGGTCGCCGATGCTGTCAAAGAAAATCACATTCAAGCCGTGGGTGAGCCACAGATTCTCAATTTTTCATTAAAAGCAAAAGATTCTTTCAGTTTTGAATTTATGCAGGAAGTAAAACCTGAATTTGAATTAAAAGAATGGAAAGGGATGGAAGTGGAGTCGTTGAACATCCATATCACCGATGAACAGGTAGATGAAAATCTCGATTCTTTGATCGACAGTCTGACAGAGACATTGGAAATAAAAGATCGCCCGGCAGAAGAAGGTGAAACCGTTGAATTTAAAATGACGGTCATGCTCGAAGAAAACAAGGACACCCTTTTTGACGAACATCTGACACTCTTCCTGGATGAAAGATTCCCCTATCCAAGCGTAAAAGAAGCCATCATGTCCAATAACGCCGGAGAAGATGTGGAACTCGTAATCGACGCAGACGAGGATTTTGAAATTGAAGCTGCCAGAGGACAAAAAGTCAAAGTTTTCCTGGAATTGATGCATGTCACGAAGGAAGTTCAACCCGAACTGAACGATGAATGGGCAAAAACGCAGGAAGCGGAATCCCTTGCAGACCTGAAAAATAAAACCAGGGAAAAACTCGAAAAGAGTGCGAAACAAATGGAAACAGAACGGGTTAACATGGAGTTACTGAATCGCATAAGCGATACTTACGACTTTGAACTCCCCTATTCCATTGTTTTTGAAACGATCCAGCAGATGGCAAGCAACCAGCTTGGTCACGTCCTTTCCTACATTGAGGATGAAAAGCAGAAAAAGGCACTGATCGACAACTTCTTCCGCACACACGCCGCTGAGGCTGAAAAGCTTGTTCGCAATCAACTCATCCTGGAAAAAATTGCGGATGAAGAAAAACTGGAAGTCACCAATGAAGAGGTTAAAGCAAAAGTAAGCGAAGTCATGGATCTCTTCCCACAGGAACAGAAAGGCATGATCGATCCGGAAAACCTGGACGAAGAGCTGGCTGAACGCATCCGTGTTGATCTCTTGATGCAGAAAACGAAAGGCCTGATCTACGATGCCTCCAAAATAACATGGGTTGATGAACTGACCAAGCCCGAGGTAGAACAGCCCGAAGAAGACGAAGAAAAAAAGCCTGAAGAGGATGTCGACTCAAAAGAAGTGGAAGAAGCATCAGCTACAGAGTCATCCGAACAGGAAAAAGACGAAGAAACGGAAAACACAGAGGAGGCATAAGATGACCGGCGCACCCATTGTCATTGAACAAACTTCAAGAGGAGAAAGAGCATACGATATATGGTCGAGGCTACTCAAAGAGGGGATTGTTTTCATCGGCATGCCCATTAACGATTATGTCGCCAATCTAGTGGTTTCCCAGTTGCTCTTCCTGGAGTCGGAAGACCCCGATCGAGACATCAGCATTTACATCAATTCCCCGGGCGGCAGTGTTACAGCCGGACTCGCCATTTACGACACAATGAGACTGGTCAAGCCCGATGTTTCAACCATTTGCATTGGACAGGCAGCCAGCATGGGAGCGTTCTTACTTGCGGGTGGAACCAAGGGAAAGCGATACGCCCTGCCCAATAGCCGCATCCTCATCCACCAACCCATGGGTGGAGCGCAAGGTCAGGCTTCCGATATTGAAATCCACGCAAAGGAAATTCTTCGAATGCGAGAGAATCTTGACAAGATTCTTGCAAAAAACACAGGACAAACACTAAAGAAAATCAAGCGAGACACCGATCGTGACTACATCATGACAGCAGCAGAGTCGATGGAATACGGCATTATCGATGAGATCATTGAATCGCGAACCAAATAACAGCCTTGGAGTAAAACTTAAAAAATGAAACCAACCAATCCGTTAAGATGTTCTTTTTGCAACAAGAGCCAACGTGAAGTTAGAAAGCTCATCGCGGGCCCGGACGTATTCATCTGTGATGAATGCATCGAAGTGTGCACCGACATCATTCAGGAAGACGCTCTCTTCACTGAAAAACCCGCTTTCACCAAAATTCACACACCCAGGGAAATCAAAAACTTTCTTGATCAATACGTTCTGGGTCAAGAACTGGCCAAGAAAAAACTATCCGTGGCGGTTTATTTACACTACAAGCGAATCAATCAGACCCTGAAAAAGGGTGATGTTGAACTTGAAAAGAGCAACGTTTTAATGATTGGCGACACAGGCACAGGAAAAACGCTGCTTGCCCGTACTTTAGCTAAACTGCTCGAAGTCCCCTTTGCCATTGCAGATGCTACCACTCTGACAGAAGCGGGATACGTGGGTGAAGATGTCGAAAACATCCTCTTGAGGCTCATGCAAGCGGCTGATTACGATGTTGAACGCGCTCAGAGAGGTATCATTTACATCGACGAAATTGACAAGATCTCCCGCAAAAGTGAAAACGTCAGTATAACAAGAGATGTCAGTGGTGAAGGAGTGCAACAAGCTCTTTTGAAAATACTGGAAGGTACCGTTGCCAATGTTCCACCCCAGGGTGGACGAAAACACCCCCATCAGGAATTCTACCAGCTCAACACGAAGAACATTCTGTTTATTTGCGGTGGCGCGTTTGTCGGTCTGGAGCACATTATCGAAAAGCGTATCGGACAAAAGTCCATTGGCTTCACTGCGGAACCGAAGAGCAAGAAAAATCAGGCCGCTCGTTCCGAACTGTTCAATCATGTGGAACCCGAAGATCTGATCAATTTTGGACTGATACCCGAATTTGTCGGCCGGGTTCCCATATTAGCCAATCTGCACGCTTTGGATAAGGAGGATTTAATACAAATCCTCACAAAACCAAAGAACGCTCTGATCAAGCAGTATCAGAAGATGTTTGAAATGGAGGGCATCGATCTGACATTTCAAAAAGAAGTCATTCACGCTATAGCTCAAAAAGCGATAGACAGAAAACTTGGCGCCAGAGGCTTGAGACTGATTCTGGAAGACATCATGCTTGAGTATCTATACAAATTGCCCGAAATGAAAGACAAGAATTTCCAATTCAGTCTGGATATGCTTGAGAAGCAACTCACTGAATTAACGGTTCTTCAAAGCAAGGCGGGGTAATTTTCACCATTGTGTCAATCACTTTCCTTGCTATCAATGAAAATCAGGTTTATGATAGCTCTTACGTAAGCACGAACACTTGGAACCAACTATGCGTATTCATACGGCAGAGTACATCATATCGGCCGCAAAACCAGCCCAATTCATACAAGACAACTTGCCTCATTTTGTCTTTGCGGGAAGATCCAATGTTGGAAAATCCAGCATCATCAATCGCATTCTAAACAGAAAGAGCTTAGCTCGAACCTCTTCCTCACCCGGAAAAACAAGGTGTATCAATTACTTTTTAATCAACAAGAAGCTCTACTTTGTCGACCTGCCGGGCTATGGCTATGCCAAGGTCAGCAAAAAAGAGCGGCAATCCTGGGAAAAGCTCATTGAAAATTACCTGACGAATACCCGCCAAATCGCTATGATCTATTCGCTTGTTGACAGCAGGCATGACCCCAGTCCCATGGATGTTCAGCTGAAAGACTGGCTAAAACACTTCAACTTACCGTTCACTGTTTTACTGACAAAAGCCGATAAGCTAAGCAGATCCAAGGCCCATCAGCAGCTGGTAAATCATTCGCGTTTACTTGAGCTACCCAAGAGTGATATAATTTTAACATCGGCTGAATCAGGTCAAGGTATCAAGGCTATATGGAAGTCCATTTCCGCACACAGCAACCCAATTGACTAACAAGGCAGGTATCTTATGAACATTGTCAAACTTAAAAGCATGAACTTAAGCGATTTAAAAGCTTTGGCCAAAGAAAAAGGCCTTAAAGGATACACCAAGCTCAGTCACGATGAGTTGGTATTTCAGTTACTTGACGCCCAAACAGATGATGGCCTGTTATTCGGTGAAGGCGTTCTGGAAATACACCAGGATGGCTATGGCTTTTTGCGTTCACCGGTCAACAATTACCTGATCAGCCACGATGATGTCTATGTGTCCCCTTCTCAAATAAGAAAGTTCGAGCTCACTACAGGTGATACGGTCAGTGGGCAAATTCGCCCACCCAAAGAAGGTGAAAACTATTTTGCGCTATTGAAAGTGGAAGCTATCAACTTCGATGACCCTGAAAAATCGCTATCCAGAACTTCTTTTGACAATTTGATACCTCTTTATCCCGAAAAGCGCATTGTTCTGGAAAACCAATCCGAAAACCTGTCTGGAAGAGTGATGGATTTAATGACTCCCCTCGGCCTTGGACAACGCGGCCTTATTGTCGCACCGCCTCGAACAGGTAAGACCATGCTCCTGCAAAATATTGCCAACTCCATTACCGCAAATCACCCTGATATCAACCTGATTGTCCTTTTAATCGATGAAAGACCAGAAGAAGTAACCGATATGGAACGCTCAGTAGAAGGTGAAGTGGTGAGTTCCACTTTTGATGAACCCGCGCTTCGTCACGTTCAAGTCGCTGAAATGGTTATCGAGAAAGCCAAAAAACTGGTTGAATACGGAAGAGATGTCGTCATTCTACTGGATTCCATCACCCGATTGGCACGTGCCTATAACACCGTTGTACCTCCCAGCGGCAAAGTCCTCAGCGGTGGTGTTGACTCCAATGCCCTGCAAAGACCCAAGCGTTTTTTTGGCGCAGCCAGGAATATCGAAAACGGCGGCAGCCTGACGATTATCTCCACGGCTCTGGTGGAAACGGGCAGCCGAATGGATGATGTCATTTTTGAAGAATTCAAGGGAACGGGCAACATGGAAGTCGTACTGGACAGGAAACTCTCCGATAGACGCGTTTTCCCATCCATTGATATCTCCAAGTCGGGAACGAGAAAAGAAGAGTTGCTGCTCTCAAAGCACGAACTGAACCGGCTTTGGGTACTGCGAAAAGTACTCAACCCACTTTCCCCTGCTGAAGCCATGGACCTTCTCTGTGATCGGCTCAGGAAGACCAAATCCAACAAGGAATTTTTAGAATCATTGACCAGAGGGTAAGACCGTCTTGAAATAAACCTCCGTATCCATTTAGCTTGTCTTTAATTACACACTCCACGCTGAACGATCCTTTCAACAAAGAATGACCTTGCAGAACTCCTGTTTTTGTTCATTTTTCTCCTGTCTTCCCAAATGCTGTTTCCTATTATCCCTGTTTAGTGTTTAACAAGTCCATCCTTAGCAACCATGCCAAATGACGAAACATTCAACGGGCAGACTATCGGGTTCCTGCCTTTACCATGCGTTGACCCCAAGAAAGACAGATTAAAAAATGAACCTTTTTTATTGGCCGTTGACTTCGTTTGAATACAGCTTGACAATGTCAAATTCCGCTACTTTACAATTGTATTGCCAATTCAAAATGTGCTTTCGCTGAGCTCAGGCTCTACTACGACCACATCTGTAAAAGGCCGTTCTCGAGGTTAGACGAAAGACTACCGGAAAACCGTTATTTTTAATTAATCCATTTTCTAATTATCACGATAAAGACAATAGCACATGGATTTGCAGAGGTATCCGTATTGAATCAAGGTCAAGTGGAAAAAGCCAAAATCCTGATAGTTGATGACAACGAGCTTAATCGCTTGGTACTGCGTGATCTACTGCGCTCTTCCGGTCATATTCCAATTTCCGCTGAAAATGGAATTGAGGCCTTGGAAGTCTTGGAAAATAAATCGGTTGACCTGATTCTTCTTGATGTAATAATGCCTAAAATGGATGGATTTGAAACGCTTAAGCGCATTCGGCTCAAGCATTCCTCCTCGATCCTCCCTGTAATCATGACAACCGCTTTAAGTCAATCAAAGGACATTGTCAAAGCCCTCAACTTCGGGGCCAACGATTACATTATCAAACCCATTGATCTTCAAGTTGCCCTGGCCAGGATTCAAACTCAGCTCACCCTGCTTCACTCTGAGCGGGCCTTGAGAAAAAGTGAAGAGCGTTACGCCCTTGCGGCCCAGGGGGCACGTGACGGTCTTTGGGATTGGGATTTTCAACTCGAAGAGGTCTACTACTCAGCAAGATGGAAAAGCATGCTGGGGTTTAAGGACGAAGAAATTGAGAACTTGCCGGAGGAGTGGTTCAACCGTCTTCACCCGGATGATATTTCCAGAGTTCGGAAGGCAATTGACGACCATATTCAAGGCATAACCAGTGATTTTGCCTCAGAACACCGCATTCTTCACAAAAACGGTGAATACATATGGGTTTTTTGCAGAGGTATTGCCATTAAGAATGAACACGGAGAAGCCTACCGAATGGCGGGCTCACAAACCGACATTACAAATAGAGACGCTCACGACTCCTTGACCGGCCTTCCAAAGCGGAATTTTTTTCTCGATCAAATTCAGTTCTCCATGGATCAGTACAGTCACAATCCCTTAAAGAATCTCTTCGCAATTATTCACGTCAATGTCTACAGGTTCAAGATCATCAACGATAGCTACGGTCATCTTTTCGGTGATAAAGTCCTGATTGAGGTCGCTAAAAGGCTTCAAAGCTGCCTTAGTTCAACGGATATCCTATCTCGGTTGGAAGGTGATGATTTTGCCATTCTGCTGACAAAGATCCACTCACCCGATGCACCCCGGGATTTAGCGCGAAAAATTCTCCGCACCTTTGAAAACACCATGAACATCAACGGCAAGGATATAGGTCTCACCTTGGTGATGGGCATATCACAACCACAAGCGGGTTTCTCAACTCCTGTTCACTTGCTGAGAAATGCTCACACTGCCCTCTCCCAGGCAAAGGCATCAGGTCGAGCAAGTTTCAAACTCTTCGATGAGGGTATGTACTCAAAGGCTATGGAACTCATTGAAATTGAAAATGACCTGCGCAAAGCTATCAAGAACACCGAATTTTATTTACTCTTCCAGCCTCAAATCAACCTGGCCACTGGTAAAGCCATAGGAGCTGAGGTGCTTTTAAGATGGAAACACCCTAAAAAAGGCGTTATTTCCCCAAATAAATTCATACCTGTCGCTGAAAATACCGGTATGATTCTGCCTCTCGGATTATGGGTGTTCAAAACAGCATGTCAAACATGGCTTGAATTCAGGGAAAAAGGCATTCCACCATTTAGAATTGCCGTCAACATTTCCGGTTACCAGTTTAAAAATGAGAACTTTCTGTCCGAAGTTCGCAAAGTCTTGAAAAAAGAAGCCGTGCCTCCCGAATGGCTTGAATTTGAGATTACGGAAACTATTTTGCTGGATAATCTCGAACACACTCATCGCACTTTGTCAGAAATTCATGACATGGGAATTGCCATCTCCATCGATGATTTTGGTACTGGTTATTCCTCGCTCAGCTATTTAAAGAAATTTCCAATCGACACCTTGAAAATTGACCGCTCCTTTATTCGTGAAATACCAGAAGAAACCGATGATGCCGCTATCACATCTGCCATCATCGCAATGGCCCACAATCTCAAAAGAAAGGTGATCGCTGAAGGAGTGGAAACAAGGGAACAGCTGGAGTTTTTGAAGAAGCTGAGCTGTGAAGAAAGTCAAGGCTACTATTTCAGTAAACCCATTGGCAAGAGCGAATTCTTCGATTATCTTTATAAAGATTTGTGTTAAGACCGGTTCATTCGACACTGCCAATCTCAACCGACAGACTGCTGTATTTGGCAATGGTTCTGAAACGCAAAACGGCACTGTCTTTTGGATACCGCAAGCCTTTTCTGCCCTTCTTACAGCAAGGTGTCGACCCATCTGACAACCCGTTTGGGATCAGCCAGGGCTGTGTTACGCCTTATTTAAAACGAAACAAAGCTAAGGACGATCAATCTATGAGCATATCCCACATGGATGTATCTCCTGACTCGAAGCCATCGGAAAAGATGAAATCCACCGTGACATTTTCGGCCTTGCCTTTAATTTCAAGATCATCGATGTACCAACCAAGCTTGTTCTGGGTGGAATCGGAGGCGTAATACCAGCGAATGGTGACTGTTTGTCCGGCATAGGCCGACAAGTCGAATTCGGCAAGCACCCAGCCATTGGAAGTGCCATCGTAGCCTGCCGAGTTCAAAGCACTAATACTGTCAGCCGGATAACCGCCAACAGGTGTGAGAACCGCGAAGCCTCCACCATCAACGGCAATCTCCACTCGACCACCGTCATAACCACTCTCAAAGTCATAATAGTGCATAAAAAACAACTGAGGTTCTTCTGACGGTATGTCCAGATTTTCGATTTGCAGAGCGTCACCTTCATTGTTTCCGTAGTTACCTGAAAGATTGGTCGCCCATAC
The DNA here is from genome assembly GCA_002747255.1 of Acidobacteriota bacterium. Lineage (GTDB taxonomy): Bacteria > Acidobacteriota > Holophagae > Acanthopleuribacterales > Acanthopleuribacteraceae. The sequence goes on along the minus strand of PDUC01000030.1, from coordinate 9,839 downwards.
ATGATCTCCTGAGTAGGCTTGTGGGCTGGAACCACTGGGAACACCGTGTTCCCAAATACCGGTGCCGCTCAATCCACCTGGTCCCGATTCAAAGTTATCGAAATGGTAGGTCTCCATTCGGACAAGTGTGAAATCGCGATTCACATTGGCAGTGGTTATCACCTCTTCGCTTTCCAGCGTTTTGTGCTCATCTGCAGTGACACGAAAGGTGTAGGTGCCCTCTAAAACGCCTTCAATGGAATAAGAGCCATCGCTGGATGTGGTGACGGGGCTTATGGGTGTATCCAATAATTCTATCGTTGCTCCGGCCAGAGGCGTATTACCGGGAGTAGACCTAACCACACCTGTAACCGTAACGGTTTCTGCCTGCTGCAAGACAAAGTCCTGTACAGCAGCATCTCCGTCAACGACAACAATGCCGGAAACTTCCGCATCCACATAACCGTAAGCAGAAGCGCGAAGTGTGTAGGTTCCCGGCAACAGCATTCGATGGTAATCGCCCACAGCGGGATCGGTGTAAACCCAGGATTGATCCATATCCACGTCATAACCGACCACTTCAATTCTGGCATCCAGGGGCGTGCCATCTGAAGACGTTACAATGCCCCTGACGCCTTTGAGGGACTCTTTCAGATAATCCAGCAGGGCCTGTCTGCTTGCATCCCAGTATGTGGGCAAGGTTGAAGCCGCAGGGTTTTTGGTGTTGGAGATTTCGTTGGTTGTTTCCCTGCAACCGCGCCAGAAATTCATGTAGTCCTGACGGCCGCCCTGCAACGGATACCAGGCATACCCATTGGTAATGCCGTTGGGGTTGACACTGGTGTAGTAATTTGCAGGTCCATTGAGTTGTACCAGTCCGGCATAATGCAGACAGATGTCAACGTACCAACTGTCGTCCGCATGCGCCCGGGACCATGTGTCCCAGGGATAATTCACAACTTCAGCACCACCGTGAATATTGCTCGATATGACAAAGTGATTCTGTTCCGCAAAGTCCATCATGGCGACTGTTTCCGCCCAATAGGGGTTGCCATCGGGATGATCACCCGCTTCGGGGTCTGGAAAGTTGCGGTTGGGATCGACACTGGAAGGCGAACCCGATGAAGTGGTGTAATTGCGGATTGCTCCCGATACGGTTGAGTCACTGGATCGGTACGTGCCATCCGGATTCGCCAGCGGGTTGATCCATATTTCCATATTCTGAATCATATGGGTGATTTCCATATCATAGGGATCGGCAGATGAAGGATCGTAGTGAGTGAGCAGTTCCTCGATCAAGTGCAGCATCGTGACATAGCCGGTGGTCTCATCTCCGTGCATGGTGGATGTGTAAAAAACTTCGGGTTCATCCTGTTCTGTATCGGGATCCTCGGTAATCTTCACAACCCATAGATCGTGCGGTCTGTTTGTATTCGTTGTGCTGCCTATGTTGTAGAGTCGGCAAATATCGGGGTAATCAGCCGCGTAATCCTGCATGATCTGAACGTATTCGGCATAGGTTGGAAAGGAATCCCAACTTTTGGTCTTGGATTCCCTGAGCATGCCCATTCTGGCCGACGGGTTTATTCCAGGATGAGGCAGAACCGTAATTTCATAGCCCATTTTCCTCAGGGTGGGAAGATGACTGGAAAGCGTGTAGGCTCGAGGCTCAATGCGATCCATGCTGTGCTCGTCAAATTGGACGATTCTGGAGAGAATCTCAAAATCTTCAGTGGATTGTAATTTTATTTGAATGTAACACTCTGTATCTTCAGTTAAACTAAAAGGTGCCAGCACTAATAAGATGATGAAAAACTTTAAAACTTTCATGCGTTTCCCGTTCCTTTTGTGTTTTCTACCATACCGGTTCATTCTAGCAAAATTAACGACAACCTCAAAGTGCGGTTCGCCTCATTTCAACAATTGTTGATTTTCATTCCAGGCTCGCAGCCGGCCTGAACTCTTCATCAAATTGAGATAGGTCAGCGCGTGTTGGTGTTTGATCGCAATTAAGGCCTGACTTGCTCTCGACAAGCGCAATTGGGCATCGCGAAAGGTCAGTGAATCAATCGTTCCCATCTGGAAACGCTCCTTTTGAAGGGTCAAGTACTGCCTGGTTCTCTGCTCTATCTGCACTTGTAAATTCAGACGATTTTTTTGTAACTTCAGTTGCTTGTACAAATTGGAAACGTTCAACTTCAATTGGTTGAGTGCTTGACTGTAACGTGTCTGAACCTGACTCTCATTGATTTTCGCTGTTGCCAGATTGACTTTTCTGCGATGGCCGTCAAACAACGAATAACTCATTACCAGTCCGACAGAACCGAGTCGATAGTGCGTGTCGCCACTTAAACCACGGAAATCGTTGTTATTTAAATTGTAAGACAACCCCGAATTCAAAGACAAACGGGGATAATAACCCGATTTCGCTATTTTCGTAGCCTCCGCAGCCATTTGTCGATTCAGATCCAGTTGGTTCAATTGGGGATGCCGTGATTCCATCTCTGTCAGTAACACACCCAGATCAGGTAAATCCTCAAAAACGGGAATGGTTCCCATAACACGAAGCTGTTCTTCAGGTTCAAGAAACAGCAGTGCCTTGAGCGTGCTGTAACTGTTTTCCAAAGCTTCAATGCGACCCGCCGTGACAGCTTCATCGTTTTGAAAAGCCACTTCCGCGTCCAACAGCTCGGTGTTGGAACTCTGACCCAATTCCTGTCTTAAACGAGCTTTCTGTAATCGTTCACGGCTGACCTCCAGATTTTCCTCTGAAACACCGAGCATGTTTTTTTGTTTAACGATATCAAAGAAAGCGGCACTGACCTGATAGATGAGGTTTTCTACCTCTGTAACCAAGACCTCGCTTTGCAAACGGTGAGACAACTCAAAAATCTGTTTTTGCGAGGTATGCTCATAGCCGGTAAAGAGTGCCCAGGACAAGTCCAGCGCTAAGGTGTTTCCCCATGCTTCAGCATGTCCCGCACCTTGTGAGAGCCGCCCATCCGAAGATCGAAATAAGCTCGAGGCACTGGAACTCAATGTTGGCAACCGCAAACCGTCACCCAGTTTCTTTTCGATATCCGCACGTTCTACCTGCCGGGTTTGAATGTGAATAGCGGGATTCCGCTCAAGAGCCAGGCTTATCGCTTTTTCGAGCGTCAACGTCCTCTCTTGAACGGGATGCTCAATTTGTAAGAGAGTGAGTGTGGCAAATACAATTAACATGGTGATCCTCTGAGGTAAGTCTTGTTGGGGTTGAAAGCATTTTAGGCGATCTCATTGCTGGAAAAAATAGAAGTGCCTTGTTTCATTCCATGTCTTTAAAAAGACGATCGGATTTCATTTCAATCACGGCCGGTTCAAGGCTTTCGGGAGCGGGCCCTTTTCCTCTGAGAGGTGTATTCAGGAACACCTTGACGCGATTAATAGCGAGAAAACCACATGGAAGAATAAAAAGCAGGATGAAGGTTCCAAAGAGAAGACCGTAAGCAACCGAAGTTGCCATGGGAATCAGAAACTGAGCTTGACGACTCGTTTCAAGCATAAGGGGAGCCAAACCGAAAACAGTGGTTAAAGTAGTCAATAAAATCGGACGGAATCGGCTGATACTGGCTTCGAGTACACTTTCAAAGAGTTTCATTCCCTGCCTCAAATTTCGGTTGATTTGATCCACAAGAACAATACTGTCGTTAACCACAATACCCGTTAAAGCAATAACGCCGTATATGGACAGTAAATTCAGTTTAATGCCCTGAATTCCATGACCCCAGATGGCGCCCATGATAGCCAGGGGGATGAGGGAAAACACCAAAAAGGCCTGTGTGGGTGACCGGAACACGAGTACCACCAGAATGAACATGGAAATAAACGCCAATGGGAAGCTGGCCTTCATGGATCTGGCCTCTTTTCTCTGTTGACGCGACTGTCCTTCAAAGAGAACCCGAACGCTGGGATACTTGGCCAGGATATCAGGAAGAATGGTCGTTTCAATTTCTTCCAGAATCAAGGGAACCGATGCCTCCACATCCTTTAGTTCCGATTCCACTTTTAATTCTTTCTTTTTATTGAGATGACGAATATTGGAAACACCCTGCTTCACGCGGTAGGTCGCCAACTGGTTGAACGGAAATTCACCACGAGCGGTCCGAATACGCATTTTTTCCAGCTGACCCATTGAAACGCGGTCTTCATCCCGATAACGAACCCAGATTCGTATTTCATCTCTGCCTCTTTGAATTCTCTGCGCCTGTCTTCCGAAAAAGCCATCCTTCACCTGCTTCATAACGTCTCGCAAGGTCAGTCCCATACTTTTAGCCAGTGGTTTCAAACGAATATCGATTTCTCTGCGGCCACTGAGACTGCTGTCTGTTGTGTCTTTCAACTGTTCCATACCGGAAAGAGCTTCCATAAGCTCCTCTTTTGCTCGTTTCAGCGGTTCTTCGCGGTCTCCCAACAAACTGATGCTGACCGGTTTCCCAAAAACACCTTGTCGTCCAAAGGACGTGTTAACCGCTTCCGGGATAATACCGACATTTTTTCGCAGCCTGTTGGCAATTTCAAAACTGGCCAGCTGGCGAATTTCACCGGGTAAAAGCTGAAGGGTAACCGATCCGGCATGGCTGCCCGAATTCCCTTTATTGTTACGGCCAATTTCCGTTTTAATCCCCTGAATGACATCCAGCCCATCGGGTCTCTCCTTTTTGAGCTGTTCATTGATCTTCCATGCTTCATCCTCAATTTTGCGAAGCACGTTCAAGGTCTGCTTCTCCTGTGTTCCCGGTTCCAGTGCGATATTGACAGGCATGGTGTCACCATCGATGAAAGGGAAAAAAGTCACACCAATCACCCGCCCCTTCAGCAGGCCGACCGTCATGAAGAGAAAGAAAACGGGGAAAACCAGGGTAACCCATTTATGCTGCAAGGCTAACTTCAACACGGGCGCATAGGCTTTGTGAATAAAACCCTGAAAAGCATTTTCAATTAAAGTCCTGATCTTGCTGACCTTGTGCCGAGTACTCAAGCTCTTGGAGTGGGCGAGATGCGCCGGTAAAATGACAAAAGCCTCAACCAGAGAAAATACCAGCGACATAATAACGACAAAAGCCACATTCCAAATAAATTTGCCTAAAAAGCCATCGAGAAAGAAAAAGGGCAAGAAGGCAATGACCGTTGTTGCCACCGACGTAAACACAGGCGGTATCATTTCCCTGGTACCGACTATGGCTGCCTGAAGTGCGGAAGCACCCTTTTCATAGTGAGAAAAAATATTCTCACCCACAACAATACCATCGTCAACCAGGATACCTATCACCACAATCATCCCAAAACAGGAGATGACATTAATGGTTGTACCGGCCAGGTAACTGACAATGAAAAGACCGGTAAATGAAATGGGAATGCCAAGAGAAACCCAACCGGCCAATCGAAGGTTGAGGAAAAAGCCCAATATCAATAGCACCAGTGCCAAACCAATTAAACCGTTTTTAGCGAGAAGCTGGATTCGCGCCCGTAAACTAATGGTTCGGTCATCGATTTTAACAGCCTTAATCATCTCGTGTTCATCGTTGAACTTCTCAATCTGTTCCACAATCGCATCAGCCGATTTGAGAATGTCTTCGGTCCGAGTTTTATCCACCGACAGCACCACAGCGTTCTGCCCGTTGTAGTAAACACGATCAGGCCTGTCTTCCCACTTCTCCTCAACCTCTGCAATATCGCCAATAAAGATCACTTGCCCGTTGTCACCAGCCCGCACAGGAATCGTTCTCAAGCTTTCCGCATCATAAGACCTCTGATAGCTGCGAATAAGCAGCTCTTCCCGGTCTGTCTCAATTTTCCCACCACTTATATTGAGATTCCATTCCCTGATGGCCTGCGCGACTTCAGAAAAAGTGAGTCCGTATCGTCTGAGCTTCTCCTCACTCAGCTCCACACTGAACTCGATAGCGGGCAGCCCACCAAACGTCACCTGAGAAATGTGTTCGCTTCCCAACAGGTCGTCCCTGAAGGATTCTGCTATTTTCTTGAGATCAAAAAGACTTGTATTGCCGTACAGGACCACCGACATCACTCGAGTGAGCACTTTCTGCTCGTAAATAATGGCTTTCTCCGCATCGACGGGAAAACTGCTGATCTGGTCAACCGCATTCTTTACATCTGCCAGTACCCGATAGAGATCGGCATCCGATAGCACCTCGATGGATACCTGACCCACATTTTCCCTGGAAAGCGAAGTAATCCGCTCGATGCCTTCAATACCCTCCAGGTTCTCCTCTATTTTCAGGACGATTCCCTCTTCCACTTCGGTGGGTGACGCACCGGGAAACGGCACCATGACATAGATCATGCTCGGCTTCATCTCAGGAAAGAACGAGTAGGTCATCTTAAAAAAAGAAAGCACACCAAAGCCCAAAATAGCACACATAATCGTGTTGGCCCAAATGGGGTAGCGTACAAAGAAGCGAACCATTGTTTTCATCATCGAGCCTCGGATTTTTGTATTTGGGTATTGACGGAACTGCCAGGAGCAACACCCTGCAAAAGATCGACCACCAACAGGTCGCCGTCTTTCAAACCGCTGTCAATAATTGCCTGGCTGGCTGTTTTCTGGGCAACATGCACCGACCGTTCAACCAGAATCCCGTCTTCCACCACGTAGACGCTATCCGAGCTTCTCAAAAGGCGAATCGGTATTTCAACCGCGTTCGCAATGGGCCTGAATTGCAGTGTGGCAGAGAGAAACGCGCCTTCAAGCAGGTTCCCATCGATCCTTGAAACGGGCTTGACAAAGACAGCCAAGGTTCGTGTTTTGGGGTTAATCTCTCCTCCCACACGCAGGAATGTGGCCTCAAAAGGCTGATCGAGTGTGTTCGATGAAACCCGTATTTTGCCTTCCCTGTTGATGAACTCCAATTGATCCGAGGGAATATCGAGTTCACACTCAATGCGGGACATATCGATAATCCTGGCAACCTTCGTCCCGGCTCGTACAGCCGCTCCCGGAGATAAATACGATTCCAGGATCACGCCGTCAAAGGGAACGGTGATGACGTGCTTCTCGAGGTCAACCTCCTGGTTTTTTATTTGATAAAAAAGCTTGGATACACCAAACCGACTTAAAAGTAATTTGATTTTTGTCTGATCGGTTTCAGGCATGTCAGGTAAAACCTTCTCACTGTGGCAGCGTTCAAAGTAGCTGAGCCATTCGGGATAAACCTCTGGAAATTCAAATTTAATTTCAGGCAGTAAAGTGGCCAGCGCGTTCAGATAATCACTTTTTAGTGTTTGCATGCGGAAATACGCCTGACGCTCGTCAATAACCAGCAGACAATCGCCTTTTGAGAACTTGGAGCCTGGCAGAATACGAATATCGCACTCCGCAGTCGTTCCTGAAACCTCTGTAATCACATCGATGGACTCGGTAGAGCGAACCATACCATGCACAACCAGTTCAGGCTCCAATGTTCGAGTCTCGATCTCCATTACCCGAACAAGGCGTTTCATGCTGCCAGCGGCCTTCTTTTTAGGAGCCTCTTTCATCCCAGCAAGGTAATTCATCACAAAAAAGCCAAAAAACACAATAAAAAGAACCAGTATGATGGTTTTCCATTTCATGATCAATGCTCCTGTTGTCCCGAGTTTAAGCCATTTTAATCAATATGTTAGATAAATACAGGACTATCTTGAACGCGTCCATGTTATCGTCAGGAACTGAGTGCCCCCAGATCTCATTATGAAAGCGTATCATAGCATCTGTCATTGCTTTGGAAAAGAAAGGAACTGCAACCTAGCTGCCTTACTGATACCGTCCTTTTCCTCGCGGCACTGTTTGCCTTATTCTATCTGGCCGGTTTGACTGTCATACAGCCTCCTGGAACACATGAAAACCGCTTTCCCGATTCAAGAGAGCGTGTAGGCGTCTAGTTCACCGCAACCTCCATTCAGTTCCTGAACACACTGTGTAAACCATTGATGACACTCACTAAAAAATTCAAAAATGGACTTTCTATTCCCGTTTTGTTTCTAGAATTTAAAAAGAGGACTTTCTCAAAAGTGGAACCTGTCTTGATCCATGTCAAGTACCCTGATCTTAAACCAGGATGAAAAATTCTGTTTCAGGAGTTCATTTTATGGTCTATGCAGGGTTTGGAATACAACCACAACGCGTCTTCCGGATAAGTTGGTTCACTTTCAGGAAGACAAGAATGTGCAGCTGAAATATGCGTTCATTGACAGACAATAACCATGCCAATGAAAACATACGAGTTTGCCAGATAAGGAGGCCGCTTAACTTTTCGATGGAGCCACCGTCCAGGTGGCTCAGCTCACAGGAAGAATCAACACCAACAGGCGAGATTGACATGATTGGCGTTCTGAGTGAAAATACAGCGTGGGAAGTTGTTCCGGGCAAGACCGAAACAGACCGATCGCGTCATTTCGAATGGAACTGCCTGGCAGACATATTTTGAAACGGGAACGGATCAATGCTGTATTTTGGGAAAAAATCGGCTGTTCTTTATACATCACTTCAAACTCTCGAAACACGGAATTATCATGACTTTTTCTGAAAAAATCTCGTATGTTTTCCTTATTCTCACTCTAATCGTATTTGCATCAATAAAGCTCATCGGCGTTTTCCTGGTTATCCTGTTCTCGTACCTGGCTTTAACCTATCTTCAGTTTAAAGAGCGAAAATGGGTTGGTATCGTTCTCTACTTTTTCCTGGTCACCCTCATCTTTTACAGTTTCGGGTTTGTTATCAACAGAGCCATTGTCGTTATTCCCGGAGTTGTCGAGGAAGCCGTTCCAAAAATTGTCGGATACGCACAGGAACAAAACATCGAGCTGCCCTTCAAAGACATAGAAAGCTTGAAAACCGTTTCTGTAGAAACAGTAACCAAACAGTTGGCTTCTTTCGCGAGCTTTGCAAAAGTGGCAACCAAACAATTTGTTTTTATAATTATCGCTCTGGTCATGGTTATCAGCCTCTTTATCAGGGACGCATTCAGCCCGATGCCTAAACCCAAAACATGCCAAACACTGATGGAAGAACTGAAAGTACACATTTCCAGTCGTTTTTCCACTTTCTACGACAGCTTTCGCGTCGTCATGGGTGCTCAGGTCATCATCTCAGCAATTAACACTGTTCTCACTGGTATTTACGCGCTTGTCGCAGGAGTGCCCTACCCTTTTATCATTGTTTTCTTTACCTTTATATGCGGACTGTTACCTGTCATTGGAAATGTTCTGAGTAATACCTTAATCGTCGGTATCTCGCTCACCGTTTCAGTCAAACTAACCATCGTTTCTCTTATTTTCCTGGTCGTCATTCACAAACTCGAATACTTCCTGAACAGCAAAATCATCGGCGGCAGGATTAAAACACCGATGTGGTTAACTCTCCTGGGTTTAGCTCTTGGAGAAAAGTTGATGGGTATACCTGGAATGGTCATTGCACCCGTCATACTGCATTACGTCAAAATCGAGCTATCACAAATTCCGGCGGGTACTCTTGCACCGTTTTCTCAACAGAACACAGGTGAGAAAAACACGGCTCAAACTACCGGAAAAAGAAAGCGAGCAGAGAAAGAAAATACTCAGCAAGAATAAAAAGCACAACCTCCTGGTAACTGCACTGTCATCTTGAGACAAGTTACTTTTTTCTGGTTATTACGACGTGTTGTCAAGGGTCATGGAGCTCTTCTGTCGGGACGCGTTTCCGTGCCTGCCCAATCGAATTCCTCATTGGAGAACCAACTTGCAACACACATTCCTCACTTAAATTAGGTGGAAGTTAAGTTATTTTTTTTATCTCTTGTTGAATAGCGTATATATAATATGCTATATTTCAAATATGTCAA
>PDUC01000013.1 GCA_002747255.1 Acidobacteriota bacterium | reverse complement strand
AATTTTTTCTGTTCGAGTTTCGCCTCTCTTCAGGTTTTGAATAAAGAGAACACGAGGCTTAACGATGATATCGACAATAATATCGGCTTTAATTTTACACCTGTAATCCGGTTGCTCGGGATCGTTGCTGAGGATTGTAACCGTTTTTGTAATCGGACCCTGGAAGCGAGCCGGGTTGAAAGTTACAGACACCTCACCTTCTTCTCCGGGATGATAGACGCGCTTATCGGGTTTCGCCGCTGTACAGCCGCAGGAAGTTTTGACGTCTTTGATTTGAAGAATGCCATCCCCTTCGTTTTTGAACTTGAATTGAGCTGTAACTTTCTGTGTTTTGTCGATTTTACCAAAGTCATGATCCGTCTTTAGGATTACCAGTTTTGGAACTTTACCTGTGCCCTCATTGGGATCAAATTGTTTGGTTTTTTGCTGTGCAAAAATGGAACACGACAAAAGTATCAACACTAAAATCGATGCCAGCCTTGATTTTTTCATATTAACCTCCAAACCGAAAAGCCTATTCCTGAAGACTTTCAGTGTTTCGTTGAGCCCTATACTAGCAAATTCCGGTCTGTTGGGGATAATAGAATCGGACAACCGGGCAATTGTGATACAAACTATTTTAACAATTAAGATAGCAACAATGTCAATTTGTGTTTAAATTAAACAAAAAAATAAAGATATTTTTATATTTACAGCGTATTCAAGGTCGCTGAACACAGGACACCCAAATAAAGGTTTTTAAATTAATGAATTTCCGATATGAACGCCAAGAACCTCAAATGCATTACCAATTATTTTGTGGGAGACTTCCTATAGGAATATCTGTGTTCATCTGTGGTTCCTTTTTTTAACCACTGATGGACACAGATGGACACGGATGATTTTTTAACCACGAATGAACACGAATTCACACGAATGTTTTTCAGGGTATCAGTTTTGAGTATGGAACACCCAAATAGAGGTTCTTAATCAATGAGTCACGTTCAGAAACTCAAATGCATTACCAATGATTTTGTGGGAGACTTCCTATAGGAATATCTGTGTTTATCTGTGTTCATCTGTGGTTCCTTTTTTTAACCACGAATGAACACGAATTGACACGAATGAATGAATTGAATGGAACACCCAAATAGAGGGTTCTTAATCAATGAGTCACGTTCAGAAACTCAAATGCATTACCAATGATTTTGTGGGAGGCTTCCTATAGGAATATCTGTGTTTATCTGTGTTCATCTGTGGTTCCTTTTTTTTAACCACTGATGGACACGGATGGACACAGAGGTATTGGCAAAAGTTCGTTATGGTTTACGAATGCGGTTTTTAAGACAGAAAACACCCTGCGTTCAATACTGTAAAGATTGTTAAGGATAATCACCTATTCAAAATGTGGCAAAAGTAAAATACTGGAATAAAAACGGGTGTCCTTAATAGTTGTTATTTTTCCAAACGACCATCTAAGCTAAATAATAGCTCCTCAAGATCTGTACTCTTATCCCCGGAAAATATCCGTACATTCTTTATTTTACATTTGTGAATATCATGAATTGTTAATTCTTTTGATAAGTCCTTGTTTTTTAGCTCTTTATCATCTGATCCAATTTGGATTTCATAGATATTCATATTGGGATATCGAATTCGTAAGATAACAGCTTGATTCCAATCATCAAAGATAATTTTAAAATCCGAGAGGGCTTCCAAATGAATGCATGTAGATAATATTTTTCCTTTAAAGAGGCACAATGGGAAAAAACCTTTCTCATATACTGGTTTACACTCAGTGTGAACCAGCTTATTCAATGGTTTTTCACAAGTTAGTGAAATATGTATAACCTTTTTTTCTAACGAGTCTTCAAATATCTTTTGTCTCTTCTCGATGTAATCTTTATCTGTTAAAAAGTTAGGCAATAAAACAAATGGAGTTTCTATCCAAATTTTATAAGAGTTCGAGTTTCGATCTTCAAAAGAACAATATTTTAAAAAGCAATCATCAAGTCCACCTCCAAAATCATATGAAGATGAATCAATATTTAAATCTATAATCACATCTTTCAAGGGCTTCCCTATAAATTTTTTCAAGGAAACTTCAGGAGAGTACTGAGGAACAGAAGATATTGCCAAAAACACAAGAATTGAATACATTATCACCTCTTTTCTGGTTCCAATTCTGGATCACGGAGAATCACTTGTACCACATCTGTTGGATCTCCACTTGGATATGTTTGATAAATAGGAACTCCTGCTTCTTGTACAATTTGTAGGGTAACATAGATTTGCACTTGCTGAAAGACTGGCATTTTTTCCTTCTTCTATCTCTCTGTATTCACTCATGGTTTGGCTATATCTTTTTTTGACGCTGCCATTTCCATCTATCTTCTCCAGAAAGTTGTTTGCCTGCACCTGAGTCTGTTACCTCGACGGCAAAACGTTGTGTATCTGCCTGAACCATATTGACCACACCTTTTTTTTTCCTGTAACAGTTGCAAGAAAAGATCATTACCCGTATTGGATTTTGGAATGGAAATGGAGTGGCTTCGTATATGAATATCTGTGTTTGTCTGTGGTTTCTTTTTTAACCACGAATGAACACGAATTCACACGAATGTTTTTCAGGGTATCAGTTTTGAGTATGGAACACCCAAATAGAGGTTCTTAATCAATGAATCACGTTCAGAAACTCAAATGCATTACCAATCATTTTGCGAATGGCTTCCTATAGGAATATCTGTGTTTATCTGTGTTCATCTGTGGTTTCTTTTTTTTAACCACTGATGGACACGGATGGACACAGATGTAGTTAACCACAAATGAATCTGTGGCACCCAAATAGAGGTTTATTAATTAATGAATATCGTTCAGAACCTCAAATACACTAACAATGATTTTGTGGGAAACTTCCTATAGGAATATCTGTGTTTATCTGTGTCCATCTGTGGTTTCTTTTTTTAACCACGAATGAACACGAATTGACACGAATGAATGAATTGAATGGAACACCCAAATAGAGGGTTCTTAATCAATGAATCATGTTCAGAAACTCAAATGCATAACCAATTATTTTGTGGGAAACTTCCTATAGGAATATCTGTGTTTATCCGTGTTCATCTGTGGTTCCTTTTTTTTAACCACTGATGGACACAGATGGACACAGATATAGTTAACCATAAATGAATCTGTGGCACCCAAATAGAAGTTTCTTAATTAATGAATCACATTCAGAACCTGAAATGCATTACCAATCATTTTGCGAATGGCTTCCTATTTAAAAATCTGTGTTTATCTGTGTCCATCTGTGGTTCCTTTTTTTAAAACAGGGGAAACTTGGATGTCCTGGTAGGAATTGTCCTTTGGTAAACCTCTTTTGTAAATTTCTCGCCTGCAAATCAAGCGTCCGTTAGAAGTCAGCGTGTTATATCTCTACAATGACTTTCGGTTTCAGGAAAAATTTCATCCATATCTATCCATCTGGTGTTTCTTCAAAATGCTAAGAATGATTTGAGGAAGGAAAAGCCCCTCATGACTAAAAAATGGTTGTCAGAGCTTGATTAGCTCACGCTTTGGAATTTTATATATTGTGTCGCCTTCGACAGCATCAAATACAATGAAAGTATGATCCTCCAGACTCAAGAGATAACACCTGAAGATAGATTCAAAGTCTTTGAAAAGCTGGTGAGTGTATTTACCGACAACTTTTCCGTTTTCGTCTAACTGAACGAAGGCCCTCATGGGATAAGGATCTCTGGGGCAAAAAAGAGATGTCCAAATCGTGCCTTCCGAATAGACCATGCCACACTCTGGAAAAGGAATACCCATAACCTGCATCGATGGCTGGTTGGCTATACCATCGTAACTGACAGGTTTCATTCTTTTCGATAAATAATGATGCTGTGGAATCCGTTCAAATGCAGTTATTTGATTGTTTTCAATGATACATAGCTCACCAATTATGAATTCCCACGCATAAAATCTTCCATTTAGAAAAAACAATTCGGGTCGCAAGTTCAAAAAAGCTCCCGAGTCAGTCACGGGTATTCCAGTTGGGTGTTCTATGGATGAAACAATAAAAGGAGATAGATCATCAACTTTGGGGTCAAGGGTTCCTTTTAATTCCTGAAGAACAACCCTTTTCTGAAAGGGCTTCTCACTTGTTATAAAGACAGATCCAGCGTTTATCTCAACCCAGGCGGCGTTAAATGGCATTACCGTATTTCGTTTTTGAACGCCACTGTGGAGATCGTATACCTTGAAACCGTATTGATGACTCATCCAGACTTCGGAATGGTTCAAGTCGACAGCAACATTGTTAACTTTGGTGTCTTTTGGAATTTCATTGGGACCTGGTCCTGCTCCGGTCGTCTCCCAAAGAAACGTTGGCGACTCCAGGCCTTTTGAAACATCGTATAGCTTCAGCTTCCACTCTTTTGAATCGAAAACAGAAATTAAGTCACCATGAATTCTTATGTTTGTAGTGAAATAGACAGGATTGTCCCACTTCGCCATATCTATTTTTTCATATCCAAAAACGCATAATGACAAAAGCGGGACAAGTACAACGACCCTGGCTAAAGAGTATTTTGTCAACATTGTATATATAGACTCCTTCCCTCAATCAGGTTGCCAGTAGAACGGTATGTACATTCACTTCTGGCAGCAACTTTAAAACCTGCTCTTGCATTACAACAGTGCCACGCTTGACCACAGCCAGCTGATCCGCCATCAGATGGATCACCATCATCTTGGTGCTGAACAGGAATTCCAGCAACCATACAAGCACTCCTTAAAATAACACGAATCGTTGTAAATATTTTCGTTTAAATCTCCGAATGATCTTTTAACACACTGATTTTCACCAAAATGAAAACGAACGGTCAATATCTAATCATAAGAAACTTTGTAATTATAGACCTCAACAATATTCTTATCAACAAGGTATAATTTCCCATTTGAAATAGCTTTTGGATAATCAAACAGAAGGCCTGAGTGAGATACCCCCTTTGTGAGGTCGAAAAGGGTTACTTTTTTTTGATATCGACCATGAGGAGAGCAAGTCAGTATAGTTTGATCGTCCGAAAATAAAATACACTCAATATTTGCATCTTCTTCGATAGGGAGCTGGGTAATCTCATTTTGACTATGCACACTTATAAGCGTTAAATAATTGAGTTTCGAATAATAGAAACAAATATGAGATTCACAATTACCCCATATAGAGTAAGGCTCATTCAATCTTTTTACGATAGTTCCTTCACGTAACCTCGAGTTATCATTGTCATTGAATGAGAAAACAGGTTTCTCTTCACATAAGAACTGGATTGTATAAGGGCCATTTAAATCTTCTTTGACTCTTATGACCTTGTTTTCGGGTAGAAATAAATAATCTCTGTATTTTTCCGGGTAAATATTTCTCTTCCCAAGTAGAGATCCATTTTTATCCCAGAAAGAAACCAGGTTGTTTTGGTAATCAGAAAGGACAAATGACTTTAGCGATTCTACCCAGATTATTTTATGGCTTTTTGAAATTGGGAAATTAACGTGGGATAATGCATCGATTTTTCCAAAAAGCAAGGACAACCTATTAGAGACAATACATACATCGTCGTTTTTGTTTATAGAAAAAGCAGAGACTACAACTGGGTTTAAGTTATGTGTGGTGGCTTTTTGAAATACAAGCTCTCCACTGAAAATGAGAGAAATGAGAAACACCATAAAAACCTCCTGCTAGTATGATTTTTGAACCTTGTTTGTGACGTGATCTACTCCTGTTTTTTATAGGATCTTACTGGAGCTTGCGGACTTTGATTCCACTGGAACTTTTGAAACTAAAAAAACTTACACCTGACTTCCTGACTTTGCCTTAGTGGGCATACCTTAAAATATTTTAATTCAATGGCTTAACCGTAATCCAAAAGATAGCAGATTTTTTCGGCATTGCAAGCCAAAACTGTCATGAGTAGTGGCTGCACATCCACTAATAAATACAGTCTAAAACGAATAAAGTTCACTAATTAAATGATTTATGTCGTTTTTTATGGTGTTTACTCTGGAAGATCCGCTTGACCGCCGCTCATTGCTCACACATCAAGCTTCAGGCCAACAGGAATGCAGTTCAACTCGAAACCGTTCTACTGAAAATACCAACCAATCAGTCTTCCAGCCAGTACATCAGCTGGTCATACTGTATGCGGTTTTCCAGGAGTAGTTCGTTGTATTGAAGCCGCAATTCGGTTGTGTTTTGCAATCGATCCAGTACATCCAGATAACCGTGGTAGCCTTCTTCGTAGCTCAATTGAATGGATTCCATCTCTGTCTCAGCCAGGGGCAGCAGATTCACGGCGTAGTTTTCAAGTTGACGGGCGATCACACGCAAATTGGCATTTAGCTCGTCGATCCTGGAAGCGATCCTCCCGCGATCTACTTTTTGGCGGTAGGCTTGATTCAGCCTGGCGTTACTTTGACGTTGAATTTCTTCTTTCCTGCGATTGAAGACTGGAAGTTCCAGACTCAAACCAACCTGCACACCCGTTGCCTGGATGGCAGGGTGATTCTTGATGCCCGCCTTGAGGCTGATATTTGAAAAGTTGCTTTTCTCGAGCAACCTTTCCTGGAGTTCCGCTTGCTGAACCTGCAGCTTTGCCAGTTGGATAACGGCGTGTTGGTCAATGGAAAACTGATCGGGCTCCGGCAGTTCAACGTGTTCCCACTCCCCTGCCACCTGAATTTCCTTCACCTCGCTCAAACCCCACAATTGTCGAAGCTCCAGACTGGCCGTCGTTTGCAGTCTTAGAGCGTTGTCCAGCTTTTGCTGAGCCAAGCCGCTCTCCAACTGAATGCGTCTGAAATCGGTTTTCGGTATTTTTCCCTCTTTAAGCAGTTGTTCCAGTCTCAGAGCGTAACGTTTCAGGAAGCGCAGAGTGGATTGATGAATTTCAACGGTTTTTTGGGCTGCAAAGAGTTTCCAGAACCTTTCCGATGTCTTCAGCACCACGTCTCGCTCCACCAACTTCAATTTCAACCTGGAAACGGCCAGCTGGTTTTGGCTTTCGTCAAGCTGAGCGTTCTTGTAGCCAGGAAGCCTAAGAGACTGTGAGAAAACCAGTTCCCGTTCTTCACTGAGTTCTTCACCGTCTGGATCGGAACCGGAAGTGGAGTCGATGTTCTCTAAATTCAGCTCCATTTCGGGGTTGGACCACCTTTGCACCTGCTTGAGGGCCAGTTCCCGGTCAACCAGTTCCGCTTTTGCCGTTTGAATCGCAGGATGGTGCTTTTGGCTTAACCGGCACGCGTCTTCCAGACTTAGATGTTTAAAGTCCAGGGCGTAAAGACTCAAACCGCCGAGCGCGCAGTGAAACAAACCCATCAGCAGGAAATTTTTTATTGTTTTCATGGTGTCACGCATCATACAACCTCCCGTGCCTGACTCTTTTTTGCTTTAGATCGGTATCCCCATTTCATGAAGAGCAGAGGGACCAGGATCATGTTGAGCAGCGTTGAACTGACCAAGCCTCCCAAGATGACTTCAGCCATGGGGCTCTGGATTTCATTGCCGGGTTCAGCACCGTGAAAGACCAGGGGAACCAGAGCCAAACCGGCGGTGAGTGCTGTCATCAGGATCGGCAGCAGACGTTCGATGGAGCCTGTCACAACGGCATCGCGTTTCTGTTTCCCTTCGTTCTCAACCAGGTGCTGATAGTGCGTGACCAGTAAAACGCCGTTTCTTGTCGCAATACCGAACAGCGTGATGAAACCCACCATGGAGGCGATACTCAGAATTTTCGAGCCAATGCAGAGAGCGAAAATGCCTCCTATCAGAGCCAAGGGTAAATTAGTCAACACAATCAAGGTGTGAATGTGATTTCGGAAAGCGGAGAAAAGCAGGATGTAGATTCCCAGCAGAACAAGTACCGTCAAAATGCTCAATGTGCGAAGACTCTTTGACGCTTCCTCAAATTGACCTTCCAGGGTGGCGTAGTAACCATTGGGAAAATCGATTTCATGGATAGCCTGCCACACTTTCTCGCCCACACCTGTTTTATCGGTGGATGAAATATTGGCGGTCAGTACCGCCAGCCGCTGCACATTTTCTCTGCGAATGAGGCTGGGACCCAAGTCCTCACGCACTTTCGCTACATCGCCCAAATTGATAATTTGACCGTTATTCAGCATAATCGGCAAATCGGGAATCTGCTTTCTGAATGTCCTGAGCTCTTCCGGGAACTTGATCATGACTTGAGAAACAAGCCCGTCTTTAACCATCTCTCCGGCCAGGGTGCCCTGGAACAAAGCCTCGACCGAACGCGCCAGTGTCGCGGGCTGCAGACCCATTTTGGCCATGGAGGAATCGTCGAAGTCGATCAGAATTTGTGGAATAACAGACTGTTCCTGGTTACTGAGGTCGACCACTTCGCCAATGGGCTCCACTTTCGCCATGACCTGTCTTGAAAGATCCCTCAATACGGCCAGGTCGGGACCGAATATTTTAATGGCCAAGTTGGTTTTACTCCCGGATATCATGTGATCGATTCGGTGAGAAATAGGTTGTCCAAAGCTGACATTCACGCCTGGCACCGACGAAGTGGATGTTCTCATCAATTGGAGCAGTTCCTCCTGAGGGCGGCCCTGTTTCATGACGACTTCAATTTCAGAAGCGTGAACGCCCATGCCGTGTTCATCCAAATCACCTCGTCCGGTGCGTCTCAGGGTGGAAACCACCTCGGGAAACTCCAGTAGTTTTTTCTCGATATCCGTCCCTATGGCGTCGCTGTCCTTGATCAACGTGCCTGGAGGGCTTGCCAGAAAGAGTGTCAGCGATCCTTCATTGAATTCAGGCAGAAAGCTCTTGCCGAAAAAGGGCGCGCAGAGACAAGCCATCACCACCAGCACGATGGTCAAACCGTAAATAATTTTGGGATGTTTCATACAGGATGAAAGCAGTCGCTTGTACCCGTTTTTCAGTGTTCTGGCAAAGGCGGGTTCGCTGCTGGCCAGTACTTTTTCCCTGGTCAGCAAATAGTAACAGAGTACCGGTGTCACTGTCAGGGACACCAAAAGGGAAGCAAGCAGAGCGGAGACATAAGCGAGCCCCAACGGCCGCAGGAGCCGGCCCTCCACTCCGGGTAGAAAGAAGATGGGAATGAAAACGAGAATAATGATCAGGGTTGCAAAGAAAATCGCGGAACGAACCTCTGAAGAGGCGTGGAAAATAACCTGCAAGGGAGAACGTCTTTGATCCAGAGGTAAAAGCTGTTCCAGCTTCAGTCTTCGAAAGACATTTTCGACATCGATAATGGCATCATCCACAAGCGCTCCGATGGCAATGGTAAAGCCGCCCAGAGTCATGGTGTTAATAGTGAGCCCAAAATAGGACAGCACTAAAACGCCGCCCAGCAGGGAAAGAGGAATCGCGACACCCGATATGAGTGTGGTGCGAAAACTTCCCAGAAAAAAGAACAGAATCACAATCACGAGAATGGCTCCGTCCCTGAGCGCTTTTGAAATATTGGAAACGGCGCGCTCAATAAAAGTAGCCTGCCTGAAACTGTCTTCCGAGATGGAAACCGAATCGGGAAGCGTGGCACGCAGCTCCTCAAGCACTTCTTCAATTTGTTCCGTCAGAAGCAACGTGTTGATGCCGGGCTGCTTTTGCATGCTGATGACAATGGCTTCTTTCGCGTTGTAAGAGGCCGTACCCCGTTTGGGTCGAGGTTCTATTTTGATTGTAGCGACATCCGAAAGAGTGAGAGGAATCCCGCCCTGAACTTTAACCACCACATGGCTCAGATCATCGACGCTTTCCGCCCTTCCCAGTCCGCGAACCAGGTATTCCTGCCCCATATCGAGTTGAAAACCCGCTGCGGAGTTCTTGCTGGCACCGTTCATGATATCCAGAAGCTGGTCGATGTTGAGCTGATACCGGGCCATTAACAGGGGGTCCACTTCGATGGAGTATTGAATCACATCGCCGCCCACAGGCGCTGCCTTGGATACGCCGGGAATGGCCTGCAGCCTGCGTACAATCTGGGTATCGACCAGTTTCCGCAGCTCCATGGAACTCATGGACTCCGAAGTCACGGCCAGGAACATGACCTCTCCCATAATGGAACTGATCGGACCCATTTGCGGTTTTTCCACGCCCTCCGGCAGGGTTACTGTTTGCAGCCGCTCACTGACGATTTGTCTGGCTCGGTAAATATCCTCACCCCATTGGAACTCAACCCAAATGGTCGACATACCCTCTGAGGTCAGTGAACGCACACGGCGAATATTGCCCGAACCGTTCAGGGCCGTTTCCAGAGGGAACGTAGCCATTAGTTCCAGCTCTTCAGGAGCCATTCCCGGCGCTTGTGTCATCACCGTTACGGTGGGTGCCGTCAAGTCCGGAAAAACATCGATTGGTGTGGTTTTCACCACATAAGCACCAAAGAGCAGCAGCGTTAAACCGAAGATTAAAACAAGGACACGAAAGTTCAGAGAAGTCTTGATTATGTAGTTAAGCATTCAAGTCTCCTCGCTATCAATGACTGTGCCCGGAAAAAGAGCCTGAGCCAATCATCTCAGTGCGCCTCAAGGCATACCCGCCCTGAACGACAATTCTCTGTTGCAGATCGATACCTTCAACCCAGGCTCGGTTGCCCTGTATGGCAAGGACATGCACCTCATGGCGTTTGAACGATTCGCCCCCTAACTGGATGTAGATGACATCTTGTCCCGCGTCGTCGATCACAGCGGAAGCGGGAACCAGTAAACCCTCCCCTTGGGTCTCCAGCAGCAGTTCTGCTTCCACAATGGATTTGAAGGGCAAGAGCTCGTTGTCGAGCCGCAGTTCAAAGAGAGCACTCAGCTTACCGGTGGCGGGATTGGTTCCGGGAGTTGTAGAGAGGAACTGAATCAGATCCGGCCCGACAAAGTGCGGTTGGTTTTGAGCAGAACTTCTGATGTAGGCCCCTTTCAAACCACCGCCCAGCAAAGCCTGCTGCTTTAAAGAAACCGACAGGTTTAAATAAACGGGATTGGGTTTGACGATGTGAATCATTTCCGTTCCGGCATCGATGAACTGTTTGGGCGTCACCTTGACATGCACCACAGCACCGTCAAAAGGAGCTGTTAGGGTGACAACTTCCTGTTTGCCTTTCTGTGCCTTGCGCAGGGAGCTCACTGTTTTCAGATTCTTTTTGGCATTCTGCAGCTCGGACTGCATGATATCTCTTTGCAGCAGTTCATTTTCAAATTCCCATCGACTGATGTTCCCGGAATCCAGCAGCCGTTGCATCCGCTCAACTCTTTTATTTAAAATGGTCAGTTGCTGCTTGAGACGACTGACATTGGTTTCAAGGTCGGCCAGACTGGTGTCCTGCATCACAGCGGGAATCATGCTGATCAGAGATTCCCCTTTTTTGACATAGGTACCCGCCACTGGCCACGCGGCGGCAACAGCAACACCTGAAACAGGCGCTGTCATCACAATTTCGTTGCCTGCTTTGGGTTGAATTTGGCCATAGGCCTTCAGGCTTTTGTAGACAGGACCCCATTGTGGCAGGCCCACTTGAAAGTCCACACTCCATTGCTGTTCTTTCAGGAATGAAAAAGCTCCGGCATCTTCCTCCTCTCCGTGCTCGTCTTCCTCACCGTGATGATGTTGGCCAAGATGAAGTGAATCAGGAGCATCGATCTGATAGGCTTGACCCTTTTCCTTGACATGGTAGGTCAGCGCGTAGTGCGTTTGCTGGACGGCCATGAACCCCTTGTAGATTCCCCTGGATACAAACTCCAGAGGTTGCGAATGAATCGTCTCACCCGTGTGTTCATCGGTCAGCGCAATAACGATGTCGAGGTCACTTACCGGAGAAAAGTCTTCAAGCCGCGTAACGCATACCAAAGCTTCCACTTCCCCTTCTGAAGGGAGGTATGTAAATTCTGAAAACACTTCAAAATCCTCCGTCCAGCTCGTCAGTGTCTCGGGATGAGGATCGTGTTCTTCTTCAATGGCCTTCTGTTGACATGCAACCGTTAAAAGCAGGATCATGCCTGCCGCTAATTTTACTGTTTTCATGGTGATACTCCTAAGGTGTTTTCTATTATCGGGAAGCGAGCAAAACAACACCCCGGTCTTTTATCCAAAGGGAGGGCCATCAACGCATATGGAAGCCTGGCTTTTCAGCAAAGTCACCGGGCTCATTGAACGCCTGTTTCGCTCGCGGGAGTATCAAATTATGAGCACGGTTGTTTGAATATGCCTGGCCAACCCAAGTTCCGAACCGGTTTGGTGCGTGAAACCTGCGGTAAATTGACATAGAGCCTGGAAGCCATTAGTATGACGCTCTTTTTCAAAATGAGATACGCCCCGATGGCTGGAGTCACTCAAAGTGTTTTGACCGTGTAGTTTGGGAATGATATCCAAACAATTACCGCAAGCGTGCTTGCTGTTGGTGAAAGCAGTGGTCAAGATATCTGAAAGTTCATGGGTGTGACAGGAATGCCGTTGGACGAGGTGTACATGGGAAGAACCCTGATGGTTTTCCAACGCGTGTTCTTCGTTATTGAGGTGATCTAAGTGATAGGTGGCACTGAACGAGCTAATGAGCGGCGAAAGTGCCACTAAAATCAAGGCAAATACAAACCCGCTCTCCTGTCGGCATAACTTGTTTAACACTTCAATCAAAAACACAGACAACCTGTTCTCCCAAACAATCTCAGGCGACCATTCTACACAGTATTCTTCGTTTGTAAAAGATATTTCATGGGAAAAAAGCGGTGCGAGTCAATCGTCCACAGGAGTTCAACATGTTCAAAACAGGCAAGATAGAGATTTAAAAAGAAAAAAACATCGAAAAAAAAGTGCCAATAAATCGCTGTTTAAAAGTCTCAGACCTCATTTTTTCTCGGACGCTGTTCGCAAGGCGACCGGGTCCTTAGCGACAGATCGGGTTAAGACGACATAACGAAGTTTGCCAATCTGGATGGTACATAAAACTGGGGGAATATGTTGACAGCGCCATCCATTTTTAACCACTTTCACAAACTTTTGCCATCTACTGTAACCCCAAAAAAGGCCAGGATGGGTATCCTGGCCTTTTTGCTTTCAGATATTGGATCAATCTGGATGATGGCAGTATCTAAAAGACTGAGGAGAAACTATCCAGGCATGAGCTGATCGATATGATGTTTCAGTTGATCGAATCGAATACTCTTTTCCAGGATGGCATCGGCCTTGACCCACTGGTTCTCGCCTGAATTGAAACCCTGAAAGCGAATGCCTGTTTCGCGGGCAACGTTGGTGACCATGATGACCGGAGTATGGGGGTTCTTGCGTTTAAACTTATGACAGAGAACGAAACCGCTGTCGTGGTTCTCCATCATTAAATCAAAAACGGCCAATTGGACTGTTTCGGATTGAATTAATGCTTCCCCTTCTTTTTGTGAAGTGGCGCTAATAACTTCAAAGTCCAATTTCTCGAGCATCATTTGCATCAGCTCCAGACAATCGGGATCATCGTCTACTAAGAGTGCCTTTTTCTTCAACATGATATTGCTCCTTTCTAGACCATGACGGCCCGTGATTCGTATTGAGTGTGTAAGAGTTCGTGCGATTTATGGCTGAGCGGTTCACCCAGGAACGTATCGTAGAGTTCCTGGATGGCCGGATTCCGGTGGGATGCCCGAATCGCTTCTTTGGAATCCATTTGATAGAGTGATTTCATTCTGGCTTTAATGCGCTCGGGATTGGTAACCAGAGGTTGGCCACCGCCACCAATGCAGCCACCGGGGCAGGACATGACTTCCACAAAGTGGAAGTTACTCTTGCCTTCACGAATTTCATCCAGTACAGCCTTGGCACTTCCCACACCGTTGACAACAGCCACATTGACTTCTAAATCTCCCACTTTCAACGTCACCGCTTTCATGTTCTCGAGACCGCGGACTGCAACCACGTCCCATTCTTCGGGATCTTCACCGGTAATGAAGTATTGAGCGGAGCGAACGGCTGCTTCCATCACACCACCTGTCGCACCAAAGAGCTTTCCGGCTGAGGAACGCTCACCGAACGGGCAATCGGCTTCAGCGGGAGACAGTGTGGAAACATCCAGGCCAAAGGTGTTCACCATTCGAAGCAGTTCACGAGTGGTCAGCACGGCATCCACGTCTTGTCTGTTGTCCACTCTCATTTCAGCCCGATCCGCCTCAAACTTCTTGGCTGTGCAAGGCATGATAGAGACGACAAACATCTTGTCCGGGTCAAGGCCTTCCCTTTCCGCATAGACTGTTTTCGTGAGAGCGCCCATCATCTGATGAGGAGACTTACAGCTGCTGAGATGGGGAAGTAAATCGGAATAGAGTTGCTCCATGTATTTGACCCAGGCGGGAGAACAGGTCGTCATCATAGGCAGCACACCGTTGTTCTGAATGCGGTGAACCAATTCAGAGGCCTCTTCCATAATGGTGAGGTCGGCCGTATAGCCCGTATCGAAGACGGAGTCAAATCCCAATTTCCTGAGCGTCGCGTTGAGAATGCCGGTGGCATCTGCATCTGTTTTTAGACCCCACTCTTCTGCAAGGGTCACTGAAATGGCTGGCGCGTGTTGAGCGACAACGTGAATGTCCGGATCCATCAGGGCACGCAGCACGCGATCGGTATGACTCTGTTCCCGCAACGCGCCGGTTGGACAAACAACGATGCACTGTCCGCAGTTAATGCAGCTGGACATGTTCATGCCTTCTTCAAAGGCGGGAGCAATAATGGTTTTACTGCCGCGATGAACAAAATCAATGGCCGATACACCCATTACTTCTTCGCAAACCCTGACGCATTTGCCGCAGAGAATACATTTGGCCTGATCCCGAATGAGAGCGGGTGAAGAGACATCCATATCGTGTGTGGGCTTGGGCTGGGAGAACACTCTTTCACGAACACCGTAGTCGGCAGCCAGGTCCTGCAGGTGACAGTTTTTATTTCGCACGCAATACAGGCAGTCATCCGGGTGATTGGAAAGCAGCAATTCAATAATCATTTTCCTGGCCTGGACAGCGCGTGGGGAGTGGGTTTCTATCACCATTCCTTCACTTATGGGGTAGGCACAAGAGGGAATTAAATTGGGAAAACCTTCCACTTCAACAATGCACATGCGGCAAGCACCACTGGGAAACAGGCCTTTTATATGACACAAGGTCGGAACTTCAATGCCCACAGACTGGAGGGCTTCAAGAATCGTTTGATCCTTTTCAACTTCTTTATCTAAACCGTTCACTTTTATTTTCATGAGACGCTCCTATTCCGCCAAAACCGCTTCAAATTTGCATACATCCTGACAATTAAAGCAGTTGATGCACTCTGACAATTCAATTCGATAACCCTCTTTTCTGTTTCCATAAATGGCATGAGTTGGACATTTCTTGGCACAGAGTCCGCAGTTGCGGCACACATCGGGATCGATGCGCAGTTTCACCAGATCGGTACAGGTTCCTGAGGTACAGACTCGATCAAATACGTGATCTTCATATTCATCCCTGAACCATTTGAGGGTTGAAAGCACAGGGTTAGGAGCCGATTTACCCAACCCGCACAGACTGGTATCTTTAATGACCTTGGCCAAAGTGTCCAAACGAGTGACGGACTTAAAGCGCATCAAGGAGCCCACCCCGGGGTTTTGTGCCCGGTTGTGAGTGAGACTGTCCAGTATTTCCAGCATCTGCTTGGTGCCTTCCCGACATGGAATACACTTACCGCAGCTCTCCGATTGAATGAATTGCATGAAGTACTTGGCGAGATCAACCATACAAGTGCGTTCATCCATGACAACCATGCCACCGGAACCCATCATGGCGCCCGCTGATTGCAGCGTTTCGTAGTCAATTTCCAGGTCCAGGAACGCTTCGGGAATGCATCCACCGGATGGACCGCCAAATTGGACCGCTTTGAACTTGTAACCATCGGGAATACCACCGCCGATATCGAAAATCACGTCCCTGATCTTGGTGCCTATTTCAACTTCAACCAAACCCGAACGGGCGATGTTTCCCGAAAGCGCGAAAACCTTGGTCCCCTTGCTCTTTTCTGTACCCAATGCCGAAAAGAATTCAGTGCCTTTGCTGAACACAACGGGAACCGATGCCAGTGTTTCGACGTTGTTGATAACGGTTGGACAATTGAACAGGCCACTGGTGGTGGGGAACGGCGGTCGAGGAATGGGCATTCCCCGCTTGCCCTCGATACTTCTGATGAGCGCGGTCTCTTCACCACAGACAAAAGCACCGGCTCCGCACTTAATAACGACTTCCAGGTTATAACCGGAACCGTAGATGTCTTGACCCATTAAACCGTAACTTTTGGCGTCTTTGATGGCCTTCCTCAATCGGGCGATAGCCAGAGGATATTCCGCCCGGATGTAGATATAGGCTTTTTGAGCACCAATGGCATAAGCGGCAATGGCCAATCCTTCCAGTACGCGATGCGGGTCGCCTTCGATAATGGCGCGATCCATAAACGCGCCAGGATCACCCTCGTCCGCGTTGCAGATCATGTATTTCTTTTCGGCTGGTGTATCGTGGGCAAACTTCCACTTCAAGCCCGACTTGAAACCGCCGCCGCCGCGTCCGCGCAGGCCGCTTTCAATGGCCATGTTACAGACTTCAATGGGTTTCTTGCTTTTAACAATATCGATAAAGGTCTTGTACCCGTCTCGAGCAAGGTATTCATTGATGTTTTCAGGATCTAACAGACCACAGTTGGCCAAGACCAAACGTTTCTGTCGAACGAAGAAGGGATGATCGTTCACGCTTGGGATGTTCTCCCAGCCTTCCGCTCCGTCAACTTCGTATTGTCCGAGAATCATGCCCAGGGGAAGCCCGCCAAAGAGCGCTGCATTCAATAATTGGTCTACCTTGTCTTCCGTAACCTTTTTGAAGCAGAGCCTGTTCTTGTTGGGCATCTGAATATCCACCAGCGGCTCTTCCGCACAGAGACCGACACAACCAACTTGAATGATATCCGCATCAAACTCGTGCTCTTCTAAAAACCTCTCAATGGCTTTGATGGTTTTGCCCGCACCGGCACCAAAACCACAAGTTCCCGCACCGACAAATATTTTCGTTTTATTGATAATCTGATTGCGATACTGGAGAAAACGCTCCTCGTTTTCTATTCGCATACCCTCCACATCATCAGAAAGCAGGCAGTTTCTCCAAAACTCCCGATCTGTGCATCTCTCAGTAGTCACCGCCATCATGACACGACCTCCGCCATTTCCAGTTCTGCCTGGTTCTTTAACTCGGCTAACAGGTTTTCAATTTTCTCTTCATCCATATTGGCGTAAAATTCGCCATTGACACTGATGACCGGCGCCAAACCACACGCTCCAATACACGCCACGACTTCAAGGCTGAATAAACCATCGCGCGATGTCTGACCGGCTTTCATCTCCAGTGATTTTTCAAGTATATCCAGAATGTTCTTGGAACCTTTAACGTGACATGCCGTTCCCCTGCAAACGGAAATGTGATATTTCCCCAGTGGTGCAAATCGAAACTGATTGTAAAAAGTAGCCACACCATAGATTTTACTTGAAGGCAGATTCAAGTACTGCCCGATACGAACAACAGAATTTTTCGAGACATAACCCTCACGTTGCTGAACTTCCTGCAAAAGCGGAATCAATCCATCCCTTTCTCCGCGAGGATAATGCTCTAGAATGTCAACCAGGGCATCATGATCATTACCTAAGACCTGTTTCATTTTTTCACCTCTGAAAGCTCTATTTCCATACTATTGGATTGCTGACTGATGTTTCAAAAGCGTTTTTTACCTTTTCAATTGTTTTTTTCAAGTCATAGTAATGCTCGTAATGACTTGGAAGAAAGGGTTATCCCATGAAGTGAACTCCAATGGTTTTATTTAGGATAGCTCAACCTTTCCTCTTCCCCTGAAAAACCCTCAAAAGCAAAAACACCCCTCCTGTAAACCCATTCACTCTGTGAATAATTTCACAAATTATATATATCACACAGGTCCACTTAATACCAGATTAGTCAATCTGTTTTTCGCTTTTTTTACACTTAGCCGTTGGCTGGTGTTTTAAGGCTGTGAAAAGTTTTTGAGTTAGAGGGGTTTAAAGAAAAAATAAGCGGTTTTTGTCTCTGGAAAATTCTGTAAAAGCATCCCCTTCGCGTTTTAAAAATCCCGAATGGGTCGATCAATTACAGCGCCGCCCAAGCACACGTCATCGCGATAAAAGACAATGGCTTGACCGGGAGAAACGGCTTTTTGCGGCAGATCGAACCGAACGATCCATTGACTGTTTTTTTCCTTTATGATTTGACAGTCCTGGTCTGGCTGTCTGTATCTGATTTTCGCTCTGCATCGGAAAGGCAAATCGGGTTTTTCACCGTTGATCAGGAACAAATCCGAACAGGACAACCCTTTTGAGAACAGTGCTGGATGATCTGCACCTTGAACCACAATGAGCTGATTGCGTTTCAGATTTTTGGCAGCCACAAACCACGGTGCTCCCGGTCCGCCGATACCAAGGCCCTGACGCTGCCCGATTGTATAAAACATGAGTCCGTCATGCCTTGCCTTGACATGACCATCCAGGTCAACCATATCCCCTTTCCTTCCTGGCAGATAGCCCTCTAAAAAGGTTTTGAACTTTCTCTCTCCAATGAAACAGATCCCCACCGAGTCCTTTCTGTTCCAATTGTGTAAACCCGCCGATTTGGCCAATTGACGCACGTCTGTTTTCATGAGATTCCCAAGCGGGAACAGCGATTTCAAAAGTGCTTTTTCAGGCACTGCGTAGAGGAAATAGCTCTGATCTTTGCCAGGATCGATACCTTTCAGCAACTGAACGCTGTTCGCTTGACGAGCGAGACGAGCATAGTGCCCGGTTGCAATAAAATCGGCATCTAGCTGCATGGCTTTTTCCAGATACGCCTTGAACTTGATTTCCTTGTTACAGAGAATGTCCGGGTTGGGAGTTTGTCCCGCGGCATAGGTTTCCAGAAAGTAAGTGAAAACCCTGTCCCAATACTCTTTTACGAAGTTAAATGTATAGAAAGGAATACCCAGGGTATCCGCCACCAGACGGGCATCGCGCTGATCGTTTTCGGTTGTGCATTCCGGACTGTCATCTTCCCAGTTCTTCATGAAAACGCCTAAAACATCATAGCCCTGCTGAACCAACAGCAAAGCGGCCACAGCCGAATCCACACCACCGGAAAGGCCCACGACAACTCTTTTCTTCTTCATTGCACTTTAAAATGCGCTTTGCAGTTTTGCGAGCAGAAGTGCAGCTCCAAATCGTGAACTTGCGAGCGAATGGCTCTGCTCTCAGGAAAGAACGCTCCGCAATTATGGCATCGCAACATCTGGCCTTTATCCACAGGCAAGGCGGGTCTGGCCGAAGACGACCACCTCTTTTGACGACCACCGAAAGAAGCCGTTTTTTTCTTTTTCTTTGTTTGAGGTGTGGATGAAAGGGCATAGGTTATGGCAATTAAAACCGCTATAAAAATAATGGTAGTCATTCCTTTTCACACCTCTTAGAAAAGATCGTTCCTTACAGAACACCACCATTCTACATGAGAGAACCCAAAGGTTAAACCCTTATCGAGTTTGCTGCCCAGCAGGAATAGCTTATCCGAAGAAAAGAAGACCGGCGTACCACCCGCACAAAATCTGCTAACCGCGGTTCAATCCAGACCTTCAGAAAGCCTGTACATGACACAAACGCCCCGCCCTTGCAACACTGCAACGCCTTGAAGTGGCTGATTCATCTAAATGGCATGCAGGCGTGATTGGCTTTTTCAGATCAAGCTGTGAGCCGTCTGATCACCCTATTGCCGAATCATTGGTCGAGTCGGCTCCCCTTCTGGCAGTTTGCTGGTTATGAGGGTAGCAAGGAGCAGAAAGCCAAAAGACGCCATTAAGCAGGCCGCGAGACCCGCCATTTGATAGAGCAAACCGGAAAGAACCGTTCCGGCCAGTCTCCCGCCGGCGTTGGCCATGTAATAGAAGCCTACATTCATAGCCACTTTATCGTGATCGGAATAGTCCAGAATCAAAAAGGAGTGAACGGCTGAATTGAGGGCAAACACGACACCGAAAACAATTAAACCCGCGGTCACACTTGCATTGAGTGCCAATTCACTGTAAACGAAACAGGCCAGCAGTGCGGGTATGACCGTCAGGATTGCCACCAGCTTACAAGCGGTTTTGCCTGTTGGGTGTTTATTTCCTTGCGGGCTCCAGAGCAGTTTGGGTGCCAGTGCCTGCACCATACCGTAACCAATGACCCAGACAGCCATGAAACTGCCAACCTGAACATGCTCCCAGTGCAGCACCGCTTCCAGAAAAACGGGCAGCCCAACCACGAACCAGACATCTCTGGATCCAAACAGAAAGAATCTGGCTCCGGAGAGCAGGTTGATACTTCTGGTTTTGGAGAAAAGCTGTTTAAATTTGCTTTTTTTCTTGGATTTACCCCATTTTCCAGGCAACAGAACACCTGTGATGATAAACACCAGAAGAAGTCCTCCGGCCATGGAGTAGAGCGCTTTTTGAAAGCCCAACGCGTTCAGAAGGAAACCGCCAACAAAGAAGCCAAAGCCCTTGAGGGCGTTTTTTGAACCCGTCAGCACAGCGGCCCATTTGAAGAGCGCGGAAGAGGAATCACCGGGAGTAAACAGTTT
Source organism: Acidobacteriota bacterium (assembly GCA_002747255.1). Taxonomy (GTDB): domain Bacteria; phylum Acidobacteriota; class Holophagae; order Acanthopleuribacterales; family Acanthopleuribacteraceae. Next base: position 11,674 of record PDUC01000013.1, on the reverse strand, counting down.
AATGCCGGCTTTCGCGCTCATTTTATTGAGGTCTTTTGCCACGCCGGAAATGGCTTGCGCGGCCATCACAAAGGGTATGGAAAGCCAGTGGGGATTCACCGCCAGCATCACACAAGCGAGGATCTGCAAAAGCAGACCGGTGTACATGGTGAACTTCAGCCCCATTCTGGAACCGATCCAGCCGCCAAAGAAATTGGTTACAATGCCAAAAAACTCATAAAAGAGAAAGAGCAGTGCGATTTCCAGCGGTTTGTATCCCGATTCATAAAAGAAAAGGACCACCAGCATTCTCAAAGCGCCATCTGTAATCGTAAACCCCCAATAATTGAGAGTAATTAACAGATAGTTGTAGAAGGACCTTCCCATGACGATATTCTGCTTGTGAGATCAGGCTCTGGAAAGAAAGGTGCGCGTATTGGGGTTCACTTTAATGCGCGAGGACTCCTTGACGTAAGTGGGAACCTGAATTTCAAGCCCATTTTCGAGGATGGCTTTGGAGAGAACTTTACCGCTGGCGGTATCGCCTTTGGCTCCGCCCTCCACGGTTGACACTTGCACCTCGATGGAATCAGGCAAATCGATTTGTATGATTTCGCCTTTGTACCACAACAGGGAGAACAGAAAGCCGTCGGACATCCACGGCAGAGCCGTTTCGACTTTGTCCTTGGGAATGTGGTATTGATCGTAGTTTTCTTCATCCATAACCACTATTTCATCGCCTTGATCGTAGAGAAACGAAACTTCCGTTTTCTTTAATTCAGGTTCCTCGAACATCTCACCGGATTTGAACGTTTTCAAAAGAACCTGCCCGGTCAGCAGGTTCCTGGCTTTGACTTTAACGAGTGTTGCGGCACCCCTCGCGGAAGGGTTGTGAACCGTCAATTCCATGGTCTGCCAGGGGGCTCCATCGGATTCAAAGCGAACCCCTTTCTTAAAATCACTGATCGATATCATTATTTAACTCCATTTTTTCTGCTTCTCTTTTGGTTTTCAACCAGGTTGAACGGTCGAGACGCAGTAGATTGACCAATTTTCGTGTGAGTACATCTTCCGAATAGTCCAGTTTACCGTCGGATAAAACCACACGCCATACCTGAACCATGAATTCTTCCTTTTGTTTAACCGTCAAACTCTGATTGAGTTTTCTGGTGGAATAGAAGATATCGGGATTGTCTTTGCGGTATTCGGCGGCATCGCGGAGCAGTTGTTCGACCTCATCGGATGATAATTGATATTCATCCTTCAAAAGCTTCCTGATGCACGCTCTCTCCACGGGCGCAAACTCCTCGTCAAACAGGGCGACTTCAAGGAGAATCATGGCTTTGGCCATGGACACATTCAAATCCTGCGAGGGTGGTTCCCCGGATTGGAACACGCGCTGGATGGACTGGAAGAAAGACATGGCTTTACCTCCAGCGACTCTGCCACGCTTCATCATGGCCTTTCAGGTACTTATCAAACCACTCCAGAATCATGGTGCGGTGTTTTTCTCTGTTCTCAAAAGTGCCCGAAATACCGTGGTCTTCGCCGGGAAACAGAACCATCTCCACAGGGCGGTTCAGCATTTTCAAAGCGGTAAACAACTGCATGGACTCTTCCGGACGCACGTTCAAATCGGCTTCTCCGTGCAGCAGCAGCAAGGGCGTGTGAATGTGTTCCGCTCTGAAGAGAGGACTGCGTTCTACCATGTAATCCTCATCGAACATGGGCGTTTTTCCACCCAGCGCCATATCGCCATAGGTCCAGCCCCAAACGCCTTCGCCCCAGTAGGAAGAGAGATCTGAAATGCCAAAAAGCGAAACAGCCGCGGCAAAGCGGTCGGTTATGCTCACCAGGTACTCGGTCATAAATCCGCCGTAAGATCCACCGTAAATACCCACTCGCTCCGAGTCAACTTGCGGTGTCTTTTCCAGAAAGGCATCCAGCACGAAGAGAATATCCTGCGAAGAAGCGCTCCCCCAGTCACCCGCATGGCAATCTGCATAGCTGTCCCCGAAACCATAGGCGCCTCTCGGGTTGACAACCAGCACGGCATAACCGTTCGCGGCAAAGAACTGATGCGTTCCGTTGAACACGGAATCGGTGGGACTCGCTCCGCCGTAATAATACAGAACCAAGGGTATTTTTCGATCGGGTGTGTCCGGTATGTAGGCCCACGCTTCAATGGTATGGCCCTTTTCGTGTTGGACACTCACATCGACGGGCTTCACAATCTTCCAGTTTGCTTCCAGGTCCGAATTGATGTTCTCGACCACTTGCGTGCTACCGGATTGAAGATTGGCTAATGCGAGAAAGGCTGGTTTACTCTGTGAAGAGGCCTTGTAGTACAGGTAATTGCCGTCTGCAGAGATGGCAGCGGCCTGAATGGTCTTGCCTTCTGTGTTATAGTGCTTTTCACTCCAATAGGGTTCTCCCGGCATGAGCTCAACCAGTTTCGCGGTTGAGCCGACATCCATCAGAGCAAAAACCCGGTCTGCCACCACTTGCGGGAAACCATTGGCGTGAGAGGCATTGAACGACCCCGATTCAGGGCTGGAGATGCGCTTGAAACGCCGCTCTTTAAGATCAAAGGCAAGCAGTTGCCTGTTATACACATTGCGTTCCGGCTTTCCCGCTCCTGTTTCACCGGGAGGGCCTGTCATCAAAAGGGTTTTACCATCGGGCAGAGCTGCCAGATCGCACAAGCGGACTTCCCAGCCCGTGTGGTATTCACCCAAAATGTCATCCTGACCTGTTTTTAGATCAACTGAATGAAGCTGACCTTTAAACCAGGGCCGCGGTTGCATGGGAACACTGACGGTGTAAAAAACGTTTGCCTGATTGTGGGAAAAGCAGGCGGAATCCAGGACATAATCTCCAACCGCGGTCAGTTGCCTTCTATAACCCGTATGGAGATCCAACAACCATAGAACCTGGTTTACCTGATAATCCGTAACGGTTTGACGGGAGTGAATATGGCGGTGTTCGGCTTTGGGAGCTTTGATGTGAACGCCCTTGGAAGAAGAGAACAGCAATAAATTGCCCTTTTTATTGATTTCCAACAGCTTAAAACCCGTTTCACCTTTGAGAATTTGAGCTGTTTTCCCGCTTTTCACATCGTATAACAGAACACGGCCTTTCTTTCCCTGCAACAGGAGTTTCTCACCGGCAAAACCAAGAGGACTTCCTGGCAGATTTGCCGCAATGAGGTTGCCCTGATGATCAAAGCAGGCGGCTGCAGAACTTCTCTTCTGATTTTGCCGATCATAGCTTGTCCGTTTTCGGGCGTAATAACGACCTGTCTTCGAGATCGCCAGATTGCCGGCGGTTGCTATTTCCCGCATGCGCGAAAAACGCGCAGGCCGGATTTTCTCATCCACCCTGAATGCCAAACCCTTTTCACCCTTGGCGGTCAAACTGAACGCATTGGGCTGATCGGAGTTTGAAGTGAGACGAATGGCCAGCCTGTATGTGCCTCTTGGCAGAGGCAAGGTCGCGCAATGGCCCTGTGGCGAGGGAGACACTGGCTCGAGGTCACCGTCCACATAGAGTTGAACCGCGTCCGCCCCTTTCATCTCCAATTCAACCTTGCAGGCTCTTTCATTCCACAAGCAGGTCAATACCCAGTAGATACCCGCCTTTTTCAGTACCATGGCATCTGTTTTCTGCCAAGTGAGGAGCTTTCCGCCTGTGTCGATTTGATCACCTGACTGAACATGTTGAATCATGGGCGGGATTTCCGGTTGCCAGTCGGTCTTCAGTTCCAGCCAGTCCACGTCACCGGTAACTGGTGCTTTTTCAAATGGCCCGATAAAATAGGCTTCGCTCATGGTGGTGAGCTGTGGCTGGGAAAACACGAAGCCGAGAAACAAAAGCCAATTCATCTTTAACTCCTTTTACCCAAAGAGGGCGAGCGATAATAGGGGTTGTCTTTCCAGCTGGTAAACAAACCGGCTTCACGGTAGGAATCCGCATAGCCGGCGTACTTTTTGGCGTGGGTTTCCACCATCTTCCATTCAGCCTCTGTCAACTCTCTTACCACCTTGGCCGGCCTTCCGAAAGCCAGAACACCTGAAGGGATCTTTTTCCCCTCTGTCACCAGACTGCCCGCACCTATGATGGTGTGGTTTCCAATAACGGAACCATCCATAATCAGGGATTGCATGCCCAGAAAAACACAATCTTCAATGGTACTGCCATGGGCAATCACACCGTGACCAAAGGTAACCTGTTTCCCAATATGAAGCGGATACTTGTCTTTGGTTGTGTGAAGCACACAACCATCCTGAATGTTGGTATAGTCGCCCATCTTAATGATGTGCACATCCCCTCTGATGGAGGCATTGAACCAAACGGAACAAAATTCACCCATTTGCACATCGCCATTGATTCTGGCTGATGTGTCGATGTAGCAGCTTTCCGGAATGATCGGGTCTTTTAGTAAATGTGGCAGTGTCATAGTTCCTCCCTGACTTTTCGATTGGCTGGCTCCAACGCGATCATACAACGGTGTGCCCTGCTGTTTGAATGGCTCTTTGATTCCGTTCTGTACCGAAAGAACAGCGTGAATAACAACAGGGTCCGGTCTTGAACCCGCAAACACAGATGAACCACACTAAACTCGCAGGCAGTTCAACCAGCTCCCCAATTCTACATGAAAACGAAGCGTTTTTGTGACTCTTCGTCTGGAGCTCTCTTCTTTGCTGAAACATATCGTCCATAGGAAGAATAGTGCCAAACCGGTTGATTCAACACGCACCATACCGTTGACCCATGAGGTTTGCATGAGCCGCTGCTGCCCGTAGCTCTTTGGAAGAACCGAAACACCTACATCTGATAAAAAAAAACGAAAACCCGGGAAGCCTCAATAAAGCGAAATAAAAAAAGATTAAACCGCTTCCCTGGTTTTCGATAAGCCTTTCCCTTTCAGGGCATCGTGTATTGCCTTTTTCACTTTTCCACCAAGCAGAGGCTTGCGGATAAGTGCTACCACTCCAGGCCATGACTCCATATTGAAAGTTGTTGTCGTTGTTTCAGACAACCGAGTCGATAAAATAATGGGAATACCTTTAGTTGAAGGCCTGCGACTGAGAAACTCACAGAGATAGCGACCTTTCCCTTCCGAGATTTCCGCTTCCAGGAACAGGACATCCGGCTTGTACGAATCAATAATTCGCACTAAATCACGCGGTGTCTTTGCATAGCCAACTTCACAATCGTCATTTTTCAGGTAACGCTGTAATACAAATTGAACAATGGCCGCGTTGTCACAAACCAGTACTCTGTGCATTTGAACTCCTTTCTCTGTCGCTTCAATTCAACTATATCTTGTGGTCTTTGTCAATAGCCATACAACATATTCTGTTATTTTTTTTTAAAAGTGGCTTTTAAATTAGTGCCTGCAGAAAAAGCCGGCCATTCCTGAACAACTCCACGAATGAAATAGGGCATCCCCTGGCTGATTGTAAGAGTATTTCCAAGCACAATGTCTCAGAATGAGGCGATTCACCAAGAGGGGCACAAACCAGTGCGATCCTTTACTCCATGATTGAAACAGCCAAGAAAAACAAATGGAACCTCCAAGCGTATCTCAAGTTGTTATTTGAAAAACTACCTCATGCAAAATCCGAAAAAGACCTTAGAGCCTTGCTACCCTACAATTTACCTCGGCCTTAAATTGACGCTTACGATGTTTCTTTCTATGTGAAATTATAGCCTTCTCTATATGAGAAGGTGTTTTTCGGGGATGTGATAGAGGTTTTCTATTCTTTTCAAACAGACCCTCAACTCTCTCCTGTTGATAGCGCTTGATGTATTTATAGACCGAGATATCTCGAACTCCCGACAAAGCTCAGAGAGGTTGAAATTACCTGCTCGCCACTCAGTAACAAACTCCAGGTTTTGCTCCAGCATCGTTGTCTCCTTCCATGGCATGTTTCCCTCCTTTTAATTGAAAGAAATTCATGCCTGAAAGTGTAAACGATGTTATGACATTATACCCTCTACCCCTCACCTGCAAGTTCACTGGCAATAAGCTCTGCCTGTTTCAACACCGTTTCTGTTGCCAGTTTCTGCATATCCGGCGGATACCCATATTGCCTGAGTGTTCGCTTGATAGTCACTTTCAATTTAGCGCGCACACTCTCTTTTATTGTCCAGTCGATTGAGGCGTTCTGCCTTACCCGCTCTGTCAACACAACGGCCAATTCCCGCAGGGTATCATGCTGCATCAGCTCTCTTGCACTCTCATTATCAGCAACAGCCGTATAAAACGCATATTCAAACTCGGATAAGCCAAGTTTACTCGCCTCATTGTCCATGCTGACAATTTCTTTGCTCAAGGCAATCAGTTCATCAATGACTTCGGCGGCAGTAACGATCTTGTTATGATATTTCTTAATCGAATTCTCGAGCATTTCGATCAAAGATTTGCTTTTTACCAGATTCTTTCTTGAGCGGGATTTGAGTTCATCATTCAACAGTTTTTTTAATACTTCCAGAGCAACATGCTTATGCTCCATACCTCGAAGTTCCAGTAAAAACTCTTCGGACAGTATCGAGATATCAGGTTTTTTGATCCCGGCAGCATCAAAAACATCAATGACCTGCTCAGAAACCAGTGCCTGATCAATGACCTGCCGGATGGTGGTCTCTATCTCTGCATCGCTGCGCCCCGCTCCTGTGGCATCAAATTTCACCAACCGTGCCTTCACCGCCTGAAAAAAGGCAACCTCGTCCTTGATATCCATTGCCTGCTCATGGGGAATAGCAATAGCAAACGCCTTGGATAAGGCAGTCACTTCATTTACATAACGTTTCTTGCCATCTTCAATTCCTAAAATATGATCTTCTGCCGCCAAAATAAGCGAGAGCTTGCCTGCAGTATCGGCTGCAAAATACTCCTCATAGGCAAAGCCATGAAAAAGCTGCGAGACCACTTCCAGTTTCTCAAGCATTAAGTCAACCGCCTGCTCCTGTAACAGGGTCGGATCACCTTTTCCACCGGCATCCGAATAAAAGGAAAGGGCCCTCTTTAAATCAGAGGCAATCCCTAAATAATCGACAATCAATCCACCGGGTTTATCCTTGTAAACCCGATTCACCCGGGCAATTGCCTGCATCAGGTTATGCCCCTTCATTGGTTTGTCAATATAGAGCGTGTGCAGACAGGGGGCATCAAAGCCTGTGAGCCACATATCCCGCACAATAACCAATTGGAGCGGGTCATCAGGATGCTTCATTCTGTCTGCCAGAATCTTTCTTTGCGCCTTGGTGGTATGGTGTCTGGCAATTTGAGGACCATCGGATGAACTGGACGTCATCACCACTTTAATTGCCCCCTTGTTCAGCTCATCAGAATGCCAATCGGGTTTTATCCGGGTAATTTCAGCATACAAATCGGCAGCAATACGGCGGCTCATTGCAACAATCATTGCCTTTCCTGCGAACACCGCCTGCCGCTGTTCAAAATGAGCAACGATATCCTGGGCAATATTTGTAATGCGCCGTTCACTGCCAATTAACGCTTCGAGCTGGGTCCATTTTGCCTTGGCCTGCTGGGTTTCTGTCAGTTCATCCTGGGCAAGCTCAGCATCGAGCTCTTCAACCAGTTGCTTGCCTTCCTCATTCAAGGCAACCTTTGCCAGACGACTTTCATAAAAAATAGGTACCGTAGCACCATCTTCCACCGCATGGGCGATATCATACACATCAATATAATTGCCAAAAACAGCGGGGGTGTTGGTATCTGTACTTTCGGCAATGACCACAATATTTTGCCGTAAGGACAGGGTTTCAAAGACGTTGCCCTCTTCGGGCTGGAATTTTTGAATGGTGGAAAAAATCACCCCGCCGGAAGCAACCTGTAATAATTCTTTGAGTTGGTTACGATTTTCAACCTGCTTTGGTTCTTGCCTGAGTAACTGGGTTGAAGCTGCAAAGGTATCAAAGAGTTGATCATCGAGATCATTCCGGTCGGTGATAACCAGAATGGTGGGATTAGCGAGAGCCAGCACAATTTTACCAGTAAAAAATACCATGGACAGGGATTTACCACTCCCCTGGGTATGCCAGACCACCCCGCCCCTGCGATCACCTTTGGGTTGATTTTCCACGCCTGCGACACCATAGCTGACAGGGGCTTCCCGAAGCTGTAGAGATTCTGTTTCCTGCTGTTCTGCGATATAGCCCGTTGCCCGTAATGTGGATTCCACGGCCCGATTCACTGCATAATATTGATGATAGGCCGCCAGCTTTTTTACTGTTTGCATGGTGACCACGCCCGTTTCAGGGTCTTCAGACTTCATCTTTTCAAAGACAATAAAATGACGAAGCAAATCCAGCAGGGTTGTTTTATTCAGCATCCCTTCGATCAGGGTCTCCAACTGGCTGACAAGGGGAGAGGCCATTTTTTTACCATCGGCGGTTTTCCATGCCATAAAACGACTTAAACCTGCCGAAAGAGAACCGGCCCTTGCTTCCAGACCATCAGAAATCACCAGAAAGCCATTATAGGTAAACAGACTGGGGATACTCTCCTTATAGGTTTGCAGTTGCTTATAGGCCGACAAGACCGAGGCGTTTTCGTCAGCGGCATTTTTCAGTTCCACGACCACCAGCGGCAGGCCATTAACAAAGACCACCACATCAGGGCGTTTATTTACCCCGTTTTCAATGACGGTATATTGATTGACGACAAGAAACTCATTGTTAAGAGGATTGGCAAAATCCACCAGCCATACCAGATCACCACGCAGGCTGCCATCTTTTTGATAGGAGATTTTTACTCCTTCGGTAAGCATTCGGTGAAAGACCTCATTATTGGTCAGTAAATCCGGGGACTGAATTCGGCTGACCACCTTGATTGCCTCCTGCCGGGCATCAGCGGGAATATCAGGGTTAATTCGAGCGACGGCATCGCTTAGATGAGCAGATAAAATTACCTCTTCAAAACTGCTGCGCCACGGAGTATCGCCATCCGGGGCAATATCCGGACCATAAATATATTGGTAGCCCTGTTCCTTTAAGCGGTCGATGCAGAGATTTTCTATGGCTTCTTCTGTTATTTTGCTCATCGCTCTATCTCCATAACGGCCTTATTTATCAAAATAAAAAAAATCAGTTATTAAAGGATACTCTGATTTTACCGCTCATTAATTTGGGCAGCAATGTGTCTCGGAGGGATTCCAGGGTGCGTATTTGAGTAGAATTAACTATCAACTTTTCAACAATACCTTTAAATTGGTTATTAATTTTTATAACAACTTTTTTGGGTGGTATCTTCATTTTGTATGTTTCAATAACTGCTGCCTGTGCACGCTGTCTGCCACTGGAGCCAGTCATACTTCCTATTGCAAAATCTCTAAACTCCTTATCTTTAGCGATAACATAGGATATGAAGAGGTGATACCCTGGTTTCATTCTCATCACGATATACTCTGTTGACCCCCACCCAATTTCATCTTTTTTAAGCATTGTTATAAAGGCTGTTTTTCCATTTTCAAGACAAGGGGTAATTCGAGCTAATAATGTATCTCCGTTTTTGAATTTCATTCCTGATGTAAATGCCCTTTTATAATAACCTTCCGGTTTAAAAGTCGTAGTGCTCAAACTTTTCATCTCTACATAGGTTGAGAATGCTCCTTTTTTAAGTAAATATTGAGGATTAAATTCTGCAATATCTTGTATGCAACCGTCCTCCCAATCATCCTGAGCATCTTCCACAAACCACTGCCGAAAAAGGGTTTCAGCCATTTGTTCAAGGGTTTTATTCTGGCGGTGGAGCAGATCGATTTTATCATCCAGCGAGCTTAATACTTCGGCTATGGCTTTTTGTTCATCTGGGTTAGTGCAGATATTGAATTCAAGAGAATTTAACAATGTTTGTGTGACGAGAGGGTGACTTGAACCACTTGCATATTGATTAAGCTCTACTTTCTTCAAAAAATAATATAAAAACCTTAAATTGTTATCACTCTTTGGTTTAGCAGATAAAGCATTATCTGAAACCCAAATTGGTTTTGTTTCATAATAGACTGAACCGCAGTATGCGCCGACTCGACCTATAATAATCGTTTCACCTTGATAGTTACTTTCATTAGAGAAACCTAATATCCCATTACCACCATAAATTGGAATATCGCCACTTGTACTTGGTTTTCTTTTTCCATTCCCAAAAGTCAGTAAATCGCTAAGTTGAACCCTTCTCCACTCACTCATCCCCAGCCTCCAGCTTTATCTTTGCCAGATTTTCCAATATCCGCTGGTTGAGTTCAGCTTCTTCCGCTAACTGCTTTGCAAACTCCGCTTTTAAGCTGGTAAAGCGTTCCGCAAAATCAAAGTCATCCTCTTCCTCGGCAAGCCCCACATAACGTCCTGGAGTAAGCACATAATCCAGTTCTTTTACCCGCTCAATGGAGGCGGCATTACAAAAACCTTTTATATCCTGATAGTCACCTTGCAGGTTTCTCCAGTTATGATAGGTTTCGGCAATTCTCTGGATATCTTCCTTTGATAATTCACGGGTGCGACGGTTGATTAAATGCCCCATATCACGGGCATCAATAAAGAGGATAGCATCTCTTCTATCACGAAACTTACCATTGGTACGGTTGCGGCTGAGAAACCAGAGACTTGCGGGGATCTGGGTATTTAAAAAGAGTTTGGCGGGGAGATTGACAATACAGTCAACAAGTCCTGCTTCCACCAATGCCTTCCTGATCTCGCCTTCACCTGAGGTCTTCGAGGTAAGTGCACCCTTGGCAAGAACAAAGCCCGCCTGTCCACTGGGGGAAAGATGGTAGATAAAATTCTGTATCCATGCATAGTTGGCATTGCCGACAGGCGGTATGCCATAGTGCCAGCGTCCATCCTTACGCAGTAGATCGCCGCTCCAGTCACTGTCATTAAAGGGCGGGTTGGCTATAATATAATCGGCTTTCAGATCTTTATGGGCATCGTTTAAAAACGAACCTTCGTTATTCCAGCGTACCTGGGAGCTGTCAATTCCTCTGATCGCAAGGTTCATCTTTGCCAGTCGCCAGGTGGTCTGGTTGCTCTCCTGACCATAGATGGAAATATCGTTGATCCTGCCCTGATGCTCGGTAACAAATTTTTCTGACTGGACAAACATGCCGCCGGAACCACAGCAGGGGTCAAGCACCCGTCCCTGATAGGGTTCCAGCATTGCAACCAACAATTCAACCAGACTTCGGGGCGTATAGAACTGCCCACCCTTTTTTCCTTCCGCCAGGGCAAACTCACCAAGGAAGTATTCAAAGACATGACCCAACACATCAGCACTGCGGGATTTTGCATCACCAAGGGCAATATTGCCAATCAGGTCGATAAGTTCACCGAGACTGGCAGGATCAAGATTCTGCCGGGCATAGACCTTGGGCAGCACCCCTTTTAATGAGGCATTTTCCTTTTCAATCGCATCCATCGCCTCATCAACGGTCTTGCCAATGGTGGGCTGTTTGGCATGGGCCTGCAAATGCGACCAGCGGGCATCCACTGGCACAAAAAAAATATTTTCCGCCTTATATTCATCCTTATCTTCAGGGTCAGCTCCGGCATACTCGCCTTCACCAGCTTTCAACGGATCTTCCGGAAAATTGTCATGAAAAATAAGAAATAATTGGCCTAAAATCAATTATTTACGGATTTTATTCAGCTTTTTCTTAGTGTGTACATT
>PDUC01000012.1 GCA_002747255.1 Acidobacteriota bacterium | reverse complement strand
CCCAAAAGTGTCTTTAACACAAGCCATCCCGATGGAACTTGTCGGGATGGCTCTGACACACTGTTCCAAAACCACCGGGATGCCTGCTGCAGGCATCCCGTTTTTACAGGAATACCCTGGAAAACGGCATTGTGGTCTGCAATAGCTTTTCATGAGATACCGGTTTTTCTCGATTCCCCCCAAATTGCATGGCTTACAGCCAGGCTGAAAAGTCAACTCGGTTGATTATGTCCGCTTATTGTGGTTAGATGAAAATAAAATATGAATTGATGAGGAATAACCTATGACAAAACAAGAATTGCGGCCACAAGCACTTGAAGCGGTGGATACCCTGCTTCAATATATCGGAGAAAATCCCGAGCGAGAGGGGTTAATTGAAACCCCGGAACGTGTCATCAAAAGCTATGATGAAATTTTTGGCGGCTATAAAATGGAACCCTCCAGGATTTTAAAAACCTTTCGGGATGGCAGTGAATCGGTTGATGAAATGGTGATCCAGAGGAATATTCACTTCTTTTCCATGTGTGAACACCACATGATTCCGTTTTTTGGCGTAGCTCATGTCGCTTATGTGCCAGAAAAGGAAATCGTGGGATTATCCAAGCTGGCTCGTCTGGTAGAAGTGTATGCCAGGAGACTTCAGGTGCAGGAAAGAATGACAACCCAGATTACCCAAGCCCTTATGACTCACCTTAAACCCAAAGGTGCGGCCTGTGTTATCCAGGCGACCCATCTATGTATGGTTCAAAGAGGGATAAAAAAGCATCAAAGTGATACCATCACCTCTTCGCTGGAGGGCGTGTTCAGGTCTGGTAAAACGCGTGCTGAGTACCTTAATTTAATAGGTTTGAACTTCGTCAATCCGATTTCCTGAGCCTCCCTTTATCATGCCAATTTCAAAACTTCTCAGGTCTGTTGGATGGTAGTCATCAAACTCAAACAAATCAAAACTTGCCTCAAATATCTAAAGGGACTATAATTTGTTTCGCACTTGTGTGCAGGGCCCATAGCTCAGTTGGTTAGAGCGCCCGGCTCATAACCGGATGGTCCCAGGTTCGAGTCCTGGTGGGCCCACCAAGCAGGGTGTCGTGTGGATAACTTAAACTCAAGTCATCTGTTTTGTTAAATTGGCATCTTGCAAGGATCATGCGTTGTCCCTCTTTGATTTCAACAATATACTGGTTCGCTCAACCCCGGCTAACAAGGCGGGGAAGGGTAGCAGTAAAATAGTCAAATGGCAGGGGTAGCCAGAGTAATTAAGAATTGGAAACGGGGTTTTAAACCTCGTTTTTTCATTTGGAGGATGAATTGAAAAAAGCGATCTCCGCACTTAAAGATTATCAGGTCACATTAACGAGAATTTCTGCACTAGAAAAAGAGCTTTCACTTATTCCACCGGAGATAAAGAAACTGGAAACAGATTGGAAAAAGCAGTCCTCTCAAGTTGAACAATACAAGGAAGAACTGGAAGAGCTCAAGAAGAACAAGCGTCAGGATGAGCTTGATCTTCAAACGGAGGAAGAAAAACACAAAAAGTTTGAAAGCGACCTGTCAGAAGTTACCAACGATAAAGAATACAACGCCGTATTGAGAGAAATCGATATGGCAAAAAAAGAGATGGGTCGATACAAAGAACAAATTAAAACAGCTGGTGAGTCCATGAAGGACCTTGAAGCAAAAATAGAGGAAGGTACTATTTTAGCGGCGGAATCAAAGAAGCAATTTGAAAAAGAGTTGTCTGATTACCGCAAGAGTCAGGACAAATTCAGCAGTGAGTTGAAGTCGCTCAAGTCAGAAGCAAACATCGTCATGGAAGGTATTCCCAAGGGCCTGCTGTCAAAGTTCAATCGCATTGCAGAAAGAAGAAACGGTGTTGGTCTGGCTTTTTGTCAGGACTCCATTTGTAAATCCTGCAATGTGCGCGTTCGACATCACATTGTTGAGCAATTGAAAATGCACGATAAAGCATTGCAGTGTGAAAGCTGCAGACGCATTTTATACTATCTGGAACCCAATCAAGAGACGAAGGGCTGAGTTATTGAAAAGAGTTCGTGTTAGTGTGAGTTGAAATGGGACAATCAGTTAATATAAAAACCAATTGGGAAAATTTTGAGAAGGACATGAATGAGTGTCTTCGTGTTAATTTACGGAATCACTCCAATTGTCAGTGTATCGTTGTTTCAAAAAGGCATCCGCTTTCTGTTGTGATGGATGCTTACAAATTGGGTATCAGACACTTCGGAGAGAGTCAGGTCCAGGAAGGTACTGTCAAGGTGAAGGCTTCTCCTGAGGATACGGTTTGGCATTTCATCGGTCATTTGCAAAAAAATAAAGTTCGCAAAGCAGTACAGTATTTTGACTACATCCACAGTATTGACAGTTTGGAATTACTGGACCGCGTTGTTAAAATAGCTGAACAGGAAAAAGTTTCGACAAAAGTCTTCTTGCAGGTCAATCTGCTGCGCATTCCCGGTCGATTTGGTTTCTACCCCGAAGACTTACCCATGATTATCGAGAACCGCAACGACTACAAAAAGACAGAAGTCATAGGACTGATGGGCATGAAACCGCTTGAATCAGAGTTAACCAACAGAGCTTATTTTGAGCTGCTGAGAGACACACGCGATGAGTTGAAGAACGCTTTTCCCGACTGGCCCGGTATGATCAGTGCCGGGATGAGTGGAGACTTTGAAGATGCCATCGCCATGGGCAGTAATTTTCTCAGAATTGGGACGAGGATACTCGGGACAAGGGACTGATGCTGGTTTTCAAGTATTATCTCTATCATATGTTTTCCACACTCATTTGGTTTTACATTATCGGTTTATGGATCTATATCATCGCGTCCTATATCCAGTTCGACAGAAATGTCAGATGGTTTCGATTTTTAGAAGCGCTCATGGCGCCACCGTTGAGATGGGTCCGGAAGTTGACTGGCGGTCGCACCCAATTCGGTATGATTGACTTTTCACCTATGGTTCTGGTTTTGGTTCTTCCCTTTCTTTTGACGATTCTCAGCTGGCTGCTTGGAATTCGCTGATTGATCATCACAGCAAGGTACGCCGTGCCAATCAAGCTTGAAGAAAATATCAGTTGCACTTTCCACGCTTGAATGCCCGGGTTAATTGAGCTATGGTCGTTATGAAAAATTAAATACAACGAGGATAATATGAGTGAAAATGCAGTAGATTTCCTGGTAAAGAATCTTGGTAAACGTGAATTTTCAGCGTTTGATTTACCTGGATTGACGAAAATGGGTATCAGCCACTTTTTTGTGGACGACAAGGATCGAATCCCCTTGAATTTTTCCTTCCTTGAAGGTCAGGATTTCGATCAGGAACTGGCCTTTGAGCGGGCTGGCGCAAGAGAAAAGCTCTATTTCAACGCATCTAAAACCAAAGCGGGCATTGTAACCTGTGGCGGTATTTGCCCTGGAATTAACGATGTTATTCGAGCTTTGGTCATGAACTTGTACCACCTCTATGGTGTGAAGAGTATTACCGGATTTCAATACGGTTACGCTGGGCTCAACCCCGCAAACGGTCTCTATCCTATTATGCTGGAACCCTCTATCGTAAAGGATATTCACACCACTGGCGGGAGCATGCTTGGAAGCAGTCGCGGTGCTGTTGACCCGGATATTATGGTTGAAACCCTGAGACGCTTGCGAATTAATATCCTGTTTACCATTGGCGGTGACGGTACTCAAACCGGAGCTCATCTCATTTACGAAGCAGCCCAGAAGAAAGGCTACAAATTGAGCGTGATCGGTGTGCCCAAGACCATTGATAACGATATCAATTACGTACACAAAACATTTGGGCTCGATACAGCTGTTGAAGTGGGCCGCAATGCTCTTGATTGCGCGCACACAGAAGCGAGAGGCGCCATGAACGGAATCGGACTGGTTAAAGTAATGGGCAGGGACTCCGGTTACATTGCCGCTCTTTCCGCTTTGGCATCCTTTAATGTCAACTACGTCCTCGTGCCGGAAGTGCCTTTCGACCTTGAAGGTGAGGGGGCTCTGCTGGAGCATTTAGAAAACCGACTGCGCAATCGGGGACACGCGGTCATCGTAGTGGCAGAAGGTGCCGGTATGCATCTCATAGAGGATAGAAATACCAGGTTGAAGAAAGATAAAAGCGGCAACATTCTTCACAGCGATATTGGCGTGTATTTGAAGGAGCGTATCAAGGATTATTTCTCTCAACGTGAAATGGAACACACCGTCAAGTACATCGATCCCAGTTACACGCTGAGAAGCATCCCCGCCAATGCCAATGACAGCATTTTTGCGGGTACCTTAGCCCATAACGCCGTTCACGCTGCCATGGCAGGCAAGACCGACATCATTGTGGGCTCCTGGTACAATCAATTTGTGCATGTTCCCATTCCTCTGGCCATTAAAGAGCGAAAGAAAATCGATCCCAATGGTGTCTTGTGGATGAATGTGCTGCAGGCTACCGGCATGCCGTCCAATTTAGTTGCCAAATAACACATGCTCTTCCACTTTTGTACCTATGGATTTTTAAAAAATCAACGGTACTTTGAGCCTTTCATCTACCTGGCCTTTCTGGATAAGGGATTGAACTTTTTTCAGATTGGTTTGTTGATTGGACTCAAGGAAGTGACGCTCAATACACTGGAGGTCTTTTCCGGGATTCTGGCCGATGTTTTTTCCAGAAGAAAACTCATTCAACTCTCTTTCCTGTCCTATGCCGTCAGCTTTGCCGTACTGGCTTTTGTTCATCAGGTCTTCCTGCTTTCATTTGCCATGATACTTTACGCCATCGGCGATTCCTTTCGAACAGGAACCCATAAGGCCATGATCTTCAAGTGGCTTCAGTTAAACGGGAAAACAGATCAGAAAACAAAGGTTTACGGTTATACCAGATCGTGGAGTAAATTGGGTTCGGCTGTTTCCGTTATCCTTGCAAGCGGTCTTTTGCTTTACTTTGACAGCTATGAGCCCGTATTTTACTTTTCAATGATTCCCTGCCTGTTGGGTATTGCCAATATCTGCTTCTATCCGGAAAGTCTGGAAGAATACAAGACTCCATCGCAGCGACCATCCATCGGGCAACACATTTCAAACACCTGGAACATAATGCGCGAGAGACCGGTACTCCGCAGGCTGCTGGTGGAGGCAGCCGGCTTCGAGGGCGTGTTTCTAACCATTAAAGATTACCTCCAGCCGCTTCTGAAAACGGCTGCTGTCTTGTGGCTGACCGGATGGTTGGCTCTGCCAATCAGTGATACGCGTGCCGCAACCCTGCTTGTCGGTCCCGTTTACTTTGTCTTGTTCATCGGTTCAGCCGTTGCCAGCCGCCTGACTCATGTCTTCGTCAGGCAGTACGGCAATGAAGAGAAAGCCAGTCGCGCTCTTTGGGTGATGGCAGTCTGGATTTACGCGGGCATGCTGTTTGGCTTTATCTATTTACCGGTGATGGCGCTTTCTCTTTTTGTGTTTCTGCACATCCTGCTGAATCTATGGCGGCCTACCATCATCAGCCGATTCGATGACTACGGGGCCTCAACGCAGGGCGCGACCTTGCTTTCCATGGAGAGTCAGGCGCGGCGGTTCACCGTCATGCTTATGGCCCCGATTTTAGGCTGGATAATCGACTTTTCAGGTGGGAAGGACAACATGCATGCGCTTTGGCCTTTGGCCCTGTTCGGCCTTGTGGTCTGTTTGATATTTGTACTCTCAACAAGAGAGCTCGATCAGGCGGAACCTCAAATCAAGGCGATTTAAACCCTGAAAATGTAAAACGCCGTGTTGAATTGCCATCTGGTGATTCGAGTAATCCCTGAGCGCCAGTTAACAATACGCTACAAATGTCACAAAACAATAAAATGCGACTGTCCTGGGAATTTTGAATTGGTTTTGTTAGAAATCTGTTGTTTTTCTTGTTATAGTAGCCCTTCAAAATGGAGGTTCTTTTTTTAAGGATGTACAGGAATATATATGAATAATCGGATGAGCATATTCAAGTGGTTTGTTATTTTATTGTTTTGCTTTCCAGTGCTTGCACAAGAAGACCAGTGGTTGAAGACGCGAAGTGAACAAATATTTGAATTCAAGGGTGCCAAGAGTATCCGGGTCGTCAACTCTTATGGAGATATTCGAGTTAAGAAAGCACCGTATAAAGATCGTTTTTTATTAATCGGTAACGTACAACAGAAGAAAGAGGACACCTGTAAACTTGAGTACGATCCCGTTCTAAAAGGTGAGGAAGTACTTGTGAACGTCACTCTTTCTTCACAAACTGAAGATAAAAAAGAAGATACGTTGCCGCGCAGAGTTGATCTCTCTATCTTGGTTCCTGTTGATTGGGAATGTGAATTTGAAACACAATCTGGAAAAATCGATGCGAGAGACATGATTGCCAGTATCAAAGCGAACTCTTTTTCAGGCCGCATCTACATACGTACAGCGGGAGTCGCCAAATGCATCAATCGCCAGGGGGCAACGGTGGTCTATTTAACCGATCAAAAAGCCTTGTCCAGTTCATTTGAGAGCATCACCGGTGATATAGAAGTTGGTTTATCCAGCAAAAGTGACTGCCAGATTACAGCCAGTACCACAGGACAAATCAGCAGTGACTTCAGCATGACCATTGATAGGCAGCCGGGTAGTACAATAAAACACATGAAAATTTTGATGGGCAAAGAAACAGCCCAACTCGCCATCAAGTCGAAGCACGGCAAGGTCAAAGTCCTTCATCATGAACCGTAATGGTTCCATTTGACGTATTCAGTAACGCGATGAAGATTGTAAAAATTAACCTCAACATTGGAGAAATTATCAAAAGAAAAAGGAGTACCCATGAGATTCTCATTGATAAAACAAAAGTCAAGAAAGCGTCATGGTCTGGCACATTGCTTTGTGCTGATGGCATGTTTTCTTGGCAGCGGCTTATTTGCCCAGTCAACCACCTACGTATCCGATCCTGTCTATCCTGAGATCATCGATATTGACCTCAGGACACTGAGTCATGCGCCTGCCTGGAAACCGGGAGACCCCATTAAGGAGATCCCCAAACTTCGTTTTGGGAAGGACATCGACTACCAGGAACCCGTCAACACAAAGGATCCACTTGTAGATAAACAGTTTACACATGGATCCAGCTCGGCTGGCCGTGCTTTCGGTACACCGCAACTCAATATGGATGGTCAGGGCTATACCGGCGTCAACCCTCCTGATACCGTGGGAGATGTTGGAACACAGTACTACATTCAGTCCATCAACTCCGGTGGGGGAGCTGTTTATACGATTTATAACAAGTCGGACGGTTCCGTTGCAGCTGGCCCCTTTTCCATGGATGATCTTGGTTCTGGAGCCTGTGGAGATGGCTTGGGTGATCCCATCATTTTATACGACTGGATGGCTGATCGCTGGTTTATCAGTGAGTTTTCCAATTCTTCAAACGATCTTTGTATCTACATTTCACAGACAAACGATCCCATAACAGGCGGATGGTTTGCCTACTCTTTCCTCAACCCCAATGGCTTCCCAGATTATCCCAAATATGCTGTTTGGCCTGACGGTTACTACGTGACCACCAACCACGGCGGTCCCAACACCTGTTCTGTTTTTGAAAGAGATAAAATGCTGCTTGGTCAAGCCGCTACATTTCAAAGTCGCACCGATATTCCCGACCTTGCTGGATTTGGCTTTCAAGCGTCCACACCAGCGGACTTGGATGGCTTTACAGCCCCTCCTTCCGGTTCCCCTGCCTACATCATGCGCCACCGCGATGATGAAGTACACAACACTGGCAACAACGATCCCAATCAGGATTTCATAGAGCTGTGGGCTTACCAGACCGACTGGAATACACCTGCCAATACGTCCTTGACCAAATTGCTGGATATCCCCGTGGCAGAATTCGATTCCTCTCTCTGTGGCCTGTCTAGTTTTTACTGTTTCCCTCAATCGGGTTCTTCCACCACACTGGATCCCCTGCGGGAAGTCATCATGTGGCGGCTTGTATATCGCAATTTTGGAACCCACGAGGCTCTGGTCGGGAACTATGTTGTCGATATCGATGGCAACGATACAGGTGGTATCCGCTGGTTCGAACTCCGTAAAACCGGATCAGGTGCCTGGTCGCTTTACCAGGAAGGTACGCACGCTCCTGACGATGGTTTGAGTCGCTGGATGGGTGCCATTGGCATGGATGGCAAGGGCAACATTGCTCTCGGGTACAATGTTTCCAGTTCATCTACTTATCCCAGTCTTGCCTATGCAGGACGCTTGAATACAGACCCACTGGGCACCCTGCCCCAAGCGGATACAACTGGCGAATATACCATCGTTGAAGGTACTTCACCTAATGGCAGCAACCGATATGGCGATTACAGTTCCATGAACCTGGATCCATCGGATGATTGTACATTCTGGTTTACGGGAGAGTACAATGTAGCGTCAAACTGGTCCACGCGAATTGCCAAGTTCACTTTTGAGTCCTGTCTGTGTACGCCTCTGGATGCACCAACTGGTGTAACCGCAACCGCGGCAGGCAACAATCAAATTGACGTATCCTGGGATGCAGTAGCCGGGGCAGAAAGTTACTCTGTTTATCGAGCATTTGGAGCCTGCCCTCCGGATAGTTGGGTTCTTTTGCAGGATGGTGTGACCGGTACTTCTTATGCCGATACAGCAGCTTCTGGTGGTGTAACTTATTCTTATACGGTAACATCTTATGATTTAGAGGAAGATTGCGAATCAACCAAGGATGATTGTTCTTCAGCTCAAACAACCGGTTCCTGTATGCTTTTGCCTGATTTTTCAGGTTTGGCTGAAGTGGTCAACCCGCAAACGGCCAACTGCTCTCTGATTTTAAACTGGAATGCTGGACAGTCTTCTTGTTCAGGAACACTTACATACAACGTTTATCGAGGAACCACTGAAGACTTCACACCCGATGCATCCTCTCTCATTGCCAGTTGTATCGATGCCACAACCTACACCGACAACGATGTCGAATCCTATCAAATGTATTACTATATCGTGCGTGCGGAAGATTCAACGGGTGATGGCTCAGGTCCTTGTAACAATGGCAACATGGAATTAAATACCGTGGTGCGGAGCGGTTCCCCTTCAGGACCCGATACCATCTTCTTTGAAGATAACCTGGAAAGTGGTGACGCGAATTGGGTCATGAATACGCTTACAGGAGATCAGACCAATCAGTGGCTTGTTAACGATGACGAACCCAACGCTTACTCTCCCACTCACGTTCTGTTCGTACCCAATGTTTACTCAACCCAGGATCAAACCGTGCAGTTGGCCAACCCGGTCAACATTCCCGCCGGTAGTCCCGCCCGTCTCAGTTTCTACAATCACTACAACACCGAATCCAATTACGATGGTGGCGTGCTTGAGTACTCCGTCAATGGCGGTACAGATTGGTATGATATTCTGGCTGGTGATGGAAACAACATTCCCGCTAATGCTGACAGATTCATTTCTGGCGAGTACAATGATTCAAGCTTGTCGGGAAGTGGGCCATTAGCCGATCGCAGTGCCTGGACAGGTGATTCCGGAGGCTTTATTGAAACAGCCGTGGATTTATCTGACTTGACAGGAGTCGATCTGTTGCTGCGTTGGAGAATGGGCAGTGATTCTAGTGCCTCTCGCACAGGTTGGTGGATAGACGATATCAAGATATTCTACGGAAATAGCTGTGAAGCCAATAGTTGCGCATCCTATGCTGTGACTGTTTCCGATGACACCATTGTTTGTACTGGCGGATCCACAGAATTGAACTGTGATGTCACCAATTCCACAGGTACGGTCACGTATCTCTGGACTCCTGCTACAGGACTTAGCAGTGCCACGGCTCAGAATCCCGTCGCTTCACCTGCTGTCACGACAACCTACACGGTTTTGGCGACAGATGACTCGAGTTGTGAGGCGTCAGGTTCCGTCACTGTAACCGTCTTTAACAACACCGGTACAGAACAGGAACACCTTCCTGAATGGTTGTCTGTCGATTCCGCTTTCGATGTCAATGGCAACGGAATTTTGGAAATCCTGGATTTGATTGACCTCATCAATAGTTGCAACATGTAATCCACTGGAGTTATTTTCCATAACTAAACGATCATCGCATTGAGATCCCGTTTATTTCATTTCCAGGGTTCTCACATTTAGAAAAGCGTGCTGCAGGTTGTACTTGCAGCGCGCTTTTTTATTTCATTTGGGAAACGGCTTGTTGTGGCACAATCCGAGGGAAATGGCGTTCGAACCCGAACAGTTACTTGTCCACGATGACCAACACAAAGAGGTATTGCATTTTCCCTTGAACTCCCGGTTCTTGAGTTGAAGAGGGGCTATGGCAATAATGCCTCATGCTCTGGAATGTCTGTTTCAAAGCGTATTCAGTTTAGTCTGTGACCTGATTCAGAATTTTCAGGGTGAACCGATACTCATTCCCAGTTTTATTTTCATGCCGGGGTGAAGCGCCTTGTCAAAGGTTATACTGTTCGGCTCAAAGAGCATGACAACGGTTGAACCCAGGTGGAAGGCCATGATTTCTTCTCCTCTATTAGCGGATATCGCGGGATCGTATCTGCGAACGCCAGGCTTTGCTTTCCGGTGGTTTGTAACCGATCCATTGGAGCCATTCCAGTCTGGATCAAACTGTGAGGAAATTCGGCCCACATTGAGTGCTCCAACGGCTACAACAGCGACCCTGGCGTTTCTGCTCTTAATGCTGCATACCAGGCGTTCATTTCGCGCGAATAAGTCTGGTATCAGTCTGACAGCGGGCTGGTTGACAGGGAAGAGTTTGCCGGGAATGTAGCTTGCCCAGTCAATCTCGCCCGAGAGGGGAGCGTGAATGCGGTGGTAATCCTTGGGGCTCAGGTAGATGGTCAGGAAAGACCCATTGAGATAGCGTCTGGCTTCTTCCTCGTCATTGATCAGGCCGTTCAAGTTATAGTAGATATCCTTTGCCTGTATCATCTGACCGTTTTTTATTGTTCCGAATTCAGCCACGGTACCATCGACAGGTGATACGAATACATCATCCAGTTCAGGCAGCGGTCTGATACCAGGTTTGAGTTTTCGGACAAAGAAGGCATTCAGGCTGGAGTAGTCAGACACACTTTTCTCTGCTTCTTTCAGATCGATGCCGACCAGGGAGGCGAACCCCCCCAGTACAGGCTTTCTCAGAATAGGTGGAAGGTGTCGGTCTGTCAGGAAGCCGATGACTCTGCTCGTGTAAAGCTGAGGCATGCGCCTGATAAGCGCCATCATGGCCCGCCATCGAAACGGAATGGGTTCGGCTTTCATGTTGATTCCAGTTGATCACCTTGAGACATGTGCTAGGGTGTTGGGCAGTCTCCGTAATGCGCCATGACTTCCATAATATCAAGAATGTCAACCCTGCCGTTTTCATTGACATCAGCTGGATGATCTAGCGCGTTCCATGCGTTTTGACATAGTTGTGCATCGGCTGCGTCAATAATTCCCGATTCATCCAGATCCCATGGACAAGGTATTTCAACAACGCAATTGTCAAGTTCACTCAAGTCAGTTTGGTAGAAATTGGAAGGGATGCCGAGGCCTTGTGACAGTCCGGCAATAAAATCGTTTGTTTCGATGAGTTCGTAGTTGATGGCGATGGTGCCATCGAAGAACAGTTCGATCTGGAATGTATTGTTCGATCCTGTCGAGTATTCATCTACTTCGTTAAAAGTGACAATAACTCGATCACTCAGTTGTTCCCAGCTAATGGTTCCTCCTGTGGTTGGGTTGAGGTCGTCAAAAAGAGCCGCAATTCGGGGAACGTCGAAGTGATACTCGATGGTTTCAGTAAAGTCCGAGTTCTCCTCTCCAAAGGTGAGGAACCCGTTGCTGCAGATATAAAACTCACTGTACTGCTCTCCGTAAAACGATACCGTTGCGCCGTTGGTAAGTGAGACAAGTTCGGTCCCATCGTCGCCGAGTGTGAGGATGGTACTGTTTGCTGGATTGTTTGGAATATTTGTCAAGGGAGTCGCAGTGCCGCAGTAATAATCAGCTGAACCGTTGGGGGTGAACTCAAGACGGGTGTAGCTTAAATCCTGCATTGTTTCAAATTGTTCTGTGAAATAAAAAGGTATGTCCAGTGTCGTGAAATAATAGCAGACACCGCCATTATCAGCTGTTGTCTGATTACCGGCCTCGTCTCTCGCGCTGACCTCGAAAAAGGTCGTTTCATCGCTTGTCAGGCCCTGAACCAGAATGGTGTGAGCGGTTTTAAGACCTGTACCCACAGCCGTTTCATTCAATGTCCCGCATGAAGACCCATAGCGAACAGTACCCGTGCACTCTTCATTGCTTTCAAAAGTTACAGTGGCACTGAAAGGGCCTATATCTGTTACCTGAATATTGGATATGACAGGGTTGGTGCAGTCAATGACAGCCGTGTCTGTCACGTTGACATTGAAGTTGCCGTTACCGTCATCGGCATCAACATAAGTGACGGTGACGGTGTCTGATTCCGCTATGAGCAGAACACCCGGTGCATCCGTGAGGCTTAAATCAATCGATCCTTCAAAACGAGAAGTATTCACTCCTGTTTCTGTGAGCAGAACGTGTTCGATTCCCGTTTCAGAATTGGAATCTATGGCTACTTGTACGGTTTCAATGGCGGAGTTGTCTGTATTCAAGCCTGCATCGAGAACCCTGATTTCCGCTGTGCTCTGGCAGCCGTACTTATCTTTATCCAAATAGACTTTGCCTGTTTCTGATACGGAATCTCCAATTCTAAGATAATAAACGTCCTGTTCTCCATTAAATGTTGCGCTATAGGCAACGTCAACACCGAGATCATCCGATATGGTTTCATAGTAATCGCCTATTTTATTTTGTTGGGGCCAACCTAAATGAGGGTCGAAAGGCTGGCTGACAGGAACGTTGGCGGACCAGGTCAAACCGCCGTCAACAGAATAGGAATAGTAGAGTTCAGATAAATAACCTCCGGGATCGTTCCGTGTATCGTTCCAGACCACATCGATCCGGCCGTTGGGTGCAACAGACATGGTTGCAAACCATTGCCAGGCGCCGTTTGAGGTGGAATCATCGTTGATACGGACAGGTGCGGACCATGTTTGTCCACCGTCTGTACTGCGGGCGAACATGGCGTCCATGGGGTCAGAGCCGGAAGGGTCAACCGAGGCGCAAAGGTAAACATTGCCTCTGGTTGGACCGTCTGAGTAATCAACACTAACGTGAACTTGTCCCAGTAAACCACCGGGATTGGGGCCTGCTGAGGCCACGGTTGTCCCGCCTAAGTTGACATCGACAGAGTAATCAAAGCCGGGAGTTACATTGGGGTCCTGGATGGTGGAAGATTTAACCAGCTGTCCGCTGTCTCCCGCTACATAAACTGCGCCGGCGGGACCAACGACCATATTTCCCCAGCGGGGACTGTCGGGCATGGCGACACAGTTGAAGTAGGAGTTGCCGCTGTCTCTTGAACCCGTAAAGTCGCCATTGCAGATACTGAATATCCGGTTCCATGCGGAATAGATATTGCCATCTCCGATTAAACCGGTTCGATCGATACACATCCACTGTTTGTCGCCGCCATGAGCGTAAACACCGTTATCCCAGGTTGCCCCTCCGTCTGATGAGCGGTACACATTGCACCAGAAGTTAAATGAGGCATCCTTGGTCAAGCTGTTGTAGTAGAAGTTACCCGCGGAATCGAAATCCAGAACGGGATCGGATCTGAAAACACCCGGCTCAATTACTCCGGGGAAAACCCAGGTGTTGCCGCCGTCTGTTGTGTAACCGTAGCCTGCCTGGCGAAAGTCGCTGGTGATGGAATCAAACTGGCGCCAGCCTATGACCTTGATGGCAGGATCCGTGGGGTCCACAGCCATGGAAGGTTCGTTAGCCGCGTCTCCAACGATGTTGTTGCCGTTGGCATCGACATTGACCTGTACACTGACATAGCCATCGCGGATGGAGCGCATGGCTGGTGATCTTAGTGTGGGTTTGTCTTTTGGGTGGACTGGAGGGTCGTTAGGTGCTTCATAGTGCGCCTCATCAGGGGCTCGCTCAGCCTGCTGGGCCTGTACCCAGGTTGCCACACTAAATAATAAGATCATTGTCATTAAATTTCGATAACTTATGAATGTCATGTTGTTCTTCCCGCCATATATAGGTTGATAGCGACTGAATAGTCTGCCACATACAAGAGCTTATTATAGATGATGACGCTGCTTTTTAACCTATCCGAATCCAAAAAAAATGAATAAAAGACCATCGCGGATCCACTTTTCGGCGATGGCGGTCTTAAGCAGATGTCAAGACGTTCAATCTGAAATACAAACCGTTGAGAACTCGTATTCTTAAGTGTGATGTGATAAATGACATGAAGGTTGATGGATTTTTCAGCAAATTTGAGAGGCCATGCTGTAAGGGTTGAAAGGGGTGTCATTTTTCATGGCTGGTTTGCGTCAGTTTTTGTGTATGATATATAGAAAGCTTATGAGTCAGGGAGTCTGGCATGTTAATTATCGGGATTGCAGGCGGAACGGGATCGGGGAAAACAACTTTTGCCGAGACATTGAGAAATAATTTGAGAGACGCTGATTTAGCTCTTATCAAGCACGATAGTTACTACGAACCACAGGATCATTTGAGCTTTGAGGAGCGTTCCAGGACCAATTACGATCATCCGGACAGTTTGGAAACCAGTAAGTTGATCCACGATTTAATGGAATTGAAATGTGGACGGGAAGCTCATGTGCCTGTGTACGATTTCAGCCGGCACACCAGATCGGATGAAGTGGAAGTGATCAAACCATCCAGAGCCGTTATTGTCGAAGGCATTTTGATTTTTGTTTCTAAAGAGTTGCGGGATTTATTCGATATGAAAATATTTATCGATACCGACGCGGATGATCGAATTATACGCAGGATCCGACGCGACATGATTGAGCGGGGAAGAGATCTCGACAGCATTTTGAATCAATATCACGCGACAGTCAAACCCATGCACCTGGAGTTTGTTGAGCCATCCAAACGCTGGGCCGATCTCATTATACCCCGTGGAGGGAGAAACCGGGTCGGTCTGGACCTGGTCAGCCGACGTTTACACATGCTGCTTGAAAGGGAATACCCGGAAAGTCTTCATATGAAAAAAAAGCATTGACCAGCGAGATTCTTTTTCATATACTCAGTGCTCGTCATGTCGCCCAGGTGGTGAAATTGGTAGACACGCACGGTTCAGGTCCGTGTGCTGAAAGGCATGGGGGTTCGAGTCCCTTCCTGGGCACCAAAAAATAAATTAAGCCGGCACTTTTCGCCGGCTTTTTTCTTGTCAATACTCTGATCACGCATCAGATTGGCGAATTGGGTCGAAAACCCTTTCGTGATAACAGGTTTTTCCGGGTGATATTTTGGACCATCGTTTTTTTGTTTCTGTACCCAGACATTTTGAGGGACTCATTCTCAATGAACTGACCGCTTTGCACTGTCGCAATTTGAAACAGTCTGGAACGGGCTTTTACTTTAACGGCAGCCTTGAAGAAGCGTACCGCGTTGTGATTTGGTCACGGTTGGCCAATCGCGTTTTGCTGCCAATAGCTGCAGCGGAGCTCTACGGCAGTGAGGAACTCTATCAATGTGCTTTAGAGCAGACATGGGAAGACCATCTCTCTAAAGAGAGCACCTTTGTCATCGATGTGGCCTCTACCAAAAGGGGAGAGAAAAAGACAGGACTGGACCACAGCCGCTATGCCGCTCTCAAGCTGAAAGACGCCATAGTGGACCGCCTGAGAGACAAATTCGGTGTAAGGCCTTCAGTAGACAGGGAGAACCCGGACGTTCGCGTTCATCTCGCGATTACCAGTAAAGGTGTTCAAATAAGCATCGATCTCGGTGGCGGCAGCCTTCATCAACGCGGTTACAGGCAGTATGCCGGACAGGCTCCACTCAAGGAAAACCTCGCGGCCGGCCTCCTCATTCAGTCCGGTTGGTTGAGTCATGACGACAGTCAAAACTCAGACCAAAGGCTGCTGGTCGATCCCATGTGCGGCAGTGGAACCTTGCTGATCGAAGGCGCCATGATGGCTTACAACATAGCTCCGGGATTGTACAGAGACATCAATAAACTGGCAGGCTGGAAGCTCTTTCCCCGTAAAACCTGTCAGCGGCTTTTGAGTGAAGCTCGAGCTGCGGTGGTGGAACCGGGAAAGGACGTTTGCTTTTACGGTTTTGACAAAGACGCTGAAACCCTCGAAATGGCTCGAAAGTCATTCCGGTTCCTGGGGCTGGAATCGGTCGCATCGTTGAAAAGGCTTGATATAAAAGACTGGGCACCGTCCAGTTTCCATTTTCACTCCCGTTTCGGTTTGGTTGTCACCAATCCACCCTATGGAGAAAGGCTGGGCTCCCTGCCTGTCGTCAGTGAACTCTATCGAAAACTGGGGATAGGCCTGAAGCATTATTTCCCAGGTTGGGAGGCGGCCGTTTTTACATCCAACAGCGGATTGGCTCATCGTCTGGGAATGCGTTCCCACCAAAAACACAGTTTCATGAATGGGCCGCTTTTTTGTGAACTCCTGCGCTTTCACATACCTGCTCAAAGTGAAGCGGGCCCGGAGCTCAATCGGCAGCAAACACCGGCCTGGAACCCATCTGAAGAGATGTTTTACAATCGCCTGGCTAAAAACAGAAAGAAGATGAAGAAGTGGCTTAAAAGAGAGGGTATTTCCTGCTACCGCCTGTACGATGCCGATATGCCGGAATTCAATGCGGCTGTTGATGTTTACGAAAATCACGCTGTTTGTTTTGAATACGCAGCACCCAAAAGCATCAATCCCGACAAAGCGGAGAAACGACGCTTTGAAATGCTCCACGTTTTACCTGAATTTTTAGGTATCGACACCGATCACCTGCATTACAAAGTGCGGCAGCGTCAGAAGGGGAACCAGCAATATCAGCGAAGAGCCAGTACAGACCACAAAATGATTGTCAATGAGGGTGGACATTCTTTTTGGG
This sequence comes from Acidobacteriota bacterium, assembly GCA_002747255.1. Taxonomy (GTDB): domain Bacteria; phylum Acidobacteriota; class Holophagae; order Acanthopleuribacterales; family Acanthopleuribacteraceae. The sequence continues at coordinate 12,011 of PDUC01000012.1, read as the reverse complement.
TCAACCTGGTGGATTTCCTGGATTCAGGCCTCTTTCTCGACTCCAGAACCATGCGGCAAATACTCAAGGAAGAAGCACGGGGAGCCGATGTTTTGAATCTTTTCTGCTATACCGGTTCGGCCAGTGTGTACGCTGCCGGTGGAGGAGCGCGCTCGGTCACTTCCGTCGATCTGTCAGCCCGTTACCTGGAGTGGGCTGAGGAAAACATGAAGCTCAACGGGTTTACCGGCAGAGCGTTTCAGTACATTCCTAGCGATGCATTTGAGTTTCTGAAAGAAGAAAAAAAATACTACGATCTCATCTTCCTGGACCCGCCCAGCTTCTCCAATTCCAAAAAGTTTCGCGGTACTTTTGACATACAAAGAGATCATGTTCCGCTGATCTCACTGGCAATGTCGAGATTGCGAAGCAGAGGTATTCTCTATTTTATGTGCAATTTGAGAGATTTCGCACTCAATGAGGACGAACTCAAGAAGAGACGCATACTCTGTGAGGAGATCACAAAGCAAACCATTCCCCTTGATTTTCAGCGAAACCGGAAAATTCACCGTTCCTTTAAACTCACCTGGAGTTAATTCTCCCAAACTATGGCATTCAGCATGCCGCTCATGTTGGCAAGTACAATGAATCCAATGACGGAAGCTCCCGACTTATGTCAAACTGGTTTTTTCGGATTCAAAAAGCGTCAAAAAAGAAGGCCAATATGGTATGCTTTATGGGTGTATAAAGAGCTTGGTTCTTTATAGAATCCAAATAAAACAGGAATGAGCAGTGGAATTATTACAGAAATTTGAAAAAGCAGCAGACGATGTCTTAAAACTGAGTTCTGCACCCGATAACAACGCCAAACTGAAGTTATACGCACTGTACAAGCAGGCAACCAAAGGCGATGTAGAAGGCAGTCGTCCCGGCGTGTTTGACATGATTAACCGCGCTAAATACGATGCCTGGGCGGCATACGCTGGAAAAGCCAAAGAAGAGGCCATGCAGGCGTATATTGATTTCGTTGAAGAACTAAAGAACGGTTGATGAACCCCTGCATCAGGCAAGGTGTTGATTCAACAACATACAAGGCTTCGCCGCGTGACCGGACCTTTCAGCATGGTTACTGAAGTCTTTCGGGCACACCATGAGCACCGTGATGATTTTAAAAACGGGTTCATTTAATGCCGCTTGGCCAAATGATATGAACGGCCTTGTTTACAATCGTTAGAATTAAATTCATTACATATTATAAATCAGGAGAGTATATTGTTTTCAGTTGAATTTCTAAAAGCACTACCTAAAACAGATTTACATGTTCACCTGGATGGATCCATGCGTCTTTCCAGTATGATTGAAATGGCTAAAGAGAGAAAGGTCGAACTGCCTTCATATACAGAAGAGGGTTTGCGTGAGCTCGTTTTCAAAAACGGGTACAACAATCTCGATGAGTACTTAACTTGTTTCGGTTACACAACCCAGGTTCTTCAGGATGCTGAGGGACTTGAACGCGGAGCTTATGAACTGGCATGGGATAACATCAATGAAGGTGTTCGATATATAGAAGTTCGGTTTGCTCCCATGTTGCACATCAATGAGCACTTAACCATGCAGGAAGTTCTGGAGAGTGTCGACAGAGGATTGAAGAGGGCAAAGAAAGAGTTCAATCATCAGCTTACAGCTGAGAATAACACCAGCCCACCTTTTGAATACGGAATCATCGCTTGTGCTTTGAGGATGTTTACCGCTGGTTTCAGCTACTATTACAATCAGCTGTGTGAAGCGCATTCCTTCATGCCGGCTCGAAAACTTCACGGACTTGCTTCGCTGGAACTGGCGCGAGCGGTGGTGGATATCAAGGAACGCACGGGTTTGCCCATTGTCGGCTTTGACCTTGCCGGGGCTGAATTGGGCTATCCTGCGGGAGATCACATTGAAGCCTTTGATTATGTTCACAGAAACTTCATGAAGAAGACCGTGCATGCGGGTGAGGCCTACGGACCTGAGAGTATATTTCAAGCGATAACCGAATTGCACGCCGATCGCATCGGACACGGATATCACCTTCTCGACGATGATTTTGTCAACAAGAATAAAGTGTCTGATCCCAAATCCTACGTGCGGGAGCTCAGCCAGTACCTGGCTGAATCCAGAGTGACCATTGAGGTCTGTCTCTCTTCCAATATGGATACAGACCCCGGTTTATCTTCCATTGCCGATCACCCTTTTAGAAAGATGAAGGAATTGAAGCTCAGTACAACCATCTGTACCGATAACAGATTGGTCTCACGTACCAGTGTGACCAGAGAGCTCCAACTGGCTGTTGAACACTTCGGGTTGACGTCCAGAGAGCTGAAGCACATTGTAATCTACGGTTTCAAAAGAAGTTTTTATCCAAAAGACTATCGGCAGAAACGAATCTATGTCCGCCGTGTAATTGATTACTACGAAGCACTTGAACGGAAATTCAAGATAAAAGGAGCTGAATCCTGACCAAACAGTCGATAAAAAAACTTCTCGAAAAGGTTCACACCTATCAATGGAAAGAAATGCCTGCCGATAACTTGCAAAGATCGGCAGTGCTTATTCCTGTGATTGAAGCAGAGGGGTTCCCTCTGCTCTACACCAAGAGAAGTGCGGCCATGAGACATCATGCAGGACAGATCAGTTTTCCCGGTGGTCGTCAGGAAGAGGGCGAATCTTCCTGGCAATGCGCTTTGCGAGAAGCAGGTGAAGAAGTGGGGCTGCAAGCCGCAGGTGTTACTTACCTGGGAAGAATCGATGATGTGCTTTCACCTCAGGGCTTCCATGTAGCCTGTCATGTGGGACTAATAGATGATTTCAAACCTGTTTTGAATCCAGCCGAAGTCGAGCGTGTTTTTCGGGTTCCACTTAGCTTCATTTTCAAACAAGCTTGGCACGAAGTGAAGCCCTGGCAGACCAATTCCGATGTTTCGGTTCACTATTTCCACTTCCCCGAATGCCTTGTCTGGGGTGTGACAGGCCAGATAACGTTCAGACTGATGAGGGCCTTGACAAAAGTGAGTGAAAAGGCTGAGTGGTCATAACCGGAAGATGAAAAAAAGAGAGGGAACACGATGAATTGGCAGGAAATAGTCCATAGCAGAACGCTTGATTCAAAAACAGGAGAGCCCTTTTCTGCCTGCCACTTTTGCGGTAAATCGCTTAATCACGGTGACTTTTACGTCATAGCAAAAGCCTTTGACAAAGGGAGACTGGTCATGGAAGCGGTTCAATGTCTCGCGTGTCAGCAAAACGCATCGGGGTACATTTCAGCTCAGTCAGCAGAAAATATTCAGCTTTTTGCGGGAAAACGGTTTGTAAAGTATATGGAACAAGATGATTTCAGTGGAACATATGAACCGGTGGAAGTCAAATGTCTGTTCACGGACGAAGAGCTGTCTGTTTATGATTCGGTGGAACTCTACTCCATGCATATGCCATGGAGCGGCGATCAACCCTATTTCTTTGTCGGGCCTACAGCCATCGAGATGATGTCCGACCTGCTTTCTGAAGAAACAAGAAAATTCTGGGAGCGATACATGGAACAGCTTGATCCCGTTTCCCCCGAACACGTGCTTTCACCTATGTTTTTAAAGTAGAGCTTTTCCTTACGCTATTGAACGTGTGAATGCGGGTAACTAACGGCATAACAGGGCAGACCGGCAAGTCGGGAAATGTGAACTCTTTCCTCTGAGTAGAGGAAAACGCGCCTGTTTCATGCATTCCGAGCCGTTCTTCACTCCGGGAAGCGTGAATCCAGCACCTGCCTGTTTTTTGCCGGTGGTTCAATCCGGTAGGAAAACATGTTTTCCGTGGCTAACTGTCAACCACGGAAAACACGATTACTGAGAAGGGCGTTACGCTTTTTTACTTGATGCCGGCAATTTCTTCCAGCATATCGGTCGTCAGTGATTTTGGACGCTCTAAGGCATAGCCCAGCGCTCGATCCCATACGATGTTTGCGCTAACACCGAGAGCTCTGCCAATGCCAAAGAGAACCGTATAGAACTCGTATTCCTTGAGACCGTAATGCCACTGAATGACACCCGACTGTGCGTCCACATTGGGCCATGGGTTTTTGGCTTTACCTTGTTCCACGAGGATATCGGGAACCACATCGTAAAGAACTTTAACATAGGCGAAGAGAGGATCATCCGGGAAATGCTCCAGACAGAACTCACGCTGGGCTGTGTATCTGGGATCGGTCTTTCGAAGTACCGCGTGACCAAAGCCAGGAATGACCTGACCTGAATTGAGCGTTTTCCAGACAAAATCCTTCATGTCTTCATGGGAGGGAACCGTGTTGCCCATGACGAGCCTGACACCTTGAATCCAGCGTAAAACTTCCTGATTGGCCAGCCCGTGCAGGGGACCCGCCAATCCATTGAGCATGGCTGAAATGCTGTAATACATATCAGACAGGGCGCTTCCCACCAGGTGACCGGTGTGGGCACTGACGTTGCCGCTTTCATGATCACTGTGCAGGATAAAGTAGAGCCTGGCTACCTCGTCGTAAGGTGCATCGATACCCATCATATGTGCAAAGTTACCGCCCATGTCGAGATCGGGGTTGGGAGGTATAATGTGACCATCTTTGTATTTGAGACGGTAGATAAATGCCGCTATTTGAGGTAGCTTGGCCAGTAGATTGAGGGCATCCTCCAGGGTGGGATCCCAGTAATCCGTCTTGTTCATGCCTTCACCGTACTGTTTGACAAAGACGGACTCTCGCTGCATGGCCAGTATGGCCGAAGAGAAGAGAGCCACCGGGTGTGAATCCCTGGGTAAGGCTTTCAGCATATCAAAAACATAGTCCGGGACATGCTGCCTCTTGTTGAACTCTTCTACCAGGGTGAGAGCTTCTTCTTCAGTTGGTATGTCACCTGTGAGCAAGAGCCAGTAAAAACCCTCAACGTAGGGCATTTTGTGACCGGGAACTTTGGGCAGCTTTTCAAGTGTTTCGGGAATCGTGAACCCTCGAAATCGGATTCCCTCCAATGGATCGAGATAGGAAATATCGGTGGTGAGTGCTTTAACACCGCGCATGCCTCCAATGCACTGCGCTATGGTGACCTCCCCAACTACTTTGTTTCCGTGTTCTTTGAGCAATCTGGCGGTTCTTGGACGCCATCCTTCTATTTTTTCGAGGAGCTTTTTCTTTATGTGGGACATAGCTTATCCTTTTTGTTTATTTTTCTGACAGCCTTTACAGTTAGACATTTCGCCTGTATCACTGTTGTCAATGGTATGGTGTTGTACAGGGCCGCCCTCTATCTTGAGAGCTTTACCGTTGGTGATGGCATCTGCCAGCTTCCTCCTGCCAGTTTCAAGGATTCGGCCAACTGTCGCTCTGGATATGTGCATCCACTCGCTGACTTCTTCTTGAGTCATACCCTCCAGATCTGCCAGCCGAATGGCTTCACTTTCATCTAATCCCAAAACAACCTCCTCTAGTTCACGTAGGGGGATGCCCTTTGGTTTATAGTAATTAGCATCCGGCTTGCAGTGTATGGTTCTCATAACAGGTTGTCTTGGCATGCCTCTGTACTTCTCCTAGTGTTTACCTATTGAGAATAGGCTTGAAGGATGAATTTGTCAAGGTAGAGGCAAAAAAAATGAGAAGGCTCCGTTCTTTTCACTGTTGCCTTACTCATAAATTAAATACCGCGCTCTTTTTTTGTTAAATCTTTTTAAGTAGGAAGTCTCACTACGTCTTATTTCCGGGATATGATTCTTGGAGCATAAAGCTCCATATGCTTCCCGATTAGCTAAAAGGCTGATGTAATTTTCCGGTTTAAATTCGCGTTTGTATGTTGTTCTGAGTGCGAGGAAAATGGAATAAGAAGTTGCAATGGGATCCATAATCGCGGCATCTTTCAGCATGATGTGAACACCACCGCATCGCTCACCCTGGAAAGGACCACTTTCGGGACTGAAGTAAAAGGGCACGAAGCTGAGACCCTTGAGCTTGAGCTTGTTTAAATGGCGGGCAAAACTCACGGGTTCAATCCATGGCGCTCCAAATAGTTCAAAAGGTTCGTCGGTTCCTCGTCCCACAGACAAATTGGTTCTTTCCAGCAGGCCAATAGCGGGATAGAGCAGTGCCTGTGTGAGGTTGCGCATATTGGGTGATGGATTGATCCAGGGAAGTCCCGTTTGTTCAAAGGTCATGCTTCTTTTCCAGTTAACACAGGGGACGACTTTCAAATCCAAATGCAGGTTGAGTTCGCTGTTGAACATTTTCGCCAGTTCACCCATGGTCATGCCGTGAATTACAGGCATGGGGAAGGAACCTGTAAAGCTGTGCCTGTCTCGATCCAGTGAAGGACCCAAAACCTTTAATCCGCCGATGGGATTGGGACGGTCCAGAACCATAAAGGAAATACCCAACTTGGAGCACTCCTGCATGGCGTACAGCATGGACGTTTGATAGGTGTAAAACCTTACGCCGATATCCTGTATATCAAAAAGCAGCAGGTCAACTCCGCGAAGCATTTCCTGAGACGGCCTCTTGCTTTTTCCATACAGACTGAAAATCCTGATTCCCGTTTCGGAGTCGATGGAATCGGGTATGTTCTCCTGATCCAACTGACCTTCAAAGCCGTGCTCTGGGGCCAATATGACTTTTAAATGAACGTTCTTCTGGTCTCTGAGATGGTCAAGCAGGTGCTTACCGCGAGAATCAATAGCTGAGCAATTGGTGAGAAGAGCCAGGTTCTTGCCGTAAAGAGGTTGAAAATGACGCTGGACGAGTTGATCCAGACCTGTTTGAACCTGGAATTGAACCATCAACAGTAAAAGAGGCGTGACAATCATGGCGGCTCCAATCAATTGGGAATGATGCGTTTATTTCCATCGAACATGGAGGCATCGCATTACCGGAATTATAGTCGATGTGTTCGCTGGAGTAAAAAGGGATCGAGCATGCGAAGAAAGTGGAAGCACGGAAGAAAGACAATGCTCCTGGCTTTTTAAAGTTTCTTTTGGGTATCATTCACTGCCTCAGTTCTTTGTAAACGATCATCTAACTGCATTCATACATAAAAAAAAGGATCATGACAGAATCCATATGAAGGAGGAGCTATGAGCGAAATAAATAAACATACTCACTTACCCCGGGTTACCTGTAAGAGGGCTTCCGTTTGTTTTCACCCCTTCCTCTCACTCCAGCCTTCTGACAGGCAAACGGGATATCAGATACAGTCATGTATCCTTCACTCGGAAACCGGTAATTGTAATTGTCGTCAAAGAGAGAAAACAGTTGACGTCATACAGCTATTGGCAATGATCGAGGCCAAACAGTGCGGTTGAACAATCGCTTATGGACTTACTTTGCAGACGCGTTAAGCCTTTAATATGAAAAGCTTGTGCAAGTACTTGGAATGCAGTTCCTTGTTTGGCTCCAGTTGGATGCAGACAGGGTTATGGAGATTGTTTTTTCGTCCTTTTTTCATTCCAGATATGGAAATGAACAAAAAATGGACGAGGTAGTCATGTATCTTTTTTGTTAAACCTTTAATATAAAACGGATTTATGCTTGACTTTCATCGGATCAAAGAATAGATTCCCCTGCAAGACATGCCAATCAATTCATGCATTGGAAAACAATCAGGAGAAAGAAAATGGTAAAAAAAGTGGCTGCCAAGAAAAAAAGAAAGGTATTTAACGTGAGAGCTGAACCTGGAAGCGAAGTTCTTATTGCAGGTTCTTTTAATAATTGGGATATATCAGGTAAAAACAAAAAAGTTATGAAAGATGAAACCGGAAAGGGTGAATTTAGTCGTATTCTGGTTCTTCCTCCGGGACAGTACGAATACAAATTCTACATTAACGGTGAATGGGTTGCTGATGATTCGGCTCAGTGGGTTCGCAACAAAATGGGCACTCTCAACAGTGTCTTTGAGTTAAGTTAAATTGTTTTTTTACTCAAGTTTTTTTTTATTAAAACAGCCCGAAGCTTAAAGCACTTCTGTCTGGATTTGCTTCAACGAAACTCGCTGTGATAAATGAGAGAAAAGTTCAGAAAAGATAGTCTAACTGTTACCGATCGACTATAATCATAAGACAGTTAATTGTTTTGAATACAATATCTACTGCTTCGATGGCAGTGGCGTATTGTCAAACAAAAATATAAAAAAACAATTCTTCGTTCCTGGCTTGGGCTGTGTGCAGACGGCGATCCAATCATGGGCAGGAACCTTGAACGCGGAATTGTCAAGTACAGTAAGAGGGGAGTTGTTTTGAAACAAGTGAACAAACAAAATGCCAGGATCTTAATCGTAACACCTGAAATTACTTATCTGCCGAAAGGCATGGGAAATATGGCCAACAATCTGAAGGCGAAAGCCGGTGGATTGGCGGATGTTTCGGCCTCACTGGTAACAGTGCTTTTTGAAAACGGAATCGATGTTCATGTCGCTTTGCCCCATTATCAGCGCATGTTCACGGTTAACGTCGGCAGACTGATCAGCAATGAGTTGCGAATATATAAAAACAAGCTGCCCGATGAGAGGATCCACCTTGCGGAAGATCGCTGTTTCTATTATCGCGATGCGGTTTATTCCTACAATCAGCCTGAGGAAAACATCAAGATCGCTCTGGCCTTTCAACGGGAAGTGATCAACAACATCATGCCAAGAGTCCAGCCGGATCTCATACACTGTAACGACTGGATGACGGGTTTGGTTCCGGCCGCCGCAAAAGCTCTGGGAATACCCTCCATTTTCACACTGCACAATATTCACACCATTAAAACGACCTTATCCAAAATAGAAGACATGGGAATTGATGCATACTCATTCTGGAACCACCTCTTTTATGAAAAATTTCCCGGGAACTACGAAGAATCAAGAGATTCAAACCCCGTGGATTTCCTTGTTTCCGGCGCGTTTGCATCAGACTACGTCAATACGGTCAGCCCCACCTTCCTGGATGAGATTGTCGACGAAAAGCACGCATTTGTGGCCGGCAATTTACTCAATGAACTGAAACTGAAGAAAGCACAGGGTCGAGCTGGTGGTGTTCTGAACGCACCCGATGATTCGTTCCATCCTGAAAGAGACACATTCCTGCCCCATTCTTACAACTGGGAAACGGTTGAAAAAGGCAAGAGTGCCAACAAACTGGAAGTCCAGCAAATGTTCAGTTTAGTTGAAGATCCCGATGCGCCTCTCTTCTTCTGGCCATCTCGATTGGATCCCGTTCAAAAAGGTCCTGAACTGCTGGCTCACATCCTGTACGATCTGACAGTCAAGTATCCTTCACTTCAAATTGTCATGGTGGCAAACGGGCCTTATCAACAGCACTTTCAGGATATTGTTCGCTTTCACGATCTCTACAAGCGAGTGGCTGTCGGTGATTTCGATGAAAAAATATCGCGGGTTGCTTATGCTGGCTCCGATTTCCTGTTCATGCCTTCGCGCTTCGAGCCATGCGGCTTGCCGCAAATGGTAGGACCAAAATACGGTACTCTGGCTATTGCCTGTGACACCGGAGGTCTTCACGATACCGTTGAGTCCATCGATCTGGACCGCGGTACAGGTAACGGTTTTCTTTTTAAGGACTACTCCATAGAAGGGCTGTGGTGGGGAATTGAACAAGCCATGGCTTTCCACTTAAAGCCAAAAGCATGGAAAATCAAACATCTGCAGCGAATTATGAAAGAGGCCGATCAGGCCTTCAGCCATGCGCGTACCGCTGAGAATTACATGGCTATTTATCGAAAAGTTTTAGGTTTGTAATGAAGCAGCCACGCCTTCTCCAGCTCGATCCTTACCTGGAACCCTATCGCGATGCCATTCTCGGCAGGTTGAGGTACATCAGGAACAAAGAGGAGAAACTGACGTCGGGCATGAGCCTGTCCGATCTTGCTCAGGGGCACCATCACTTTGGTTTACACCAGACAGAGCATCACTGGATTTTCAGAGAATGGCTTCCAAATGCTCAAGCTGTTTTTCTTGTGGGCAGTTTTAATAACTGGTGTGAGTCAGAGGAATTTCAAGCCAAACAAATCATGGGAAAAGAGGAGTGGGAGCTGCTCATGCCCGCTTCTGCCCTGAAACACGGTGACCTCTATCGCATCATCATAAAAACACATGCCGGAGAAACGCTCAGCCGAATCCCCAGTTACGCGGATTATGTGGTGCAGGACCCGGAGACTCATGGTTTCAATGCCCAGGTCTTTGTTTCAGATTACCAATGGAAAGTGCCTTCATTTTGTCAAAAAGTCACTCCGCCCCTTATTTATGAAGCCCATGTTGGCATGGCACAGGAGGATGGCAGAGTAGGCAGCTACATCGAGTTCAGGGATCACATCCTACCCATGATTGCAAAGGCGGGTTATAACGCGGTTCAGTTAATGGCTATTCAGGAACACCCCTATTACGCTTCGTTTGGCTATCAGGTCACCAATTTCTTCGCGCCTTCATCCCGTTTCGGTACACCCGATGAACTGAGATCACTCATCGATCGCGCTCATGAACTGGGATTGGCGGTCATCATGGATCTTGTCCATTCGCATTCGGCACCCAACGAGCTTGAAGGCCTGGCTCTTTTTGATGGCACGGATTATCAGTATTTTCACACCGGTAAAAGAGGCTACCACGAGGCCTGGGGCTCGCGCTGCTTTAACTACGGCCGCAATGAAGTCCTGCATTTTCTGCTGTCAAACTGTCGTTACTGGCTGGAACACTTCAAGTTCGACGGATTCCGGTTTGACGGTATTACGTCCATGCTCTATCTGGATCACGGTCTTGAAAAAGCCTTTACCGGTTACGGCGATTATTTCCACTGCAACCTGGATGTGGATGCCTTGACCTACCTTACTTTAGCCAACAAGCTCATTCACGCCGTCTGCCCACACGCTATGACGATTTCCGAAGACATGAGCGGCCTGCCCGGCATGGCATTGCCTGTGGAAGATGGTGGTGTCGGCTTTGATTTTCGCTTGAGTATGGGTATGCCGGATTACTGGATCAAAACGCTTGTCGAACAGGAAGACGAGCATTGGCGGGTTGGCGATATGTGGTACAGTTTCACCTCCCACCGTCCCGAAGAGAAAACCATCGGTTACGCGGAATCGCACGACCAGGCTCTGGTTGGCGATAAGACCATCCTGTTTCGTCTGATCGACAAAGAGATGTACACTGGAATGTCTATCTTTCAACAATCGTCAGTCGTCGAGAGGGGAATCGCTCTGCATAAAATGATACGGCTCTTCTCATTGGCCACAGGCGGACAAGGCTATCTCAATTTCATGGGCAATGAATTCGGGCACCCTGAATGGATTGACTTTCCAAGAAAGGGCAATAACTGGTCCTACCACTACGCGCGCAGACAGTGGTCCTTGAGGTACGACAAAACCCTTCGCTACAAGTACCTGGCCGAATTCGATCGAGCCATGCTGGAACTGGCAAAAAGGCATCGTTTTATTGAAGATTTCGATCGTTACCTTTTCTATGAACACACAAGGCACCAGGTTATCGCGTTCCGGAAAGGTGAACTCTTTCTCCTTTTCAATTTCAGCCCGGCCAAGTCCCGTGAAGATTATTTCATACCTCTGCCCGCGGGCGATTATCAAATTGTGCTGGATTCCGATGCGAAGTGCTTTGACGGTCATGGCAGAGTGGCTTACCGCCAACGCTATTTCACCAAAGAGCGAGAATCAGGTCAGCACGGTATTGAAGTCTATCTGCCAGCCAGAACCGCTCTGGTGCTCACCAAAGGCCAGTGCGAAGCTGTTTATCACCCCGATTATTTGAAAGATTAAACATAGAAGCCTAAAGTCAGAACCAATTCGGTATTCTGAAGAAACAAGATGAACATGGGACACCCAAACAAGGGTATTTTAATCAATAACGCACTGAACCTCAAATGCACAACCAGTGATTTTGTGAGTGGTTTCCTTGTATAAGCATCTGTGTTCATCCGTGTTCATCTGTGGTTCCTTTTTTTCTGTTTTGTAACCACAGATGGACACAGATAAACACAGATAATTTTTCACAATA
>PDUC01000011.1 GCA_002747255.1 Acidobacteriota bacterium | reverse complement strand
CAATGTACACACTAAGAAAAAGCTGAATAAAATCCGTAAATAATTGATTTTAGGCCAATTATTTCTTATTTTTCATAACAATTTTCCGGAAGATCCGTTTAAACAGGGAACTAGAGGAGAATATAGTAAAAATAACCAAAGAAAATGGGACCCGTCAGGAAAATGGAGTCGATGCGATCCAGGACACCACCGTGACCTGGAAAAAGGTGACTGCTGTCTTTGATTCCCGCTCCTCTTTTCCATGACGATTCAATTAAATCACCGAAAAAGCCCAAGAGGAAGAAAATGACACCAAGATAGACGCAGTCTTGATAGGATAGAAAGGGCAGGAAAGACGTTTTGGCGACGCATGTTGCCGTTAAATTACCCAGTAAATTGCCTAAAGCCCCTTCCCAGGATTTATTGGGACTTACGTTGGGTGCGATTTTATGTCTGCCGCAAGACGAACCAATCAAATAGGCGAAAGAGTCCCCCATCCATACGATGAAAAAGAAAAATACGACTAGCTTTCTGCCTATGAATTCACCGTGTGCGTCATCGAGAAGGAAAATGCCAGCCAGAGATAAAAATGCCGCGCACAGATAGCTGAGACCGACAAACTGAATGCCGAGCAGCGGCATGGATTGTCCGTTGTTCTTGTTGAAGTACAAAACCCAGAGTGACAAGAGTAACAGGCTGAGATAAGGCAATAGGGTTAGCGAGAAAGGTGTGTAAAAGGTGAGGAATCCATATAACGTGAGCAAAATGGCGGGTACTAAATAATAGTGGAAATTGAAGCCTTTGGCCAGGTTCTTAATTTCAAAGTGACCAACTGCCGATAGCGCAATCAACAGGATGATAAAGTAATATTTTGGCAGTAAGAGGACGATAGAACCCACAATCGCAATTCCGAATACCGTTGTTAGAACTCTCTTCCAGAGTACCTTTAAATTGATAGCCAACTAAATGCCTCCATACCTTCGGTTCCTGTTCTGAAAGTCCAGCAGGGCTTGGAATAAATGCTCTCGTCTGAAATCCGGCCAGTATACATCTGTGACATAGATTTCCGAATAGGCTATTTGCCAAAGCAGGAAATTGGAAACCCTGAACTCACCGCTCGTTCTGATGAGAAGGTCGGGATCGGGTTGTCCTTTGGTGGAGAGATATTGGGAAAAAGAGGTCTCGTTGATTCCGGTTAGATCTGGATTTTCAGTTACAAGCGTTCTGACGGCTGTCAAGATGTCATTTCTACCTGAATAGTTTAGAGCAATATTGAAATGGAGTCCGTTGTGTTCTTGCGTTTGCTTTTCAACATGTGCCAGATCTTTTTGAATACCTTCCGGCAGCCCCTGAATGGCACCAATACCCTGGACTTTAATGTTCCAATCTCTGGCTTTTTTCAATTCCATTCTCAGAAACTGCCTCAACAGGGCCATCAGGGTTCCCGTTTCTTTTCTGGGCCGTTTCCAGTTTTCTTGCGAGAAAGCGTAAAGTGTGAGGTGTTTAATGCCCAGATGAACACAGGCTTCAAGCGTTTCCCGAACAGATGTTATTCCCGACTTGTGACCTTTAATTCGATTCATCTTGCGCGCTTGAGCCCAACGCCCATTGCCATCCATAATAATAGCCACGTGCTCTGGTAAGTCCTTGCTCAGGATTTGTTCAACCTTTGCTTTTTCCAGTTGATTCAATTGATGATCTAAAATATTCAAAACGAAGTCCAGTCCATTGCAGGATATCTCATCCTATCACATACATTGTGGAATAAAAAGTACATGGATGGTTCTCATCACTTGACGTGATGAATTGGCTTGCGGTTCTTGTCAAAAAGAAACTTTTGACAGGGGGATTCCGATGAAACGGGGGCTGTTGTGACGATGTTATGACAAAAGCGGAGGCATTTTGTTTCCAGTGGGGTGTCGTGGTGTTGGGCAAGTGCGGACACATCCAGAACGGTTGTGGTTCATTGCGAGGTGACTCTGTTTTTTTCCGGCTCAAGATAGCATGTCGTCGGTGGTTCCTGGTGGGGAATCCATGCCTTTGTGAGTTTGACGTTCAGCTTGCCAGGAAGGTTGCCGCTTTTCTTTTCCTGTATTCATCTTTCAGGTTCTGCACAAAATCGGCTCTTGAGATTCCGGGGTGAACGTGATTGTCTCTGGTTCTGACCGATAGATTGTCGGACTCGGCTTCTTTATCGCCAAATACGACAATGTAGTTCACTTGATCCAATTGCGCGTTGCGGACTTTCTTGTTGACGGATTCACTTGATCGATCGACTTCTACCCGCAGACCTTCCTCTTTCAGTTTAGCTGCAAACTCGTCGGCGGCGGGGTAGTGGCGCTCGGCAACGGGCAGAATCCTGACATGAACAGGGGAGAGCCAGAGAGGGAATTTGCCCGCGTAGTGTTCTACAAGGATACCGAAGAAACGCTCGATGGAACCGTAAAGGGCACGGTGAATCATGATGGGGCGTTGTTGAGAGCTGTCCTCCGCAATGTAAACCAGCTCAAAGCGTTCGGGCAGACTCATGTCAAGCTGAATGGTCCCGCATTGCCATGTTCGGCCAATGGCATCTTTAATGTGGAAGTCGATTTTGGGACCGTAGAAGGCGCCATCGCCCTCATTGACAACGAAATCTTTGCCATGGGCTTCCAGAGCCGATCGCAGACCTTCAGTGGTCATTTCCCAGTCGTGATCGTTTCCAATGGATTTTTCCGGTCTTGTGGAGAGTTCCAGGTGGTACTCGAGACCAAATTGAGAGTAAATATCATCTGCCAGCTTCAATACATCCACAATCTCCGATTTAATATCGCAGGGTCTCATGAAAATATGGGCGTCATCCTGGTGGAAACTGCGTACCCTGAACATGCCGGACAGGGCACCGCTCATTTCATGCCTGTGAACCAGACCCACTTCACCCACGCGCATGGGTAAATCGCGATAGGAATATTGACCGTTCTTGTAGAAGATCATGCCGCCAGGACAGTTCATGGGCTTAATGGCGTATATTTTATCGTCAATTTCAGAGGTGTACATATTTTCCCGGTAGTAATCCCAATGGCCGGAACGCTCCCACAGTTCGCTGGACATCATGGTGGGTGTTTTAATTTCGGTGTACCGATCTCTTGTGTGCAGTTCTCTCCAGAAAGCCATCAGCTCGTTCCACACCACCATTCCCTTGGGGTGAATGAAGGGCATTCCCGGCCCCACCTTGTGGAAAGAGTAAAGATCGAGCTTTTTGCCAATAATTCGGTGGTCTCTCTTTTTGGCCTCTTCCAGCATGTGCAGGTAGGCTTTGAGTTGTTTCTTTTTAGGGAACGTAACGGCGTAGATACGGGTTAGTTGAGGTTTTTCTGCATCGCCCCGCCAATAAGCACCCGATGTTTTGAGTATTTTAATGCCCTCGACCATTTTTGTGTTCGGGATGTGAGGCCCGCGGCACAGATCTTCAAATTCACCCTGTCGATAGGCGGATAGACCTTCTTCCAGACCTTCTATCAATTCAACCTTAAACGGATTGTCGTTAAATTTGTCAAGTGCCTCTTCCTTGGACGCGTACTCAATACGCTCGGGCTGCAGACGTTCTTTGACAATTTTCTTCATTTCCGCTTCAATTTTCTCGAAATCCTGATCGGATATCTGTAGATCGGCGAAATCGTAATAAAAGCCCACTTCGATGGGAGGACCAATCGTGGGCTTGGCTTCCGGATAGAGTCTGGTGACAGCCTGGGCCAGAATATGAGCGGACGAGTGCCAGAATATTTCCTTGCCGTCATCATCATTGAAGGTAAGTATTTGAACATGATCGCCATTGCTCAAGCGGGTCGTTATGTCCACGTCCTTGCCGTTGACTTTTGCACCCACAGCCGCACGTGCCAAGCCTCCACTGATTGATGTGGCCAGATCGAATACATCGGATCCTTCTTCAATTGACTTTGCTGAACCATCCGGCAAGATTACGCTGATCATGAATTCCTCCACTTGGATATTGAAATTAGACATCACCTGAAACGCTTTTAGAAAAAGAGAATCCCCGCATATGAGGATCATGAGTCCAAGCTGTTGAATCTAATAAATAAATGCTGAAAAATCAAGTTATTTTAAGGGGGAGCGAATTGCAGAACTCCAGCGGCAGGTGAATGAGGCGTTCATTTCGTCAAGCATCTTTCCCGTACACTGAACCATAAAAACCGCGACGCGACTTTCTGTATTTAGAAGACTAGCGGACCGGGAATTGTATAACTTTTGAAAAGGCCCGTTTTGGGTAAGTGACCGCTGATCTCTAAAAAAATGTTTACTTAAAAAACAAAAGCGCATTAAGTGTAATAAATTCAATTTTTAGGTTAATATAAAGCGAGTTTTTCTTTGTGTGTTAAAAGTAATGTTTAGGTCATTGGTGAACCCTGTCGGATTTCTGTTATCTTTAAATACGTAATATGGGTTGTCTCACATAATAAAATCTATATAATTTGTCACGTTAAGTTTGTTCTTTCAAGGAGTGTAAGAATGGCAATTCAAGAACAAGTTAAAGAATTAATGGAGATGCGTGAAAAGGCGCGTCTTGGTGGTGGTGAAAAGAGAGTGGAGGCGCAGCACAAAAAAGGCAAATACACTGCGCGCGAACGAGTTGAGATGCTGCTGGATGAAGGCAGCTTTGAAGAATTCGATATGTTTGTTTCTCACCGCTGTATTGATTTTGGTCTTCAGGACCATGCAGTTCTGTCGGACGGTGTTGTAACCGGATACGGCACCATTGACGGCCGATTGGTTTACGTTTTCTCTCAGGACTTCACCGTATTTGGCGGTTCGCTATCTGAAATGTTTGCCGCAAAAATATGCAAGGTCATGGACCAGGCCATGAAAGTGGGTGTTCCTATCATTGGGATCAATGATTCGGGTGGTGCCCGAATTCAGGAAGGTGTCAAAAGTTTGGGCGGTTATGCCGACATCTTCCAGAGAAACATCATGGCTTCAGGGGTTATCCCTCAAATTTCGGCCATCTTTGGTCCCTGTGCCGGCGGAGCGGTTTATTCTCCCGCTTTGACCGATTTCAATATCATGGCCAGAGACACAAGCTACATGTTCGTAACCGGACCCAAAGTGGTCAAAACCGTTACAGGTGAGGTTGTTTCCACTGAGGACCTCGGTGGAGCCTCTGTACACTCTTCCAAATCAGGTGTGGCACATTTTGCTGTTGATGACGAGGAAGAAGGCATTGCGCTTATCAGGAAACTGCTCACTTATCTTCCACAAAACAACATGGAAGAACCACAAATGACCCATTCAGACGATCCCATTGATCGCCTGGAAGATGAGTTAAATGAAATCATCCCAGACAATCCCAACAAACCCTACAATGTCAAGGATGTCATTTACCAAATAGTTGATGACAATGAGTTTCTGGAAGTTCAGCGTCATTACGCGGGAAACATTATTACCGGTTATGCCAAGTTTAACGGCATGCCCGTTGGAATCGTCGCCAACCAGCCAAGCGTTTTGGCGGGTGTTCTGGACATCAACGCTTCCAGAAAAGCGGCCAGGTTCATCAGATTCTGCGATGCTTTCAACATTCCTCTCCTCACTCTGGTTGATGTACCGGGTTTCCTTCCTGGCACGGCTCAGGAATACGGCGGCATTATCATTCACGGTGCCAAGTTGCTGTTTGCCTACGGTGAAGCCACGGTTCCAAAGATTACGGTTATTCTGCGTAAAGCCTACGGCGGTGCTTACGATGTGATGAGCTCCAAGCATTTAAGAGGCGACATCAACTACGCCTGGCCAGGAGCCGAAATTGCCGTTATGGGCCCCAAAGGTGCTATTGAGGTCTTGCATGCCAAAGAGCTGAGAGCCATGGAAGATGGCGAAGAGAAAGACAAATTTATTGCTGAAAGAGAACAAGAGTACAAAGATAAATTTGCCAATCCCTACGTTGCGGCCAAATACGGTTACATCGATGATGTCATTGAGCCTAGAAACACGCGTTTCAGGGTTATTCGCGCATTGCAAATGCTTTCAACTAAAAAGGATACCAATCCTCCCAAAAAACACTCCAACATACCGTTATAATTGAGGAAAGACATGTTGTATGAAGTAATAAACATTTCTGAAACAGCGAGCGCTGTTGCTCAGAAGACGACCGAGGCTGCTGCCAAAGGCGGAGAGGCTTTAGGGCAAGTTACCTTTGATCCCTTCTTGATTGGCAGTAAAGGCATTGTCATATCCATTATCGGTTATGGCATTGTTTTTATCGCGCTCATTTTACTTTTCTATATGATCTCTCTAATGAGCAAACTAATACGGTTGAACATTAGAAAAAGGTTGGAAGCCAGTGGAAAGGCCAAACATATCGATTTTGATAAGGTTCTTACCGGTGAGGTCAATGCCGCTATTGCAATGGCGCTCTATCTCCATTTCCAAGAGGCGCACGATATAGAAAGTACAGTACTAACAATTGAAAAAGTTCAAAAAAGGTATTCTCCCTGGAATTCTAAAATTCAAGGTATGAGAACAACTCCAATAAAACGATAATGGAATGGAAAAATGAAGAAATTTAAGTTTACTATCAGAGGCAATAAGTACGATGTCACTCTTCTCAAAATGGAAGACAATCTTGCTGAAATAGAAGTAAACAGCACTGTTTACAGAGTTGAAGTCGAGAGAAAACAAAAATCCAAAAAGACACCTAAACTTGTCAGGCCAAGAGTGGTACACAGTGGACATTCAGCAAAAGCTAAAACAGCCAGTCCCGCTGCTGCCAAAGGGACAGGTCATGTCAAGGCGCCCTTACCCGGCACCATTTTGAGTATTGGAGTCAAAGAGGGCGACACGGTTAAGTCCGGAGACAAGCTTCTCGTTATGGAAGCGATGAAAATGGAAAACAGCATCAATGCGGATAGACGCGGCACCGTTACGGCTGTCAAAGTCAATGTCGGCGACTCGGTCCTGGAAGGTGATGTTCTCGTTGAAATTGGGAGTTGAGTAAATGGATCTATTAAATGAAATAGTTAACGATGTTATCCACTTCTGGGGTTTTACCGGATTTGCAAATGTAACTCTTGGTCATCTTATTATGATCGCAATCGCCTGTGTGTTTATATATTTGGCAATTGCAAAGGAATATGAGCCACTGCTCCTGGTTCCCATTGGTTTTGGGATTATTGTGGGAAATATTCCGTTTCTAGAAGGAGTTGGACTGCAATTGGGCATATACGAAAGCGGAAGTGTATTAAATTACCTTTATCAGGGTGTTTTAAAGGGCGTTTATCCGCCTTTGATCTTCCTTGGTATCGGGGCTATGACCGATTTTTCCGCGCTCTTGTCCAACCCGAAACTGATGCTGCTGGGTGCTGCGGCTCAGATTGGTATCTTTTTGACCTTCATGGCGGCTATGGCGTTGGGCTTTTCGGTGGATGAGTCTGCGGCCATTGGTATCATCGGTGGTGCTGATGGTCCTACGGCTATTTTTCTGTCGTCGAAATTAGCTCCGCACTTGATAGGGGCGATTGCCATTGCGGCTTATTCCTACATGGCGCTGGTGCCGGTCATTCAGCCGCCAATTATCAAAATGCTCACCACGAAAAAAGAGAGAACCATGAGAATGAAACCGTCGCGTTCAGTCGGCCGATTTGAAAAAACACTCTTTCCCATTGCCGGCTTGCTGTTGACGACCTTCATCTCTCCCGGTGGTCTGCCTCTTTTGGGTATGCTGTTTTTTGGTAACTTGCTCAAAGAGTCCGGTGTAACCAAGCGTCTTGCCGATACCGCTGCTCGACCGCTGATTGATATTGTCACCATTCTTCTGGGCTTAACGGTTGGTGCTTCAACACAGGCCACAACCTTCCTGACGCCGCAATCGGTATTTATCTTCGTACTGGGTGCCATTTCATTCATGGTTGCCACCGCTGGTGGCGTGCTCTTTGCCAAGTTTATGAACCTGTTCCTGAAAGAAGGCAATAAAGTCAACCCCATGCTTGGAGCCGCCGGTGTATCGGCTGTGCCGGACAGTGCCCGCGTCGTTCAGCACCTGGGTCTTTCGGAAGATCCCTCAAACCACTTGCTGATGCACGCCATGGCACCCAACGTATCGGGTGTTATTGGTTCGGCTGTTGCCGCAGGTATCTTGCTCAGTCTATTAATGCAATTGTAAATCGAACGAATTCCACAGATCATTCAAAAAAAAAATCCCGCTCTCATTACGAGGCGGGATTTTTTTTCTTCCGTTTCTGTTTTTCCCCACATGTGTATTCCAGAAAACCCTGTGAGTCGCGACTGCCCGCAACAGCTGTGAGTACCGTATTAACAGCAGACTTTTTGATGAATCGAGAAGACGCTGTTTGCGGGGGCGAACTCCCGATCTAGAATGGATTCAGAAGTGAGTTCCGAATCTTGGATTTCAGCTTGCTGAATCCATTCTCTAGGTGGGCTGTTAGAAATTGACTTTAAGGCCAAGGTAGGTTACCCGACCTTCTTCGGGTATATGGTTTAATTTTTCATCTGCTATATTGTCAACACCGCCATACAAGCTGAGTTTGTCGTTGAAGCGCTTGGATAAGTAGAAGTCAACCATGTTGAAGGCGTCTGCTTCTTTGCCAACATGGCCCTTTATGGAGGCAAGCTGATCACCGGTGTGATTAAAACGAAGTGCTCCACTCCAGCTCTTGTCTTCGCTCAAGTAGTTCAGGCTGAAATGGGCCTCTTCTTCAGGCGCGTTGAACAGGGACTCGCCGGTTGATTCGTTTTCCGTGTCATTGGTCATGGCGCTCAATTTCATCGTGAAGTACTCGTTAAACGCGAAATAAACTTCCGCTTCAACGCCTTCACTGGTTGCCTTGGCGACATTCCGCCAGATAAATTGAGGGGTTGGTCTGGGACCGCCAAGATCCACCGTTCCGATGCGCACTTTTTCAATGGCTTGATCCAAATCGGTTTTAAAGACTCTCAGGGATCCGGAAAAGCGGCCTCGTTCCCCTTCCAGGCTTATTTCAAAGCTGTTGGATTCTTCGGGTTCCAGATCCGGGTTGGGTAAAACATTTTCCCTGTTATTGACTGTCTCCACAAAGAGTTCGTATACGGTAGGAGCTCTGAATCCTTCGCCGTAGTAGGCCTTTAGCCTTAAATGATCGTTGAAAGTGAAAACCCCAGCCAGACGAGGCGTGAAAGAGGACCCGAAACTGGAGTGGTCATCGTAGCGAACACCCATGGTCAACGCAAAATGGTCACAGGTAGACCACTTGTCCTGGAGATAAATGGCACTGTTGGTGTTGGAGCGGTCGATATCGGTTTCACCGCGATTTTCAATGCCGGAACGATTTTCATCGCGGTATTCCAGGCCGGTATTGAGCACGTGTTGTCCCAACTCAAGATGGCTCAGACGCAGTTCATACTGGGTCAATTTGTTTTCCAGGTCAAAGTATTCCTGCTTCTTCTTGCCAATGTATTGACGGTCCATGAGGTACTTTGATTGGTAAGCACTGAAGGTCAGATGTCCATTGGTGAGTGACCGATCGTATTGAAAGGTGATGTTATCGCGATCCGAGTCGGCATCTCTGTCGGTGCGTTCCTTGTTTTTGTAGCGCAATCCCACCCGATTACTTCTGGAAAACATGATGCTGCCGCTGACACTCTGGTTCTCATCAATTTTGTACTCGAGATCCAATTGACCAAAGCGTCTTTCTTCATCATCGAAATCCGTGAAATTATCGTCGAGATCCATATCATACATATCCTGGTTAAGTGCGTGGAAAGTGAGACGGTAGCCAAGTTTGTCCAGGTGTCCGCCCAGGTATCCGCGAATGGAGGGTGTGGCAAGTTCATTGTGATTATTTTGGCTGTACTTGAGGTCAACGCCGCCTTGAAAGGCGTCAGGTGATCCCTTGGTGATGATATTGATGACACCACCAACAGCTTCACTGCCGTAAAGTGCGGAAAAAGGCCCTCGCACAATTTCAATTCGCTCGATGTTTTCAGTGGAATACAGCGTGAGATCAACCGATGTGTTGCGGAAGTCCGTTGCCACTCGCTTGCCATTGAAAAGAACCAGCGTTCGTCTGTTCCCAAGGCCGCGAATCGTGGGAACAATGCCCCTTCCAGCAACCAGGGTGAGGTTCAAAGAGGCAGCATCCTCCAGCGCCTCTGCCAGAGTGATGGCACCCTTTAATTGAATTTCTTCCGCTGAAATAACTTCTACGGTGCCGGCTACTTCTTTCAGATCTTCGGGCATGGTACTGGCTGTTACAACAATTTTCTCGTCAATGGATGCGGCTGAATCGGCTTCATCCGCCGCTTTACCTGAAAAAGATAAAGCACAACAGAAAACTAAACTAAAAAACAAATATCGCATTTTCTTCTCCTGCTCTTTTTGTATTGAACTGAGAATGATTCTCAGTCTCATTGCATAAGTATTGTCTTAATAGATCGATATACATAACCGATCTGATTCTAGCTTATTAGCATATGCTCTATTGTTAATCTTTTGAAAAGATATAGAGAGCTGGGTGGGAGGAGACCTTTCACGCCAGTATATTGCCTGGATGAGATGCGGGCAGAAAGATGATGATCAGGGATATTCAGTGGTTGACCTGTCTGACACCTGACATGAAGCAAAAAAAACAGGGCCGGAAGTTCCGGCCCTGTTGCATTCTTGTTTAACTCAAATGCGGTAAAATGAGCTTTGCCAGCTCCTGTGGATTTTCCGCCTGACCCTCAAATAAACCGGCCAGGTGGTAGAGTAGAAGTGCGTGATCTTTGAAATCGGCATTCATGGTTTTGGTGGCCAGATCCTTGATGTAGGGGTGATCGGGATTCAGTTCAAGGTCTCTCTTGAAGGGCATGTTCTCCAGGCCCTGCATTTGAGACATGATCTTCTTGACGGAATGAGACATGCCGCCGTGTTCGTTGTAAAAGCGGCAGGGAGAAGTTGTCAGTGCCTTGCTGAACTTGACTTTGTTAATTTTATCCTTGAGGAGATCCTGAATGCGTTCGGAAAGAGATTTCATGTCGCCTTCCACCTCGGAGACTTCCACTTCCTTGGCTATCTTTTCGGGCAGATCCAATTCACCGGATTCGACATTAATCAGCTTTTTGTCATCGTACTCACCTAGGTGAGAGAGGACCAGGTCGTCCATGGGTTCGGTTAAGAGCAGGACTTCAATATCGTGCTTTCTGAAGAGATCCAGGTGGGGACTTTCTTTCAGGGAAGCCATACTTTCGCCGAGCAGGTAGTAAATGGCTTTTTGGTTTTCGACCATTCTCTCCACATAATCGGCCAGTGTAACGGTGGGGGCTTCGGCCTGTTTGCTGCTTCTGAATCGCAGCAGAGGAGTGAGCTTCTTTCTGAGGCTCAGTTCGTCGTAGATGCCTTCTTTCAGGAAGTTTCCGTATTTTTCCCACAGTGTTTGGTACTTTTCGGGATCATTTTCTGAAATTTTTGCGAGTGCATCGAGCACTTTTTTAGTGAGTATCTTGTTTATTTTAGTGATATTGGCATCGTCCTGAATGGCTTCTCTACTTACATTCAACGGAATGTCTTCCGAGTCAACGAGTCCCTTGACGAAGCGCAGGAAACGAGGGATCAGAGGTTTGCAATCATCTTGAATGAAGACTCTTTTAGCGTAGAGTTTAAGGCCGTGTTCGGTTGCCATGCCAGGTGTTTCAATTGGTGGTCTCTCAGGAAAGTACAAAATGGAATCAAACTGAACGGGCGCCTCGGATTGAATGTGTTCCCAATGGATGGGGTCCATAAAATCGTGGGTGAGTTCCTTGTAAAACTCTTTGTATTCGTCGTCCTCGATGTCTTTTCTGTTCTTGCGCCAAAGAGCTTCAGGCTGATTGATTTTTTCCTCTTCAAGGCTGACGGGAAAGGCCAGGAAGTTGCTGTATTGATTGACGAGAGCTTTAATGTGTTCTTTTTTCAGAAACGCGTCTTCGCCTTCCTTCAAGTGCAGCTTGATGGAAGTACCCCGCTTTCTTCTTGGGCTTTCATCCAGGGAATACGTTCCTGTACCATCGCTTTCCCATAAAACGGCTTCACCTTCAGGCAAATAGGATTTGGATTCAATGGTCACCTTGTCGGCTACCATGAAAACAGAGTAAAAGCCGACTCCAAACTGTCCAATCAAATCAGATGGTTTGTCCTTGTTTTCAGCTAAATCCTTCAAAAACTTTTTCGTTCCTGAATGGGCAATGGTGCCGATTTGAGTAACGAGTTCATCCTTGGTCATACCAATACCGGTGTCCTCGATGGTCAGAGTTTTTTCTTTTTCGTCGATGTGAATGGTTATTTCCAACGGTTGGTCCTTGTCGTACAGGTTTGAATTGGTAAGAGAATGAAAGTGGACTTTGTTCAAGGCATCCGATGCGTTGGAAAGAAGCTCTCTTAAAAAAACTTCTTTGTGCGTGTAGAGTGTGTGGATGATGAGGTGCAGTATTTCTTTTACTTCTGTTTTAAATTCGTGTTTTACTTTGGTCATAGGTTCCTCGTTATAGGGTATCTGGCGGGAATGAACAGCTGGACGCCGATTTGATTATTCAGCGTAAGATTTATTCTTGGTCGGGGATAAAAAGGAAGTTCATGTTCGCTTCCTTTACGCAATGAGTTGCACTCTCCCTGGTATTTTTTCTGTACATTGTTGTAACGGGCCAGGCAGCCGCTTTTATTGATTCGTGAATGTGCGTTCTGTGTGGCTTTTCTTGCCTACAGATTTTGGCAGACATTCTTTCGTTCAGTCGCTATTTTAACAAACTCTGACTGTCGATCAAACCCAGAGTTTGCCATAAGAACAGTTGTGCCGCTATCCGGGAATCATGCGAAGCGGGATTTTGCAGGCTCACCCGGTTGAGCTTTCTTTGGAAGCTCGACTGCGGCCTCCGGTTGTTTCCAGGAGTCCGGAGCGCGGGAACAATTGATTCAATGGGGCGGTGTTAGGGGAAGTTTCCGCGTTTAGTTGCAGGTAACTTGTTCGGCTATTTTATCTCAAAACGATGCACAGGCTTGAAGTGGCTAGGACCATTTTCCAGTCATTAACCTGCTGCCTGAGAAAAGGCTTCAAAGTCCTTCTAATGCTTTGTGCGAATGTGGTACAATTCTTTTGAATCAAATAGTTCAAGGTGGATCTATGGAGTTTTGGCATTATTGGATCATGCTCAGCTTGTTATTGTTTATTCTGGAGGTATTCACACCTGGCGGGTTTGTGTTGGCCAGTTTGGGAATAGGGGCTCTTTCAGGTGCGGGTTTTGCCTTTATGGGGTTTGGGTTGAATGTTCAACTGGTGTGTTTTGCCATTGCTTCCATGATCGTTTTCTTCGCGGTCAGACCGATCTACAAAGCCTATATCCACAAATACGATAACAATCTTCCAACGGGTATCGGTGCTTTGGTAGGTAAGGACGCAAGGGTTATTGAAGCCATAGGCGTTCCCGATCAGAGCGATGCGGGGAGAGTCAAGATCGGAGGAGAAACCTGGCGCGCCATGAGCGCGGACGGTTCCTCCCATCAACTGGAAGACCGGGTTGAAGTCGCGAAAGTTGATGGAGCCACCGTTTGGGTCAATAAAAAAAACAAGGAGTAATTTATGGAATTCTTTACCACTCTGGTTCTTTTATTTGTATTTTTTGTCGTTTTATTTCTGATTAAGGGTTTTAAGATCGTCAAACACGCAGAAACCATGGTTATCGAGCGTTTGGGAAAGTATCACAAAACCCTCGAGAGTGGCATTAATATCATCTGGCCAATTGTCGATGCTCCCAGGCCTATTCATTGGAGGTACAAGAAAACCGATATTGGCGGTCGGTCACTGATCATCACGAGAACAGCCAAAAGCATCGATCTGCGGGAGCAGGTCTACGATTTTCCCAGACAGAATGTGATCACCAGGGATAACGTCACCATTGAAATAGATGCTCTGCTGTATTTTCAAATAACCAATCCCGCCAAGTCGGTCTATGAAATCGCGAATTTGCCGGATGCCATTGAAAAACTCACCCAAACGACACTCAGAAACGTCATTGGAGAGCTGGACTTGGACGAATGTCTCGTATCGAGAGATACCGTCAACACCAAGCTTCGCAGCATACTGGATGAAGCGACTGATAAGTGGGGTGTCAAAGTCAACCGGGTTGAACTTCAGGACATCACACCGCCTAAAGACATTCAGGAAGCCATGGAAAAACAGATGAGAGCGGAACGGGATCGACGTGCTGCCATTCTGAAAGCGGAAGGCGACAAGAAAGCCAGCATTCTGGAAGCTGAAGGTGAGCGGGAAGCTGAAATCAACAAAGCGGAAGGTAACAAACGCGCGCGAATCCTGGAAGCGGAAGGCCAGGCAGAAGCCCGCATCCAGGTGGCAGACGCCGAAGCCAGAGCCATTCTTAAAGTTGCCAAGGCTTTTTCTGTAATCGACGGCGATCCCGCGAGTTATCTTATTGCGGTTAAATACTTAGAAACGCTCAAGGAAATGACCAGCGGGGAAGACAACAAAGTGGTTTACCTGCCTTATGAAGCGACAGGCGTTCTGTCTTCTCTGGGCGGTATTAAAGACATGCTTGGCATGAAAGAGGGCGGAAAGTGAGACCCGTAATCGCTCTCTTAACCGATTACGGTACCCGTGACGGATTTGTTGGAACTTTGAGAGGGGTGATTAAACGCCTTTCACCCTTTGTCGACCTGGTGGATATCACCCATCAAATTCCCGCACAGGATATTCTGTCGGCCAGCTTCGTCTTGGCCGAAACAGCGCCTTACTTTCCATCTGAAACCGTGTTCCTGGCTGTGGTGGATCCCACCGTGGGAACCAGCAGAAAGGC
This sequence comes from Acidobacteriota bacterium, assembly GCA_002747255.1. Taxonomy (GTDB): domain Bacteria; phylum Acidobacteriota; class Holophagae; order Acanthopleuribacterales; family Acanthopleuribacteraceae. Next base: position 15,613 of record PDUC01000011.1, on the reverse strand, counting down.
CATCATTGCCAGGAACAGCTGGGGTCTTTTTGTGTGTCCTGACAATGGTCTTCTAAGCCGTGTTCACCTTAAATCCCCTTTAGAGCATATTGTTTCCATTGAAAACCCCAAATACACACTTCAAACCCAGTCGACTACATTCCACGGGCGCGACATATTCGCGCCTGTTGCGGCCTATCTCAGCAGGGGGGAATCCATGGATGTGTTCGGGCCACCGCTTGAGGAAATCACCTTACTCGAGTCTCCAAAGCCCATCCACCATGTCGATGGTTCCATAGAAGGCCGTATTATTCACATTGATGTTTACGGCAACCTCATAAGCAATATCCCCTACATGAAAGCTGAAGAAGGCGCCCATGCAGAGTGGATTTTGGGAGAAAAGTCCTTTTCAGGAATCAAGCAAACCTATGCGGATGTCGATGAAGGGAATTTTGTCGCTGTAAAGGGAAGTCACGGTTATTGTGAACTCAGCATCAACAAGGGAAATGCCTCTCATGTACTTGGAGTGAAAAGAGGAGACAAAGTTATCCTGTCCATTAAGCCCGATTCGTAAATCACGATGACGAGAATACAGAAAAAACCTCCACCCAATTGGTTTGCGGCTTTTGCCATTGAACCAACGGCAGCCATGAGGGCATGGTTGGATACAATTGCGGAGAACGCACCTTTGGGCGTTGTGTTCTTTAAACCCATGGATCTTCACATAACGGTGGCCTTTTTTGGCGCTCTGAGTTCAGAACAGGTTCCCGTTTTACTGCAAACCATTGGTAAAATCGCGTTCTCTCCTTTTTCCATAGAATTTGGTGAAACAAGAGCTCTTCCTTCAAGGAAGCGGTTTTCCGCTCTCACGCTCACCCTCGGTAAAGGAAGAGATAAAGTGGCGAAGATGATGGGGGAACATGAATCCAGTCTGTTGGCTCTTGTTGGCAAAAGAAGCAGGCGTTCACCTTTACCTCATATGACTTTCGCGCGTCCCAAAAAGCGATCTGATGGAGAGATTCTATCCTGGCTTGATCAACTGAATCCGCCAGATTGTTCAGTGATCATAAAGGAAATAACCATGTACACCCGTTCAGACAATCGCAGGCAGAGTCTGTTTAAGCGCGTCAATTAGCGTAAAACTTGTGAAAAACAAGAATGGTCAGTAGATTAATCTTGATTTCATATTGAGGATTCATTAGAGTTTTTAATGACTTGATGAATAAATACAATTTATGAAGTCTCCATCTGTCTCAGCAATGGATTCTATTAATGAAGAGTTTTAGACGAAGCATACAGAAATCAATGAGATGTAACCATAACAGACGGGGTTGTTACAATGTAATAATTCAGTAGACTTGTCGAGCGTTAAGCGACGATCGAGAGGTGGTCTCAATTTTTATAGGAATGAAAAATTATGTCACAAAACAAGATTATTCCTTCGCTGGAAAACCCTTTTGAAAAAGAGGAGAAAATAGAATTTACGATTCCAGGCGAAATTGCTCACGAAGAGGGCGGCTATGAAGAAGCGATGCGAGAAGGCTGGGAACTGACACAGCGCTCCAGGCGTGCAGCTGGTTTCAGGCAAATTCAGAGGCAGCACCTGAAAAATCGCATGACTGTTTGGGAGAGAATCGATATTCTGAGCGAAGAAACTCCCCATGTACTTTATCAAAACTGGGGAAAAAACCTGGATGGCGCCTCACTGGTAACCGCCATTATCAAAGTACACGGTAGAGATGTCGCGCTTTACGGGCACGATTTTACCGTTCGAGCCGGTTCGATCGACGCGACCAACGGTAAAAAACTCGCCAATCTCTATCGTCTTGCCGGAGAAAAAGGGTTCCCTTTAATCGGCTTGAATGATTCGGCCGGAGCTTTTGTTCCCGCTGGTGTCGGCGGTCTCGATGGTTACGCTGAGGCCTTTACCGCGTTGCGTAAAATAAGCGGTGTCGTGCCCAGTATCATGTGTATGTTTGGTTTCAACGCCGGTGGTGGATCTTATCTGCCGAGGCAGGGCAGTTTCCTGATCCAACCCAAAGATACCTTTTTCGGTCTCACCGGACCCGGTGTGGTTAAATCAGTGCTGGGTGAAGACATCACACCGGACGCGCTTGGCGGTCCTGGTGTGCACAGCCAAACCGGTGTTGCGGATTTAACTGTAAAAGATGAACTGGCAGCGTTGAGAACGGCCGTTCAACTACTGGGCTATTTGCCTGGGAATAATTATTCTCTTGCACCTTTCCAGAAAACCTCAGACCCTCTCGATCGCAAGACGTGGGAAATCAATACGCTTTTAAAAAAGGCGTTCAATTCACCAACGGGATTCAATACGCCTTTTGATGTCAGCATCATGATTCAGCAAATTTGCGATCATGGCGATTATTTTGAAATTCAACCTGACCGCGCACGCAACACCATTACCTGTTTCGGTCGCCTTGGTGGTCATGTTGTTGGTTTTGTCGCCAATAACAGTGCTGTGGCTTCAGGCCAAATCGATGTGGATGCGGCATTCAAGAACGCCCGATTCATCCGATTCTGCAATATTTACAACATTCCCGTTATTTTTATGGAGGACACCACCGGGTTCCTGCCAGGTAAGGAACAGGAAAGCCGCGGTATTGTCCACGCGGGAAGAGCGATGTTGGACTCCATTGTTGATCTGAGAACACCGCGAATTCTGTTGTTGATTAGAAACGCTTTTGGTGGCGCCTATGCAGCCTTCAATAATTACTCAACCGGAGCGGATATTGTCTTGGCCCTGCCTACAACGCGTGTGGCTGTCATGGGGCCTGCAGGCAAGGAATTTGTATACAAAAAGGAACTGAGAGCCATACGAGGTTCCATTAAGGCGAAAATCCAGAAAGGTATCAAAGAGCGTGTCGATGCGGGATCCTCTATGGATGATGCAAAAAAAGACGCGGAGCAAGAAGTTAACAATTGGGTTAAGGAGCAGGAAGCACTTTTGAATACGCGCTATGAAAAAGAGTTAATGAATCCCAAGGAGGCCCTGAGTCTTGGATCTATTTCTGAAATCGTCATGCCTACAGACTTGCGTCATGTCCTTGGCAGTAACATTGAGTTCTTCATGAGGCATTATAAACCAGGTCCCATGCAGGCCGTTCAACGCGAATTTCACTAAGAGAGGTATGAGATGACGACAATGGATTTTTACAAGAATAACCCGCTAATTCACAGTGATAGAGACAGAAGTAAATCCAAATCTGCATGGGTGCGTTCCTTTGCGTGCACTGAAATGAGTCCTCTAATTGTTTGCCGCGGCCCCATTCGAAAGGAAGCCATGGATGTTTTTGAAGAAATGGGTATGAAGCACTACGGTATCCTGCTCTCCGAGAAAGATTCCATTAATTATACCCACGCACTTGCACCTGAATTGCGGCAGTTGGTTGATCCCGAACGCATTCACCGTGTACCCGACTACACTGGTGCCACCAAAGAAGAGAGAACAGAGCGTATTCATCAAATTATCGATCTTGCCAAAAGAGGCAAACACGATTCCATTTTTGCAGGCTACGGTTTCCTGGCCGAAGACGAAGAATTTGTTATGGCCATTGAAAAAGCTGGACTTAAATTTATCGGTCCGTGTTCCAAAACAGTGCGGGACGCCGGGCTGAAGGATGAAGCCAAGAGAACCGCGCAAAGCGTTGATGTCAGCGTGACACCCGGTGTTGACAATGTTACAGCACGCACGCTGCTCGCAAAATATCCTAAAATGAGGAAGTTGGTTCAGCTTTGTAGAGATGAAAACCTGCATGTTGATCTGCAAAAATTGAAAAAAATGCGCAATCTTGAAAAGGCGGCAGATATCATTCTTCACGCATCCTATGAAAAAGGCATTGATCTTTTTACCATTGAAGAATTGGGTGAACAGATCAAAAAAGACGTCAATGAGATGTTTTTACTCCATCCTGGCTGCCGTATTCGTCTCAAGGCCATTGGCGGTGGTGGCGGTAAAGGGCAGAGAATCCTGGGTGCCGTTGAAAAGGTAGAAGCCGAGAAAGTGGAAACCTGGGCGGCCAAAATGGCTGCACCCGCCCCCGGCTTGGCTCGTGAAATCCTGAACGAGGTGAAAACAAACGGTGTCGGTGACAATAAAAACATTTTAATTGAATTCAATATTGAATCAACACGTCACAACGAAATTCAGCTTCTGGGTAATGGGAAATGGTGCATCGCTTTGGGTGGTCGCGACTGTTCTCTGCAGATGCACGAACAGAAACTCCTCGAAGTATCCATCACGCAAGAGGGTTTTATCGATGCGCACAAAATAGCATCTGAAAAAGGTCATCCTGAAGCGGAAGTCCTCATGCAGGATCTGATTACCCTTGAAAAGATGGAAGCGGAAGCCGAACGATTTGGCGTTGCTGTCGGTCTTGATTCGGCCTCTACATTTGAGTGTATTGTGGATAATGAGCGCCATTTCTTCATGGAAATGAATACCAGAATTCAGGTTGAACACCGAGTTACAGAGCTATGCTACGCTCTGAGATTCTCCAATCCCGATAACCCCGATGATTACTTTGTCGTCGAGTCTCTGGTTGAAGCCATGGCTCTGCTGGCACAGCACAAAGAGCGACTTCCAAGGCCTACCAGAGAGATTCGGTTCAACGCATCTGTTGAAGCGCGTTTGAACGCAACCGATCAATCACTCTCACCGCATGCGGGCGGACTTATTCGCTTCTGGTCCAACCCCATTAAAGATGAGATACGCGATGACCAGGGTATCTCTCTGAGGAATCCCGATACGGGCAATATCATGAAGTACAAGGTTGCGGGAGCTTATGACAGTAATATCGCTCTATTGGTAACGAAAGGTGCTTGCCGACGGGATAGTTACGAGCGTCTTGCTGAAATTCTGCGCCGCACCAAAATGCACGGAACGGATCTGGCCACGAATCTGGAGTTCCACTATGGTTTAGTTCACTGGTTTTTGGGGCAAAATGTCCTGGCGAAACCAACGACGCGTTTCGTCACACCTTACCTGACCATGGTCGGGAAACTGAAAGAAGTTGCCAATGACATCGATATTGCCTATGCCTTTGATAAACTGAAAAAAGAACTTCTAAAGAAAACCTGTGATCCTGAAGCCCAGAAGGCGATTGTCAGCGCATTCGATGGAAAGAAAACGCTTCTGCTTCGTCCACTGGAAACACTGATGAAAGAACCCCACATTCTTTCGGGCTGGCTTAGTAAGAACCGCTTGAACTTCCGAATTGAAAAGGGTCACGTCAAGTGGTTGCGAAATCCTTTCGAGATCATCAATGAAACCTATGACTTCCTCAACATGTCTTATGATCCAAAAGCTCCTGCTGCTGAAGTGATCTGGAAGCACGATTGGGAAATGCTGGAAAATACAAGAAACTTCTACGCCAAACTGCGCGAAGCTTTTAACTTGAAACGGGATGACTACTACGAGTTGAATAAAGTGCTTGCCAAAGGAAAGCCCCAGGGCGGATTCAATGCCGAGATGTGGCAGAGAATCAGAGCGTCCCATATGGGCTTTCAGTTGGGCAATGAAATTCTCGGCATTGCGTTTCTCATCGCGCAGGAAACGGGCTTCTTCGATCTAAAAGTTCTGGATGACCTGGAAATCGAAATTCCCGAATACCTCTTTGATCAGGAGCTTCAGCAGCAGATGAAGAAAGTCCTGGCTCCGCCTCCTGCCACCAAGGCCGATGAAATCGTAGCTGTTTGTGGCGGTATGTACTATGCCCAGGAAGGCCCGGGACTTCCCAAGTTCGTCACCGAGGGCATGCACTTTGAAGAAGGTCAACCCCTTTACATCATTGAGGTGATGAAGATGTTCAACAAAGTACTGGCACCATTTTCCGGTACAATCGATGAAATCATCATGGATGGCGTCGATGGAACAGTTGTTTCCAAAGGCCAACCTCTCTTTAAAGTAACTCCTGATGAAAAACTTCAGGAAATAGATCCCAAGGAACTCAAGAAGAGAAAAGAAGACCATACATCATCCCTGATGAAGTGTATTTTCAACTGAGATGCAAAGCAGTGCGAGTTGCCCTGCCACTCGATAAAAACACCCCTCGGCTGGCTCTATGAACTAAAGCCAGCCGTCTCTCTGTTCCAAAGATGCCACTTGACATGAACGGACTTGTTGGAATCGCAGTGACTTTCACCACCATATTGTCCCAGAGAGTGCCAATTCAGCCAATGACCTCTGTCTCGATGATGGCTTGATGTCTGTTTGCGTTGTGCGTGAAGGATAGGGTCATTTTAGTGTAGAGGATCAGCAAGATTGATCTTCCGGGTGATCATTTGGAAGGGGAAATGCAGTAGCTCCGCGAAACCTGCATGTTCCTAAATGCATCCGTGAGAAGTTGAAAACAACAAATCGTTTTTTGCGGTTCTGTTTGTAGACAGGATTGAATGGATACAATATCTGTGATTGTATCATTGGAATCGCGGAACTCACATCACCCGGATTTGAAGTGTAACGTGAATGATATGGCAATGCCAAAACACCGGAAATGAGCCATATTGGCTCATTTCTCTGTTTAAAGGCAATCAGTAAATCAATTCCTGCCAGCGGCCGCTCTTGTTGAGTTCTCTGTATTTACTTTCCCAGGTCCTTTGGTTACCTGCTATTTTTACAAAGGCCTTGCTCAGCATGTTTTTTATGCTTTCAAGGCCAGCGACATAGACATGTACTTTGCGGTTGAGTAACATATTCCAGATTTCTTCCGAATTTTTCTCTAATGCTTCAGTCATGGCAACCGGAGCATTGAAAAGAGGTTTCGGACTGACTGCCTCAAACGCCTTAAAAGTCTTTTTATCGTAATAATGCTCAAAGTCGTTCTTCTGATCATTCATATAGGCCAGTTCCATTCCGGTTTTGGCACCGTAGAACAGACGAACCTGACCATTCCATCCACCTTCTTTTTCATATAAATCCCGCACGAATGCCCTGAACGGTGCGATGCCGGTTCCCATGCCGATCATAAGAATATCAGCAGCCTTTTCTTCGGGCAGTTTAAAGGGAATTCCAAAGGGACCTGCCAGCGAGATCTCTTCACCTTCTTTTAAATTACAGAGGTAGTTGGAAGCGACTCCTTCATATCGCTCACCATTAAAGTCATCAATGTAAAAACAGCGCTTGACACACAGACGAATGGTGTTTTTGGCGGGATCCTCTCCCGCGACCGTGTACAGTCTGAAATGATGTTTAGTTCCGTGTTTCTCTTTGCCGGGCGCTATCACTCCAATGGACTGTCCGATTTTAAAAGCAAAGTCGGACCTATTGAGTTGCAGAACGATATCGCGGATTTCAACTTTACTGTTGTCAGGAGTTAAACGTTCGGTGCTTACAACTTTTCCCTGAATAGGATCGGATACATCATAATCTTGAATTCGTGTCATACTCTTCCTCCTAAAGACCGAGATAGATGCATTTCCTAAACCCTTACAATAGCCCATTTTTAATTGGGTTTGAAGAGAAAAATAGAGGTTTATCAGAGGTGATATTTTTGTGAAAGCAAGTGGTTTTTTTTTGCTTTGGAACCTGCTATGGTGATGACATCCAGAATGCGACTGAGGTTATGATGACTACTGCTTTCCACTTTTTGTTCTTTGGTTCCTCAATTGAAATACCACAAGCTTCTTCCGAAACGGCTGCTGCGGCTACACAAGGTGACATAGTCCTGTTAATTGTCTATGTTCTTTTGGCTCTGGTCTTTTCCTTTCTTTGTTCCGTAGCGGAAGCCGTCCTGCTCAGTGTGACACCATCGTACATTGCGGGCCTAAAAAAAAGGAAGCCTGGCTTGGCAGCTCGATTATCGAAACTGAAACTGGAGAATGTCGACCGCTCTCTTGCGGCCATTCTGACCCTAAATACCATTGCCCACACCGTTGGCGCTATCGGTTCGGGAGCTAAAGCCACCATCGTTTTTGGCAGCGCATTTTTCGGCATTTTTTCCGCACTGATGACCCTGATGATCCTCTTCCTTTCTGAAATAATTCCCAAAACGCTGGGCGCGACCTATTGGAGGCAGCTTGCATCCAGTACGGCTTTTTTTGTTCAGGGCCTCATTTTGTCGCTTTACCCGTTAATCTGGGTTTCGGAGAAGCTGACCAGGCTGATAGGGAAGGGACACCATGCAGGTCAATTTGATCGCGAGGAATTCGTGGCCATGGCCAGTATGGGCGAGGAGCAGGGTCACCTGGATGACAGGGAGTCCAGTGTTATTCACAACTTATTTAAATTGAAGGGTATTCGAGCTCGCGATATCATGACTCCCCGCACTGTTATGGTGGCTTTGCAACGTGATCTTACAGTTCAACAAGCATTGGAAAAGGCGAACCAATCCATTTTTTCCCGCATACCACTCTATGGAACCAATTTAGATGATATCAATACCTTTATATTGAGAGACGACCTGCTGCTTGCCAAAGCGGAAGGGCGAGGGGAGCAAACCTTGAAAGAGCTAGCCAGATCCATTCAGGCTATTCAAGCTGATACCAGTCTTTCAAAAGTGTTTGATATCCTGCTTGAAAGCCGCAATAAAATGGTTCTGGTTGTCGAAGAATACGGAGGCACGCTCGGTCTTGTTACCACCGAAGACGTGGTTGAAACGTTGCTGGGTATGGAAATTGTCGATGAAACAGACCGCGTGGAAGATATGCAGGCATTGGCTCGTAAAAAGTGGATGGAGCGAGCCGAAAAACTGGGCGTTGATATCGGTTCCCTGAAAGACGAGCACAAAACAGGCTAAAAACTCCTGCTGAATTTGTGTTTACAAACTACCTTGTTTTTCAAAGGTCAAACGAGGTTTACTCACTGACCTGGATTCCGCAGTAGGAAGTGCCACCCAATCGGCCCAGGGGATCCAGTTTTTCGGGATCGATGGTCATTTTTCTGTTGTCTACCTCAATGCAGGAATCATCGACATACGAGGATTCTATCTGACCGAGTATCAAAGCCTGTGAACCTTCTCCAACTTCCAGAATCTTGTAGAGATGGCAGAAAAGTGCCACGCGGGCATTGGTTAAACGGGGAAGAGATGCGTTGGCCATCGGTGTTGTTTTCAAGTTGAGTTCTTCGCATTCCGAAATACCCTGATCGTATGAAAAAGCCGAAGCCTCCAGAGCCTGTTTGTCCTGCTGCGAAGCGAGATGAACCACAAAATGTCTGCGCTCAAGAATGTTTGTCCAAGTGTCTTTGGGCGATCCATCCCGTTTTCTGCCTACCGAGATCATTAAAAGGGGCGGTTCACTGGAGACACCGTTAAAATAGGAAAACGGAGCCAGGTTGAGTTTGGAGTTAGCGTGTTCGGAAAGGACCCAGGCAATGGGTCTGGGCAGGATTACCTGTGTCATTAAATAGTACTTTTGACTTTTGGAGAGCTGATTGAAATCAATTTGCATGTTTTCCATCCCATAAATGAAGTGGTGTGTAACCATCGTAGGCTTTCAAGCTGATATCAGGTCCGCAAGACATGGCTTTTGAGCGGTTAACTTCACCTTTGATCATAAGACGAAGTCCCTCGGCAGCGATCATGGCGGCATTGTCCGTGGATAAACTGGGTCGAGTCAAGTAGGCCGGAAGATGGTTTTTCTCGCTGAGTTCACCAAACGCTTGTCTCAATGCGGAGTTGCAGGCCACGCCGCCTCCCACCAGAATGCTCTTGAACGTTGATTTGTCGAGTGCTTTTTGAACCCGGTGAGTCAATTGTCGAACAACGGCCTTTTGATAGGATGCGCATAGGTTCGCAACTTCAGGGGATTGCGGGTTGGCGAATGCATGCGGTTCTCTTTCAATGATTCTCAGAGCAGCGGTTTTCATTCCACTGAAGCTGTAATCCAGGCTGCCATCACCCATTCGCGGCAGAGAAAAGGCATAAGCTTCCGGATCACCCTTCCTGGCCGTGTGATCAACAATGGCTCCGCCCGGGAATCCAAGTCCGAGCATCTTGCTCAATTTGTCAAATGCTTCACCGGCGGCATCGTCTCTTGTTTTGACCAAAAGCGTATTGAACCTGCTTTTTGAGATAGAGAAGAGGTGTGTATGGCCGCCGGAGACAATTAAAGCCAGTGCTGGCAGCTGGATGGACTTGTGCTCCAAAAAGAGCGCTTCAATGTGCCCTCTGATATGGTTGACTCCCACCAGCGGGATGTGGGAATTTAACGCCAGGCCTTTTGCAAAGTTGAGTCCCACCAACAGTGACCCGATCAATCCGGGCCCAATCGTCACCGCTATGAGCTGAATGTCTTTCAGCTTCAGACCGGCCTTTTGCAGTGCTCTGTTGTAGACTGTTTCTATGTTTTCCAGATGCGCTCTGCTGGCCAGTTCGGGAACCACACCTCCAAAAGGGGTGTGTTCCTTTTCCTGACTCGAAACGACGTTACTGAGAATGTCATGAGCCTGATTGATGATGGCAACCGAAGTGTCATCACATGAAGTTTCAATTCCTAAGATCAATGAAGTGTCCTGCGTATTTCATTTTGTACCGCTGTCGGGAAGAGAGTTAAATGCGATGTTTCATAGATTTAACTCATTGTTCGATAATATGGAATGCCGGAACGCGTCCTGAACATGTCACTTCAGTTTAGCATGACTGCCAACGAAAAACGACCCTGCAAGGTGATTATGTGAACGGAACCCATGAAGGAATGATACTGAAACTGGAACGGAATCGAAAAAGCACAGAATATAAAGTGCCGCCCTGCTGACAAAAGGAATTGATTATCGGTTGCAAAATAGTGCACAATTCCATATGGAAAGCAAACATGCCTGATTGACAAACGGGTTAACGGGCATTGAGAACACCAGGCAGGAAAAAATGGCTTTAAAATGGTTCATCCCTTGTATCTTGGCTCTTCTTTTTTCGCCTGAAGGGGCTTCAGGAGGCTCTTTGAAGGATTTAGATAGACAAATAAATGAGATTCTTGCGGGGCAACCGGGAGTTTACAGTGTTTCATACCGGGATCTCGCTTCCGGTAGAGAGTGGCACTTCAACGCCGATGACCGTATGCATGCCGCTTCAACCATGAAAGTGCCCGTTATGCTGAGGGTTTTCCAGAAGCTTGAGCAGGAGAACAAGAGTTTGAATGACGCTCTTAGAGTTCACAACAGTTTTAAGAGTATTGTAGATGGCTCTGCCTTTGCCGTTGATGTGGATTCCGATAACGAGTTGTATCAGTTTCTTGGGAAAAATGTTCCTATAGAACACCTGGTGCGGCTGATGATTATTCGATCCAGTAACCTGGCCACCAATATCCTGATCGACTGGGTCGATGCCAAAAAAGTGACGGAACTCATGGTGGAATTGGGTGCCCGGCAGACCTCTGTTTTGAGGGGCGTTCAGGATCTAAAGGCTTTTGAGAAGGACATGAACAACACGACCACCTCGAGAGACATGCTTCAAATACTGATCAGCTGTTATCAATCTGAGCTGTTTACCAAGACCTCACGTGATGCCATGATTCAGTTTCTGCTGGATCAGGAGTTCAACGATCTGATACCTGCGGGAATTCCCTCGGAGGCAAACGCGAAGGTCGCTCATAAAACAGGCTCTATTTCCAGGGTTCATCATGATGCGGCACTCGTTATGCTGCCAGATGGTTCGTCCTATGGATTGGTGGTTTTCTCTAGAGACTTTGGAGAGGAAAGGGAGCGGGTTAAACAAACCATTCGCAATATATCAAGTGCTGTCTATCAATATCAGACCCAGCTGAATCTGCAGTAATCGGCCTTGTTTTTGTAGCGTATTTTGACAATTGGAGTGACATATGTTGAATTTTTCCTTTTACAACCCCACTAAAATCATTTTTGGTAATGATTCAATCGGGCAGATTGCAAGTGAAATCCCCGTAAATGCCAAAGTCATGATGGTCTATGGAATGGGTTCCATAAAGAGAAACGGGGTTTACAATCAGGTGATCCAGGCGTTATCGGGGTTTTCTTTTATTGAATTTGGTGGAATTGAGCCCAACCCTGAGTATGAAACATTAATGAAAGCCGTACTGCTTGCCAGATCTGAAAAGGTGGATTTTCTATTGGCCGTCGGGGGTGGGTCTGTTGTCGATGGCACGAAATTCATTGCAGCCGCAATTCCCTTTAAGGGGTCTTCAGCTTGGGATATGATGAACGGTGCTCCGGTGCACTCGGCAATTCCACTGGGTTGTGTATTGACATTACCGGCAACGGGTTCCGAAAGCAACTCAGGTGCGATTATCTCCAACAGGGAAAAGCAGTTAAAGTGCTATTTCGGTTCCACTCTCTGCTTTCCTGTGTTTTCGGTTCTCGATCCATCAACAACCGTGACGCTGGATCAAAGACAAACCGTGAACGGCATTGTGGATGCCTTTGTCCATGTTCTTGAGCAGTATCTCACTTACCCTGTGAACAGTCCGCTTCAGGATCGTTTTTCCGAGGGTATCTTGAAGACACTCATAGAAGAAGGACCAAAAGTCATTTCTAAACCGGATGATGTATCTGCCAGGGCCAATGTCATGTGGTGTTGTACTTTGGCGCTAAACGGTCTTATTGGCTGTGGCGTGCCCTCAGACTGGGCAACTCATTACATTGGTCATGAACTGACCGCATTCTACGGCGTCGATCACGCTCAATCCCTGGCAATTGTTCTGCCTGGTTTACTGAGACACCAGTTGCAGGGTAAACACATCAAGCTGGCACAGTACAGCAGGAGAATCTGGCAATTACAGGCACCTCTGGATTCCATCGAGGCCACAGAAGTCTTCTTTCGTCAACTTGGCATGAAAACCAGACTTTCTGAGTATGGCATCACTGAAGGACTGGAGCGAATCGGAGAGCGTTTTCGTCAACGAAAGATAGCCTTGGGCGAGCATCGGGATATCCTGCCTGACCACGTGGATCAAATCCTTCAAAGTCGGATCTGAAGCGGAAGAACAATTTAAAATCGAATTTAGAATGATTTTTCAGCGTATCAGACCAGGTGCAATGTCGGATAATGCATAGGAATGAATGTCTACTTCGTGTTATAACTAAAGAGCATGGTTGAATTACTGGATGGTGAGCATGAATAAAGAAATTGACCCATGGGATGTTTATTCCTGGAAAAAATACCATGCCGCGCAGCAGCCTGAATGGCCGGATGAAGCGTCTCTGGAATTGGCGATCCAGGACTTGCGTCAACAACCTCCCTTAGTTTTTGCCGGAGAAGTGCGCTCTTTAAAGAGGCAGCTTGCAGAGGCGTGTGAGGGAAACGTATTCGTGCTGCAGGGCGGTGACTGTGCCGAGGAGTTTAAAACCTCAGGGGCGGATCCCATTAAGCAGAAACTCAAGATTATTCTGCAGATGTCCGTCGCCTTGACCTTTGGCACACTGAAACCCGTGCTCAAGATTGGCCGAATTGCCGGTCAGTATGCAAAACCCCGTTCAAGGCCGACGGAAACGGTGAACGGAGTGGAACTGCCCATCTATCGGGGAGATGCCGTCAATAAAATAGAGCCAACTCTACAAGCGCGCACACCCGACCCCAAACGCATGCTCAGAGCTTACCAGCAGTCGGCATCGACCATCAACTTGCTTAGAGCGTTTACGCATGGCGGTTTTGCCGACCTGAGAAGAGTGAACGCTTGGAATGTGGATTTCGTCAAAAACAGCAAGCTCGGGCACGAATACCAACAGATTGCAGATGAAATTACCAGAGCACTTTCTTTTATGAAAGCGTTCGGTCTGGAGTCAAAGCACTACAAGCAACTCTACCAGGTTGATCTGTTTACGTCGCATGAAGCTTTGCTTCTGGAATACGAGTCGGCTTTAACACGGCAGGATTCTTTAACGGGCGATTGGTATAACTGTTCCGCTCACATGCTTTGGGTTGGTGATCGCACCAGGCAATTGGATGGAGCTCATGTTGAATATCTATCGGGAATTAAAAACCCTGTGGGCGTCAAACTGGGCCCCAGCTTTAACCCCGATGAGCTAGCACCGCTCATTAACGAGCTCAATCCTCACAATGAGCCTGGAAAAATTATGTTAATTACGCGCTTTGGCGCAAATAAAATCCGGGATCTTCTTCCTGCTCTCATTCACAGGGTGAAGAAAGGTGGGTTTGAGGTTGTTTGGAGCTGTGATCCAATGCATGGAAACACCTTCATGTCTCCAACCGGCTATAAAACAAGGCACGAGAATACCATTCCAGGTGGCATTCACTTTGAATTCACAGGTGACAATGTTACAGAATGTGTCGGTGGATCCGATAACATACAGTATGATGAATTGGCCAAGGGTTACTTGACTGCCTGTGATCCGAGGTTAAATGCAACACAGAGTTTGGAAATGGCTTTTATTATCAGTAAAATGTTGCAGGAGGGCTAAATACCATGTTTCAACAAAAAATTATCCAAAAAGCTTCAGAACTCGGAAAGTCAATTGTCTTTCCTGAAGGGGAAGATCCGAGAATTATTCAAGCGGCTCACGAATTGACTTCCAAAAACATCATGAAATCCGTCCTGATAGGCCGCTCATCGGTTATTGAGGGACAAGTAAAAAATCTGGGTATTGCAAAGCCGACATTTACAATCGTCGAACCGGACTATCAAACGGAAATAGATGCTGAACAATACTATCAAAAAAGAAAGCACAAGGGGATGACCCTTGAAAAAGCCAGAGACGTTGTTCAACACACGGCTTTTAAAGGTGCTTTGATGCTGGATCGCAACGAAGTGGATGCCTGTCTGTGCGGGGCTGTCTATACAACGGGTGAAACGGTTAGGGCCGCGTTGCACTGCATCGGTTTACAAGCCGGAATGAATACCGTTTCAAGCTTCTTCCTGATGGGTTGGCCTGAACGTCTTCTGCTCTTTTCTGACTGCGCTGTCATTCCTCTGCCCAATGAGAACCAGCTGGTGGATATCGCTCTGCAATCCGCCGATTCATGGAAGAAGTTAACAGGAGAAGAGCCCAGAGTGGCCATGCTCTCTTTCTCAACCATGGGATCCGCCAAACACGAATCCATTGAACCTATTACGGCTGCCGTGGCGACTCTCAAGAAAGAGCATCCCGATTTGGCTGTAGATGGTGATTTACAGGCAGACGCGGCTTTAATTGAAAGCATCGGGTCAAGAAAAGCACCCGGTTCAACCGTTGCGGGTCATGCGAATGTATTGGTTTTCCCCAACCTTCATGCCGGAAATATTTGTTATAAAATAGCAGAAAGATTGGGAGGCGCTATCGCTATGGGGCCTGTTCTTCAAGGTTTGGCTAAGCCCATGAACGATTTGTCGAGAGGCTGTAGTGCCGAAGACGTGGTTTTAACTTCCGCACTCACGGTCTTACAGGCTGCAGACGAATAAACAGTGGCGAGCAGCAGGAAACTCGCTTCAAATTGAAGACCAGTCATTTTAGGTTTGAAAAGAAATCAATAACCCCTATTGCATTTAATGAAACCTTGCTGGGGGTTATTGATCCCAATTCGTGCGGCTTGACGGTCGTGATCCTCGTGGAGTTGGAAAAAACAACCGCAACTCGGGACAGCAAATAAAAAAAATAAAAAAAATTAAAAAAGAGTTTGACAAGGTGAAAAGTAAAGCGTATGATTCGATCCTTGTCGGCGCGAGAGCCGAGTTGGTTGAAAGTTAAAGAGAGAACGAGAGAAAATACAGGATG
>PDUC01000010.1 GCA_002747255.1 Acidobacteriota bacterium | reverse complement strand
AAAATTCTGGTACTGTTATTGCCGTCGCCATCACAAGTCAACCACAGCGTGCTGGTTTTCCACTGACCCTTGAGCTTGAAGAAACAAAACTTCCCAAAAGATCCTGGGTAAAAATAAGTCAAATCCGAACACTATCTGTAAAACGTTTGCGGAAAAAACTTGGCAAGGCAAAGCCTAAAGAACTCGAATTAATAATTCAGGGATTAAATGAAATAATTAGCACATAACTTTACGCCGGAGTGCAAGAAAAACTTACGAAATATAAAATATCAATAACTGGTTTAACAAGTCGTCTCAATAACATCCAAGCAAGTCAGAGGCCTTGATGAATATAAACAAATTGGAAGATGGTTCAGGATCATTCGATGTGTCAGTGCGGAGGAGAAAAGAATCTGGCCCGGTGGTACTTTTTGCGGTTGGCGCAGGTGGAGACCCTGAGCGTCATGTTACGCTTTTGGATGCGCTGGCTGAGTCAGGTTGTACTGTTATTGCCCCGCATTTCCCGCGACTTTCTTTGCCAAGGCCCACAGAGTCTGAATTGACGCTTCGGGCTAGGAGGTTGTGCCTTGTGCTTGATGTTTACAGCCTGTCTGGCGCAACTGTATCTGGCGTGGGCCACTCAATAGGCGCAGCCACACTTATCGCGCTAGCCGGAGGGCATGGATTCTTTCAAGCGCCGGGGGCACTTGATTCGGTACGAGTCCCCATTTTAACGTGGGTAGGTTCCGAGGATGACATCACTCCTCCTTCACAGATTATATGGCTGGCTCAAGCGATGCCTGATTCGCAGAATCTTGGCTATGATGAAATAAATTGCAGAGGATGCCCTTATGGGGTATAAAGGGATACAGAAATGGTTCAAACAAAGACCATCGTAGATTCAGAACCATTGAATGAAAGGATTGCTTTGCGCTAAATGGGTTTTTTTAATTTTTTTTCAGGAAACAACAAAACACCTCACCAGCTTTTGGCTGATGGCAAACTGAAACCCGCTCTCAAGGGTTTTCTGGATTTGCACAAAGAAAAGCCCAATGAGCCTATTTACATGGTTCAAATAGCGCAAATTTACAAAAAGCTTGGACACAACAAGGAAGCACTCACCTATTACATCAAAGTGGGAGATCACTTTGTCAACCGTGGTTTTATTAACAAGGCGGTTGCCAGTTACAAAAAGGCCCTGAACCTCAACCCGGACGACAGTGCTGTTCTGTCCAAATTGGAAGACCTGAACAATGAAGCTTCCAGGTACATGTTCAACGACAGCTTTTTTAAGCATCCTGACCCTGCTGAAGACGAAAGTCTCGATGGTTTCGATATCACGGAAGAGGAAATTGCCATTGCGGAAGAGTCTCTCAAGCTGGAACTCGAACAGGCCTCCTCGGAGTTTCATCAACTTACACTTACAAATCTGCCCTCTTCTGATGAAGAAAGCACCAATCAGCTTTCTTCGGCACCCTTAGAAGCAATTGTCGAGTCAAAGCCAGCTCAAAAAGCACCTGTTGAAGAGGAAAAAACATTTGTTGAAGAGGAAACATCTCAAGCTGTTTTTAAAAACAGAGGGCCCAATCAATCAGAGGAAGAGTCTCTGAGTCATTCAAGCGAAGGTATTTTTCACACAGTTGAAGACGCACTCGATGCTGTTTTCAGTATCACACCCAAGCAGAATATTGAAAAAGTCCAGTCAAGGATGCATGACCCTAATTTCTGGCCTATTTTTTCCGGGATAAGCAAAACCGCTTTCCTGGATATTATCAAAGCACTTGAAAGCAGGAATTACGAAGAGGGCGACTACATCATCCATCAGGGTGAAGATGGCTCTGAAATGTTCCTGATTATCGATGGAAAAGTAGAGGTTCGAATTCACGCCAAAGGTTTTGAAAAGAAAGTTGCCATCCTAAAATCAGGTGATTTCTTTGGAGAAGGAGCCGTTCTGACAAAGTCAAAGCGAAATGCCGACATCAGAGCTACGGAAAAAACTGAAGTGCTGGCGCTCAAAAGAACCGAGTTCATTAAACTCGTGAAAAGGCACCCTCAGATTTTGGTCAACATGAAACTCCCCTATTTAACCAGAAAAAAAATAAACAAGAAGTTACTCGAGGGAGAAGGAAATGAGTGAGATTGTCGTATTTGGTGATCCTGTTCTGGAAAAAAAGACGGAGCCGGTTACAAAATTCAATAAAAAGCTGGAAGAGCTTGTTTCAAGAATGCACACCATTATGATTCAAGCGCCAGGCGTTGGTTTGGCGGCGCCGCAGATTGGCATCGGGAAAAGCGTTTGTATTGTCGACATTTCAGTGGGAGAAGACCCGAAAGAACTTCATGTCCTGATTAATCCCGAGATTCTCGAAGAAAAGGGTTCGCAGACAGACGAAGAGGGTTGTCTGAGCTTCCCCGATTTAACCACCGTTGTCAAACGGCCGGAATATGTCAAGGTCCGAGCTCAGAACCTTCAAGGCGAACTGTTTGAAGTTGAAGCAGAGGACTTTCTCGCGCGTGCTTTTTGTCATGAAATTGACCATTTGAATGGCATACTCATGACGGATCGGGTTTCAAGACTCAAACGAGAAATCATCAAAAAGCGTATCTCTAAACGAGTTAAAGAGGGAAAGTGGCATTCATGAAAATTGTGTTCATGGGGACACCTGAATTTGCTGTTCCAGCTCTCGAGGCTTTAATTGGCAATAACGAATACGAGGTTGCGGCCGTTTTTTGTCAGCCCGACCGTCCCAGGGGACGCTCAAAAAAAAAGCAGCCCTGTCCTGTCAAGACAGCCGCTGCCAAGGCAGGCATTCCTGTTCATCAGCCAGAGCGAATCAGACGCAGAAAGTGGCGCAAAATGCTTGAGGATTTGCAGGCAGATGTGTTTGTGGTGGCGGCCTACGGGCAAATTCTATCTCAAAAAATCCTGGACGCGCCTAAAATAGGGTGTATCAACCTGCACGCCTCACTGCTGCCCCGTTGGCGTGGAGCCTCTCCCATTCATCACGCGTTATTGAAAGGAGACACGGAAACGGGCATTTCCCTCATGAAGATGACGCTGGAACTGGATGCAGGACCCGTTTACGCTAAAAAGAAGCTGAAAATAGAACCGGGCGAAACCCGACTCCAGCTTGAAAAAAAGTTAGCACAACTGGGTGCCGATCTGCTGATCGAGCAGTTACCACGACTGGTTCACTCTACGCCTCAGCCCCAGCCTGTCGAAGAGGTCACCTTTGCCTCGCTTATTGAGAAATCGCATGGACAAGTGGACTTCAATCAACCTGCCATTCACACGGTCCGCATGATCCAGGCTTTCAGCGACTGGCCCGGTGTTTTTTGTAAGTTCAGGGGCAAATCAATAAAAATCCTCAGTGCGTCTGTGGTTACCGATGCTGATCAAATACTCCAGGATGAAGAAACCCACGATCGACCGGGAACACTTATCAAAAGAGGAAAACGAGATTTGTATCTGGTCATGGGTCAGAACAGTCTGTTAAAGCTGGAGCAAATTCAACCTGTTGGGAAAAAGGCCCAGGAAATTGCCGCTTTCATTAATGGCTATCAACCCGCAACCGGTGACTGTTTTACGGGCAATTGACGTCCCTTTGATTGAACTCGTTTTACATGCCGAATTACCCTATATTTCTTTATTTTTCTCCGGCGCTTGTAAAAAATCGCATCAAAAGTGAAAATGGTTTAAACCAAAAAAGCCGCTTCTCTGTCTGTACTCTCAGCAGACACAAGGAGAGGAAATGGACTACGCCTTGTCAGAACAACAATCCACAATCATCCCGCGACAAGTGAACGAGGATCGCGAGCTTATCCGGCGCTTTCTCGAGGGCGATGAAACCGCTTTCACCCTCATTGTCAATAAATACAGGCGATATATCTACGGCATGACTTATCGCTTTGTTCAAAACCAGGCTGAGGCAGATGATCTCACTCAGGAGACCTTTATCAAGGCCTTTCAAAATCTGAAGAAATTCCGACAGGACGCGTCCTTGAAAACATGGTTGACCCGAATCGCGACTAACGCCGCTATTAACGTAAAAAAAAGCGGTCGCATAGTAAAAGATTCCGGATTGGAACTGATGGATGTTCAACCTTCAATGACAGCAGCCGGCATGCAAACACTGATTCAGGAAGATCGACAAACCCAATTAAAAAAAGCCATTGCCAAACTTCCACCCAAGCAGAAGCAGACCATCCTCTTAAAAACATACAGCGACATGACGTGTCAGGAAGTAGCCGATATTATGGCTTGCAGCATCGGCACCGTTAAAGCCAACCTGTTCAACGCGGTCAGAAACCTGAGAAACCTGATGGGAGAGTCAAAATGAAAAAAGACCTGAAACAGTATTTCGATCAGCCAAACACCAAACTGGAGGATCCTGAAAGCATCGCTTTGGCCAAACTCTTAAAGGAAGTATCCGAACTTGAAACACCTGACCCCGGAACAGAGTACTGGAACCGTTTCAATTCCAGGTTACAGGCAAAGCTGGATCGCCAAAAAAAGAAGACCTCCTTTTCATGGATTGGCTTCATGAAGAGGCACAGGCTGAGTTTCTCCATCCCGATCATGATCCTGCTCGTCAGCTTCCTCTTTCTTGGAAAAACTTTGAAGGACTCTTTTCCGCAAGATCTCTACAATGGATTATCGCGGCTTTCATCAGAAGAGTTACTGCTCCTGCAGGAAGTCTACGACACACCTTCATACGAACAAGCGGATATTTTCGCGCAGACAATGCCATACGACGACAGCGAAGCAATAGACAATGACCCCGATTCTGTTTTTATTAAACTCAATGAACTGGATACCCAATCACTAAGAGCACTTTACAATGAGGAAGGATAATATGAAACCATCTCAAGTAGAATACAAAAAGAACGCCAGGAATGCCCTGTTCAGGTATCTATCCTTGCTATTCATTTTGCCGTTCATCTCAGTCGGCAGTTTCGCACAGATGAAAGCCAATAAAGAAGAAGTCCAGGAAACACTGAGGTTTATCAGAATAGCGGAAACACAAAGGCAATTGAATTTTTCGGAAGAGAAACTGCTGAAAATTAACCGTATCCTGGATCAATACGAAGCGAAAAAACTCGATTTAGCCAAACAGTACCGCGCCCTTAAACAGAAACTAAAAAAAGAAACACCAACCGAAAGTGAAGCCATCGCATTATTGACGGAGTACCGAAAAGTTAAACAAATGCAGTCCGAACAAGACCTGGCTTTATTTGATCAAATTCAGGCTTTTCTTGACCCGCTGGAAACCATCCAGTTCATTGCTTTTCACGACACCTTGAGGCGGAAAATAGGCAGAAGAATCAATATGTTACAAGACAAGAAACGCCCCAGAAACAGGGTGTCCAGGCGAAATCGCTGAGGCTTGCTTTTCCGTTTTCTTTTTCCTAGAATGAGTGCCACGAGATCACCCTGACGATCTCACCTTTGATAGTGGTCCATAAGAGGAGGAAGATCGATGACTCATGTAGTAACCGATAACTGTGTTAACTGCAAATTTACCGACTGTATCACTGTATGTCCAGTGGATGCGTTTTATGAGCTGGAAAAGCAATTGGTGATCGATTCAGAGGAGTGCATTGACTGTGGAGCCTGTGCCGCAGAGTGCCCGGTGGAAGCCATCTATGCTGACGACGAGCTACCCGAAGGGCTTGAATCCGCGCTTGAATTTAACGAAGAAGCAGTAACTCGCCTGAAAAATGAAGGGGCCGAACCACTGACGGATCAACTGGATCCACTTCCCACCGCAGAGGCCAAGAAACAAGACCTGGGCTACTGAACGAACCGACATCGTTTTTTCTACCCTGCTGAATGCATGCTGGTTTACCTTCACAAGACAAATGCTTTGAGGCTCTCTCCAGCTTCCTTTCCTCGTTCTAGTCGGTTATGCCTTATAACACAGCATCTTTGGCAGAATGCTCCGGGTTCTTGAATCATACTGGCACTTAAATACCGAACGGATGACACCGTCCTTTGAAAGAACACCCAAAAAGACAGCAGGAAACCGCTTGCCAGGCACGTCAATCTTCCTGCCCTGCAGAAGGTCTTCCTGAAAGAGAAAAGGCAATTCTATTTCAGGGAAATCGGGTAAAACACGTGAAACACTCAAAGCATGTGCCTGGCACTGCTGGTGAAACAGCAAGTCGCCGTCAATTTGAAATGCCCGCTCGACGTGGATTGGGCCAATGGATGTCCTTCTCAATCGGGATACATGTCCGACGGTTCCGAGAAATTGGGCGATATCGCTTCCCAGGGTTCGAATATAAGTTCCCGTTGAACAAGTAACCCGGCAGTGAATGCGTTCTTCCGACACCTGTTCCAATTCGATGGACTCAATATCAACGCAAATGGGTTTCAAATCCACCGCCTGTTTTTCCCTGGCCAGTTTGTAGCTTCTTACACCTTTAATGCGTTTAGCCGAAAACGCAGGCGGAACTTGTTCAATTCTACCTGTAAACACGCGTTGACACGCATCGAGTTGTTCGCGAGTTATTTCAGGGACGGGCATCTCCCTGACGGATTCACCTTCCGTGTCGAGTGTGGTTGTTTCCTTACCCAGTGTAATTTCCGCTTCATACGTTTTGTTATAGAGATGAACGGCGTCGGAAAAGCGAGTCGCCTTTCCAACGGCCACCAGCAGTAAACCGGAAGCGAACGGATCCAGCGTTCCTGTATGACCGACTTTCGTTTTTCTGGGTACGATGCCCTTGAGTTGGTTGCGTATTTTTGCAACACAGTCATGTGAAGACCAACCAGCGGCTTTATCAATGGGCAAAAAACAAAATGGCAGTTTCACTCGGAACTCTCTTCCTCATGAATGCGGTTCAGAACCGCTTGTATCTTCTGCTCCGCGAGGATATCCATATCGTAGTGGAATCGCAGCTTAGGTGTACGCCGCAGCTTGAGCTTTTTACCGAGAATACTCCTGAAGGCTCCGCCCGCACGGTTGAGTTTATCTTCAATTACGTCAATGTCATTGACTGTATCGATGGACGTAAAGCGGATATCTGCAAATTGCAGGTCTCTTGACACCTTGACTCTGGTAATCGTCATATCCCGAAAAGCGGGATCACGCAGTTCGTAGTAGAGCGCAAAGCTAATCACTTTTTTAATTTGATCGGCAATTTGATTCACATTCATATCAACCTCCTGACAGATTGAGGAAAAGGATCCATCAGTGAGTGCCTGCCGCAAGTCTCTCTTGCGGCGACTCCAACCACCGGATCGGAGATCATCGACTTTACGCCAAATTTCAGAGATTGACCGAGGCAATTCCACATGGCGTGGATTTGCCTCCATCTTCGCTGGTCTAATTTGTCACAGCCATTTTAAGTTAACTTCGTCGGTTTGACGGATTCCATTTTATAGATTTCCAGAACATCACCTTCGATGAAGTCACTGAAACCCAACATGCCAATGCCGCATTCGTATCCGGCCTTGACTTCGTTGACATCGTCCTTGAAGCGCTTGAGAGTATCTACTTCACCGTCAAAGATGGTTTTACCCGAGCGTATCACTCTTGCTTTGGAATCCTTGGTCACCTTGCCATCGTCGATATGGGAACCGGCAATATTACCAATTTTGGGAATTTGAAATACCTGTCTAACAGTGGCTCTGCCAATGTTGACTTCCTTGTATTCAGGCGGTACCAATCCGAGCATGGCCGCTTCAATATCCTGAATGGCTTCGTAGATAATGGAGTAGTATCGGATTTCAATCTGCTCGCGTTCCGCCAGTGTATGAGCGGGTCTCTCAGCTCTGATCCGGAAACCAATAATCACCGCGTTGGAAGCAACCGCCAACAACACATCGTTTTCGGTAATGCTTCCCACAGCCTGGTGAATAATTCGCAGGTTGACTTTTTCACTCTTGATGCCCTCGAGAGCGTGTGCCAGGCCCTCTACACTACCCTGAACATCACCCTTAATGATAACAGAGAGTTCTGCCACTTCATCTTTCTGAACGGAAGAGAACAACTGCTCGAGAGAGGCATTTTTCTGTCTTTTGAGGTGTTCATCCCGGGCACGCTCTTTTCGGAAACTGGAAATTTCACGGGCCTTCACTTCGGATGCGACCACCATGAAACTGTCACCGGCCTGAGGAACATCCTGACAACCCAAAATCTCAACGGGAGTTGAGGGACCGGCCTCTTCTATTCTCTTGCCTGTATCGGAATAGAGTGCCCTGATGCGACCAAACGTATGACCTGTAATAAACGCATCACCCACCCGAACGGTTCCATCCTGGACAAGCACCGTTGCAACAGATCCGCGTCCGCGTTCCAGCTTGGCCTCAATCACCGAACCAATTCCGCGTTTTTGCGGCACGGCGGTGTAACCCTGCATTTCTGAAACAAGGAGAATCATTTCCAGAAGATCGGTAATCCCCTCGCCTGTTTTTGCCGATACAAGGACACAGGGCGCATCCCCGCCATACTCCTCGACAATCAGATCGTGTTCTGTAAGCATTTGCTTGACACGATCAGGCTGAGCTTCTGGTTTGTCAATTTTATTGACCGCCACAATAATGGGAACTTTGGCCGCCTTGGCGTGATTAATAGCCTCGATGGTCTGCGGCATAACGCCATCGTCTGCGGCTACAACCAGAATGACAATATCCGTTACCGATGTCCCCCTCGCCCTCATTTTGGTAAATGCCGCGTGACCGGGCGTATCGAGAAAGACAATGGGTTCATCATGACAGGTGACCTGATAGGCACCGATGTGCTGCGTAATACCTCCGGCCTCTTTTTCTGCCACACTGGTGGTTCGAATGTAATCAAGAAGCGAGGTTTTACCGTGATCAACGTGACCGAGAATTGTCACAATGGGTGCGCGGTCAATCTTGTCACCGCCGTGATCCACCTGGTCGAGCAGTTCTTCGTCTTCCATCTGTAGCACTTCTTCTACCGATATGATTTCTGCCAGATAGCCGAAGTCCTTCGCAATATCAATGGCGAGTTCTTCGTCCAAAACATCGTTAATGGTGGCAAAAACACCCCTTTCAAAGAGTCTTTTAATGACGTCTTTGGCCATTCTGTTCACTTTTTCAGCCAGAACCTTAACGGTCACACCGTCGGGCAGCATGACGATTCCCAATTCCTCGTCAGGCAATTCCACCTTGCTGACCTTTGGAGTCATGGCACGCAGGCTTTGCGTGTTTTCCTGATCCTTTCTTCTCTTCTTCTTTTTCTTTGAAGATTTTGAAGCGGGCACAAAACGCGTGCCTGGCTTGGTGGGCGCTTTGGAAAAAGCGGGGGTTGCCACGGGTGTCGCCGGCCCCTTCTGCCCTGTTTTGGCCATTTTGAAGGAATGAGCCATAGAAGTGCTTCTGGGTTCAAACCTCTTTTTGTAGGCATCCGATCGCTTGTCTTTAAAGGAAGGTCGTCCGCCTGTTTGGGGCCGTCCACCACCGGACTGTGGCCTGCCGCCTGTTTGGGGTCTGTTACCCGAGTAAAGTCTTTGACCTGTTCCCTGTCGATTGGTGTCGCGCTGAGAGTATCCGCGAGATTCCTGACTTCTGTCCTGACCTGAACGCTGATAGCTGGATCTACCCCTGTTCTCATCGGGTTTCCTGGCATCGTAACGCGGTTTGGCGGTTACAGGCTTACTCGTTTGTGCGGCCGCAGAAGCTGCCGCCGCTTTCGCACTTTGAGAGACGGGTTTTTCATCCGCTTGAACAGATTGTTTCATCTTTTCCTGAATTTTCATGGAGATGCGGTTTTGAATACTGCTGGAGCGGGGCCTTGGCCGTTTCAACCGTGGATGTCGCGGTTTCTGCACCTTTTTTTCATCCGCAAACTTCTTGTCTTGCGCTGTACTTTCCACCTTGTCATCAGCTAACTCTTCCTCTTGCGGCTTAACTTGGGCTCTCTTGATCACCCTCACACCCATGGTCTTCATGGGAGCTTCTTTTTTGCTTTTCTTTGTGGTCTTTTTATTTTTACCACGAACGGCTTTGCTGCGAGCTTTTTGGTCGTCTGCAGAAGTTGCAGAGTCTGAAGAGCCTTCCTCATCGTCAATGACTGTGAGTTTGTATTCATGTAATTTGGTACGCAGCACATGACGAGCATGGTCAGTTAACTCGGAAGTGTGCGATTTCAGAAAAACACCGCCCTCCCTGAGAATCTGTAAGATCTCATCAGGCGTCCTCTGATAGTCTTTTGCTATTTGAAACACTCTGATTGCCATAGTCCCTCCTGAACAGCCCTGGATCAGGCTTCCTCTTCGTCGCTGAACTGTGCAGCATAGGCCTCTGCAAGTTCAATGATTCCATTAATATCGTTTACGAGTTCTGGAATCTGCATGAGTACATCCCGATCGGTATACAATAAATCTTCTATAAATCTTATGTCGTATGCTTCCAGGATTTGTTTGTGTTCTTCTGACAAACCTTCAAGAAAATCAATGGGAACACCGTCTTCTTCCATGGTTTCAGTGCTTTCCTCGACATCCTCTTCAAGCAAATCCTCTTCGACAAGCAGCTTTTCTTCAACGGTTTCTTCTAATTCGGATTCAATCGCAGCCCGTTCACGTGAGGAGTCTTCCGCCATTCGCGACATTTGCTCGGTAACTTCTTCCAGCTTCTGTTCTTCGGTTTTGACAACCAGAGACCAGCCGGTGAGTTTGGATGCCAGTCGGACATTTTGCCCTCTCTTCCCTATGGCGATGGAATACTGATCCTGATCGACGATGACTTCAAGCTCTTTCGTAAAGGGGTCCACAACGATAACTCTGTTAATTTTTGCAGGCGAAAGCGCGTTGGCGGTGTAGGTAGCAATATCATCGGAGTAGCGCACGATATCCAGCTTTTCGCCTTTCAGCTCTCGAATAATGCTCTTAACTCTCTGTCCGCCAATACCCACACAAGCGCCGATGGGATCCACGTCGGGATCGTTTGAGAAGACCGCGATTTTCGAGCGGTCACCGGCTTCACGAGCCGCGTTTTTCAACATCACGGTCTGATCGTATATTTCGGGGACTTCCATTTCAAACAGTCTCATTAAGAGAATACCTGAAGAACGGGAAACCTTAACCTGCGGGTCTTTGGAGTTTTCATCGACTTTAACAATAACCACTCGAATTCGGTCATTGGCCTTGTAGTAATCGGAACGGGATTGCTCATCCTTCTTCATGACACATTCGGTTCCATCATCGAGTTCAAGGATGACATCACCTCGCTCCCGTCTTCTAACCGTTGCCATGACCACCTTTCCAATGCGATCGGAGTACTCCAAAAACACGTTTCGCTTCTCGGCATCCCGCACTTTCTGCAGGATCACCTGCTTCGCGGTATGCGCGGCAATGCGGCCCAGCTTGGTCGTATCCCGCTGAAATTCAATCTCGTATCCCACTTCGACACCCTCGTAATAAAGGGAAGCTTCTTCAAGAGAGATTTCCTTTCTGGGGTTTTCCACCTCATCCACTACCACCTTGATGGCCCAAACTTCAATATCACCCGTCGTTCGATTGAATTTAGCGCCAAAATCCTCATCCGATTTAAAAATTTTCTTAGAAGCGGCAATCAGGGCATCTTCGATTGCTGTAATCAGCACTTCCGGTTCAATGTTCTTTTCTCTGTGAACCTGCTCAATTGCATTCAATAATTCAGTCCCCATATTATCTCCTTGTAAAAAACCTAAAATGTCAAGATGGGTTTCAGCGTTGCCTTGGAAATCTGTCCAAGCTCCAGGTTGTGAATTTGCTTATCGCTCTCATCCATGATTGTAAGTTGGTCTCCTTGAAACTCAACCAGTTTTCCTGTAATTGCCTTTTTGCCATTGGTCGCCCGATACAACTTGATCTGGATTCTTTCTCCGGTAAACCTTTCAAAGTGCTTTGGTTTGACAAGAGGACGATCAATTCCGGGAGATGAAACCTCTAAACTGAACGCCTGCTCAATGGGATCGGCCTCATCCAGGTAATCAGAAATTCGACGGCTCACTCTTTCGCAGTCATCCAAAGTCACTCCATCGGGAGTATCGATGAAAACGCGGAGCAGCCAGGACTTTCCCTGTTTCTTGAACTCAAGACAGACCAGTTCAACGTGTTCCTCAAGGAGGATTTTTTCAAGTTTTACTTCAAGTTCCTGAGTTTTAGATGAAATCATAGGCAAAAAAAAAGTGGGATTTGAAACCCCACCCCCACAAGAGAGTTTGTACCAAAATGGGTGATCTTGTCAAGACACTCATCTTTAGATAGGCCCATTATACTTACCCGTGCATTTTTTTCAACTGTTAAGATCGACTTTTACTGAATACTGACCCAATACCTTCCAGAGAGCGCTGTACCTTGTAAATATTCGTCAAACCCGAATTAATTTCTGCCTGTTTCATTCGTTTTTTCTTTAATGATTTTGAAGTGTTTGCTAGACTTGGCCTTGTCCCGGTGCTCCAGCGCCATGGTTGATGATATGCCAAACACAGACAGAGGTTTCGCGAAGCGTGTCAAACACAGAAAGCAAAAGCGAAGGCAGTAAACCGAAGCGGAATCAGGGTTGAAGCCCCCGTAGCTCAGTGGATAGAGCACTGGCCTCCGGAGCCAGGAGCGGTGGTTCGATTCCACCCGGGGGTACCAGAAGCAGATGAACAGAACCCCATGGGACACCAATGATAAAGAAATGACAATAGCAAAAGAACTTATTGCGTAAAAAGAAAAAAGGCCATTATCGACAGTATTGATGTAAAAGAAAGCATCAAGAAGGCCAACAACCCGCGTATGACAAAATCAGGGTTGGGGAGAAAAAAATTGAAACAATTCAGCGATTACAGTTTAAACGAGACCATACAGAAAAACATAGCAGACATGGGTTTTGAAGCACCCACAGATGTACAGGCAGCCTCTCTTGAGCCTATTCTGGACAAGAAAGACGTGGTCATTAACTCACACACAGGCTCGGGCAAGACCGCCGCATTCATGCTGCCATTCATTCAAAACACCCGGCTGGATATACCCGCAGTGCAATACATCGTGCTTGTGCCCACCAGGGAACTCGCCGCTCAGGTTCATCGAGAGGGCGAAAAGTTCGCCAAGGACACCGGTGTCAAACTGGCGTGTATTTACGGTGGTCTTTCCTACAAGAAACAAATACAGGACCTCAAAAACGGCGCTCAAATAGTGGTCGGTACGCCAGGCCGAATTCTGGATCACCTGAAACGACGAACGCTCACCCTGTCCGTAACCCGTGGAATGGCTCTGGACGAAGGCGACAAAATGTTATCCATGGGTTTCCTTCCCGAAGTAAGACTGATCCTGGACTATTTGCCCAAGAGACATCAGACCATACTCTCATCCGCCACTTTTCCGCCAGCCATTGAATCCATTATTGAACAATACATGATGGATCCCGTACGCGTTTCCATGATGACCCAGTCTCAAACCGCGAAGGAAATTTCGCATTTCTTTACCATGATCGGACAGTCTGACAAAGAAAAAGTGCTGCTCTCTTTTCTGGAACAGGAAGAACCGGATTGCAGTCTTATTTTTTGCAATACCCGATCCGAGGTTACATCGGTCTACCAGTTCCTCAAGCACGCGGGCCAGAATGTCGAAGCGCTCTCATCTGATTTCAACCAAAAAAAGAGAGAAAAGATTCTGCACGACTTACGCATAGGAGCGGTCACGCACCTGGTTTGCACGGATCTCGCCGCGCGAGGAATTGATATTCCCCATCTCTCACATGTTTTCATTTTCTCTTCAGGCGAAGATCTGGAAGCCTATGTCCACAGAACGGGTAGAACCGGGCGGGCGGGACGTGCCGGCAAGGCCATCTCGCTTGTTTCAGGTCAGGATATCGCTAATTTCAACATGGCTCTCAAGGTACACGAGATTTCCGCAATTGAAATTCAGCCTCCAACCGATGAGGAAATTACAGCTTCCCGGTCCAGGTACTACACCGAACAACTGCACAACATCTCCTTTGCCAAAGACGCCGATGTCAATGACGAGTTTTCCATAATCGCCGAACAACTGGATGAAGAACAGGTTCAATCACTGCTGCCCTTCCTGCTGGAACGCTACTTCAAATCACCCAAAATATGGGATTGGTCGCGGATCCAAACTCAAGCTCAGGATAGTATTCCTGAGCAGACTCAGGAACCCAGCCGCGAACCCAGGCGGCCAAAGCGAACATCACCAATCGACCAACCGGTTACAATTTGCATGGCTCTGGGTCAAAAAGACGGGCTGGACGACTACACACTGCGCGGTCTCTTCAAAAAGCTGGCCAGAATGAGGTTGAACCAAATAGGCCGTACGGTTATCTACGACTACGAAAGTTTTGTGGAAATATCCAGAAGAACCATAAGGTCGGCAATGCGATTAAACGGCAAGCGTTTTCGTCATCATGAAATAAGGATCGCGAAAAGCCCCGTACCCATCCACAAGGCCGACACCTATGAACTGACAGTAGTTGCTGAAGACGCATAACGACAAAAGGCCTCCCCTTTCTAAAGTGAATTCCGTCGCTGAAGAAATCCAGCTGCGGAATTCACAAAAGGACTCCTGCAAAAAAAAGAGCTCTTTGCACGCAGGGGTTTGGTCTCTGGCTGCCTTGCTTCAGGTAACCCGGCTGATGTACCTTCTCAAGTTGCTCATTTGTTCGCCTGTTCCCAGTAAAAGCAGTTGTGAAAGAGGCTGAAGAACCGTTGAGGCTTGTGGATTGAAAATGGGTTTTTCACCGGGTGGTATGATGGCTACAATCATGGCTCCCAGAGAGTTCTCCCTAATCCCGGAATCTCTCAGTTTTTTACCGTTGACAGGGCTGGTAGTGGGAAGCGTGATACTCCCGAACCGGACACCCAGACCATTTCGGTTGAGCGTTTCATCCAGGAAATCAATAAGAATGGGACTTGCCAAACTCAGAGCCATGCGATGTCCCCCGATTTTGTAGGGTGAAATAACGAAATCGGCACCTGCAATTTTCAGTTTCTTTTCTGTATCGGGGTCCTTGAAGCGGCTGACGATCTTGATATCGGGATTGAGATTTCGCGCCGTCAAGGTAATGAAAACGTTATCCGCGTCGTTTTTAAGCACCGCAGCTAAACCGCGCGCGTTTTGAATGGCGGCACGCATGAGTACGGAATCTTTCCGGGCATCCCCGTTCAAAAAGTACTTGAGCCCTTCATTGCATTCCTTTTCATGGTCGATGACAACCACATCATAGTTTCGTTCCTGAAGCTCAGACACAATTTGATTTCCGGTACTGCCCCGACCGCATACAATAAAGTGTTTCTCCAGTTTTGAAATCGTTTTCTCCATTTTATTTCCCTTTAGTATATCCTGTAGTGTTCCCTCATATAGAAGTTGAACAAATAAACCGATCGAGATTCCCGAAACGAGCAATCCCGCTACCGCCGTTGAGACGGCAAAGAGTTTACCAGAATCGGTCAGCGGAACAATATCTCCAAAACCGAGCGTTGAATAGGTAATGGCACTTAAGTAAAAGGCATCCAGCAGTTCCAAACCCTCTTCAATCAGGTAAAAACCCAATGTGCCGTAAATATTCACAAAGACCAACATTAAAACAATAATGGCCAATCGACGTTTGGTTTTCTGTTTGAACACATTCATAAGTTTATCCTGAGAGCAATTCCGATCAATTCTAGCTGAAATCTCTTTTTCCCGCTCATTCTAGCACGGAAACGCATCGCCCATATCAAAATCGACAGGAGAGCCGATCTCTATCGAACGCCATCAAAAACACAATTAAAAAATATTCGGCAAGTCCCTGAACAGACTCTCAAATCGCCTCCGGCTCTCTTCACAATCAGTCGAATACACCATGGAATCGATCAACTCAGAAATCTCGTCTTTACGAGCTAACAGTTTGGAAAACCAGAATTCTGTCTCTTTCTGCTCAGAGAAGTAGATAACACCGCGAGCCCTGCCATGGTGCAGCACGCGGAGGTAGAGAGCGGATAAACTCATGGTCAGTTCAACCAGAAAGGCGTTGGACCATTTCAAATCCTTTTTACCCTGATTGAAAAGCTGATTGACACCTTTGGATCCGTAATAAGCCGCCAGCCATCCAGACAGACCTCCGAGGAGTGCTCCTCCTCCAAAGGACAACCCGCCGCTCATGATATCCGCTGTGAGTCCACTGATGGCGCCCGTTAACAAACCCGACCACAAACCTGCCTTTTTTTCTGAAATCAAATTTTGGCGGTTCTCGAGATCCGCTAGTTCGGTCTTCAGAACCGCCTGATCGGCCATACTCATCCGACACGTCTTCATGAGCGTTTGAGTAAACACGCTCATTTGCTGAGACAGATCACGCTGCATCTTCTCGAAATCGCCTTTTTCATCTTCTGAGGGCGGCTGTGCCTGATGGCATGCAAACGTCAATACCCGCCAAGCGGCTTCTGTACAGTGTTGCTGTTCATATCTTTGTTGTTCAAGTGTCTCCCTGACTAAACTCCGACAGGCAGCGCGCTTTTCCTCTTTGACGTAGGATGAAAACGATTCAAGCAGTTTTCTTTCCATCTTGGGAATGGGGTGATGAGCGTCCAGGGGAATGACATCCACCACAAAGGGGAAGCGCTGCATGAAGGTCTTCCAGTTCTGTACCCACTTGTCCCTGTACAGCCTGTTTTCACTCTTTGTGTCAGAATCGAGGTCGTGTGAGACCTGATTGACGACAATCAGTACGTCCTTTTTAAAGTACGACAGCAGTTCCATTTCCAGATGGGGGTAGCCCGCGAACTCGGGATTCTCGGCTCCGTTGACCAGGTAAATAACGAGATCGGCATCCGCCCGAATATGTTTTAAAGCCTCCACAGAGCAGAAAAGGGCACGCTGTGTCAGCCGATCCACTAGATGGTGGCGAAGCCACGCCGTAGCACCTCCCTCCCGTTTAACGCGTTCGAGTACTTTGCGAATATCGCCAAAACCAGGAGTATCCCACAGGAAAAGTCGGGCATCGGCCGATTCGAGAAAGAGATAGGCCTCGTTTTTTGTGGTGACATGAGGTTCGTCTCTGACTTCTCCGACATCTTTCCGCAAAAGCGTTCGTGTCAGACTGGTTTTACCGACATTGGTATGAGAAATCAGACTGATGTAGATTTCCTGGGGCTGACTCATAGTGTTTTTGACTCCAATCCGTATTCGTTTTCATGAAAAAAGATTTGATAGTTTTTGAAATGGTGGTGCTTGAAAAGCCGCTCCCACAGCGCAATCCGACTTTCGGGTTTTGAAAAGCCCCTGTCGCCTTTCCACAGAATAAGTTCCGCGCTGTCGGTATCGACCGTTTCAAGAAACTGTCCGTGAATTTCCTGTTCGGGAGTCTGGGATGCGTGAAAAATCAAATAGGCATGGGAAGGCATGTCCAGTTTCTCTTCTCCCCACGGAACAAAAACCCAGTGAATGGATTCCACACGACCCAGACATTTCGCAAAGCCCAGCTTGTCTTCTTCTTCAAAAGCAAAGCCATAAGTCAACGCTGTCACCGCATCCCGCACGACCAGGCGGCGGAAGTAGAGGTCGCTGAACATTTCCTTGCCAGGCCGGGTCTTCATTTGCCTTATTTGCCCCAGTACCAGCAGCAGGCCGCGCGGGACAATGACATAGAGCAGGGACGTCACGGCAAAAAGGTGAATCCACACCGCGCCATTCATTTGGACTCCCATTTCGGACAGTCTCGGTATGGGTAGTCCACTCAGGGAGGAAGCGGGCAAAAAGAAGATATCCACCGTGGACTGCAGCAATTCGGGTGAAGAAAAAAACGTGCTCTCCCAGGTAAACGTGTAATGCAGCAAAAGGCCCCGAATGTAAAGCCCCACGATCGCACCCGCAAGGATGGCAATGGCTCCGAGATGAAAGAGGGAAACCAGTTTCTGGTTGATGAACTGCGGCATGGCACGGCGCATTTCGGCCATAAAGGTCCACCTCACTTTCCAGAGCAGGGAAAGCCGTTTAAAAAGGAGCTTTTGGCCAAACACGCCTGGCAGTTGGAAGACACGCTTGCTTTTGTTGAAGAAGATGAGCTGAAGCAGAATAACCACCATATTCCAAAGCCAGAGAACCGCAAAGGGGTTGAGCACAATGTGAACACTTCTTTTGTCTCCCAACAGGTTGGTACACAACCCGCAAACAAGTGCCACAAGCAGAAAGCAGGCGACCCAAAGGGGTTTTAAAGGCAGCGGCGGCTGTTTAAAGTCGGGGTTTTTGGATTTTCCCACCCAGTCCAGAATGCGCTCGGCCCGCAAGGAGAAGGAGCGCTCGCTGTGCTGGCGAATTTCATCTCTTAAAAAGAAAGGGACAATTTTACCGCTGTGATCGCAGTCTTCAATGGCTTTAACCCAGAAAACCCTGAATACCTCATCAATTTTCATACTCCGCCCGGCTTTGGAAGAGTCATCATCCTCTCTGAAAATTCGTCTTTATGAATACCCGTCAATTCATTGAGTTTCAACCCGATGTAGAAGGATCGGTTTCCCATCGGCCGGCAGTAAGCCACGACACACCGGGAAGAAATGGTTCCCTCGTAATCGGGAAACTCGAATTGGAGCTCAACTTGAGTTCCCGTTTCCAGTTTCTCTGGAAACTCACAAAGCATGCCTCCTTCGCTGATGTCCAGCATGTTGAGGGGAATGGGATCCCAGTCCTTCAACCACCACAGAAGGACTTCTGCATCGTATCTTGTGTAATTGCGTCTCTGGGGCATTTCAGTCTCCGCGATCTTACGCTATTTTGGTGGATTCGCCCGAAACAGAGTCGTCAAAGAGTGAATCCGCAAATTGCTCAGGATCAAAAGGCAACAGATCGTCCGGTCTCTCCCCCACTCCGATGAACCGAATCGGCAGTTTCAATTCATTGGAAATGGCAACGGACACACCGCCTTTTGCGGTGCCATCGAGTTTGGTGATGACCAAATCTGAAACGGAAACTTTGGAGACAAACTGTTTGGCCTGTTCCAGGCCATTTTGTCCGGTAATGGCATCCAGAATGAGAAAAACATGATGGGGCGCGCCTTCAAATTCCCGGCCAATGATTTTTTTAATTTTCTCCAGCTCCTTCATCAGGTTGGGATTGTTGTGCAGTCTCCCGGCAGTATCGATGAGCAACACATCAACCGCTTCGTTCTTGGCACGACGCAAGGCATCGAAGACAACAGAAGCGGGATCCGTGCTTTCAGGCTTCATAACGATATCGACGTCAGCCCGGTCGGCCCAAATTTGCAGTTGTTCAACAGCTGCCGCTCGAAAAGTATCCGCCGCGCAGATAAGCACCTTCTTGCCTTGCCTGTTCCAGTGGGTCGCCAGCTTACCGATGGTTGTCGTTTTGCCGACACCGTTGACACCTACAATCAGCCCTATCATGGGTTTTTTATCCAGGGACAGAGGTTGAGACGGGTTTTTCTTGAGAATTTCTACAACCAGACTCTTTATTTCTTTCTTGAGCTGCTCTCCATCTTTAAGCTGTTTCTTATCAACGGTTTTCCGAACTTCTTCAATTAATTCAATAGAGGTTTGCACTCCAAGGTCCGAGGTAATGAGCATTTCTTCAAGTTCTTCATACAGATCGTCATCGATCTTTCGACCTACAGAAAAAACACCGCTGAGTTTCCCCTTCAGGGAGTTTCGTGTCTTACTGAGACCCGCCTTTAACCGAGCGAAGAATTTCTTCTTCCCCTGAACAGGTCGTTCGTCATTTTGGATCGCTTCCTGCTCTGTATTCTCTGCGCGTTCACGATCTAAAACAGGATGTTCCTGTTCCAGCAGTGGTTCATTGGAATCGAGGCTGTTGGACACGGTGAATGGATCCTCTGCTTCCGGCTCTGCCACTGAAGAACCCTGTTTGGACAGAGGATCTTCAACCAATTTTGTGTTCTCTGCTATTTGTTGCGTATCAGGTGTTGGCTGAAGCTCTTCTGGAAGCTGATCTTTCTGTGACTGAACCTGTTCCTGTTTTTTCTTCCTGCTAAAACGAGAAAAGAACCCTTTTTTTTTGCCCATTGATGGATCTCCTATAGAATTTCACGATTAAATGCATGGGATAAACCGGTGATGTATTCACGCAGTCGCTGATTGGTGTAACTCTTCCTGGAGACAACCATGATTGAATAACCCAATTTAAGCCGTAAAAAAAGCGAATAATGTGACGATGTAACAGTCTCCATGGCCTTTAGCCTGCTGGAATTCAGGTCCTTCAGGTGTGATTGTACCAGAACCGCTATTTTGGCACCTGTGAGCCGCACATCGTATTCGGTCATCCCAGGATGGTAGTGGATGATGGATTCACCATCTGGATCAATGAATATAATCCCGCGAATATTCGGAAATCGCTCAATTGTCTCTTCTAATGTACGATGAAAATCCATTAATTGATTCCAGTAAGGGTCAGTAACCCATCTTTTGAATGAGTTTCAAAAGCCCTTGAACCTCAGCATCCACTTCGGGTGGCGGGAACAGAATGAGAACCTGGGAGAGATGACGTTTCGCTTCCCTGTACCTTTTGAGCTTGTAATTCATTTTACCGATTTTGAAATACAGTTTGAAATCATCCTTGTAACCGGGCTCGGCAAGGGAATAGTAGTGCAGCGCCGCTTTGTAGTTGAGATCCTCTTCGTACATATTGCCCAGAGTGATGTAAGCTCGATAGAATTCGGGGTTCTCTTTGACACATTTCTGAAAAGCGGCAACGGCTTCAACAAGTTTGCCTTCCTTCCGCTTCAGAATTCCCAGATTGAAGTAGGCGAAATCCGGTTTGGGATAGGAGCCGTCTGCCAACACTTTTTTCAAGTACTCCTCCGCTTTTTGATAATCCCCGTTTTCCGTATAGAGTACAGCCAGACAGTTGTAGGATTCGGTGGAGGCTTCGTTGATTTCAATGGCGCGTGTCAGGCTTTCTTCAGCCTTCTCAATCTGTCCGTTCATGGAATAGGCCACACCCAGCCAGTGATTGTAGTTAAAATTTTCAGGTTCCATTTCAACTGCCAGTTTCAAATATTTGATGGCATTGACGGAATCCAGCTCGTTTAAGTAATTGCAACCAATTTGATAGTTCTGTACGGCCACACGGTAATCGTATTGATTGGCTGCAACGTCTTCTTTGGTTTTTTTATCTGACGGTCCGCAGAACAAGCTGGAAAACGCTAATATTACACAAAACGACAGTCTTATTTTCATCGTTAACCCCATGTTGTCTAAATTTAGCGGCTTTCGCTCGCACACCGCTGATAATCGATCTGAATTTACCATGATTTAAGGCGAATGGGAATAGGATTCAGTACTTTTGAAGGTCGATCACCCTATTTTGACCTGTCCTGAAACAAGATCACGGGGACATTTTACAGGGTTAAACGGCCTTGACGGAATGCGCAGCATTGCGGATTTGAACCCCTGTTACAATCGTTCTTCACAGAGAAACTCGAACCGGGAACTCCTGTTCAAAAGTGGATGAAAAGACGCAAACTCGCTGTTCAAACGACGCTCCTAAAGTGGTAAAACCAGCGTCTGGCCAACCTGGATATGAGCGTGTTTCATTCCGTTCAACCTCTGCACTTCCTTGACTTCTGCATGGTGCCGCTTTGCAATTTGGAAAAGCGTGTCGCCCCGCTGCACACAGTAAAGGAAATAAGCGGTTTTTTCACCTTTTGCCATAAACGCGTTTCCTATTCGAATAGCTGTTCGCACTTTTGGCACGTATTCCCTTGTTTCCCGACGTAAATGCACTTTGACCTGATCCCATGTCTGCGTTTGGGTGCGAATCATTGTCCTGCGTAAATCACCTTCCCCCAGATTGTATGCCGCCAGCACCAGGTCCCAATTCTGAAATTTCTGGTATAAGTACTTTAGATAGCGCGCTGAACAGCTGGCCGCCCGATAGGGAAAGGTTCTCTCGTCCAAAGTGGAAGTGACCTTTAAACCAAAATTCCGCGCGGTTTTTTTCTTGAACTGAAAAAGCCCCACCGCTCCCGTTGGACTCTTTGCAAAGGGTCTGAAGCTGCTCTCGATTAAAGCCAGCCAAACCAGGTCTTCGGGAACCCCCTCTTCTCTGAACAGGTTCTTCATTTTGGGGACAAAGAGTCCAGCTCGGGTCAGGCCTTCCCTGGTCTGCTCTTGCCTTTCTACCAGGAGAAACCGCTCCCATTTGGGATCTGTTTCTCCCGTAGTAAGTAAATAAAACAAGAGACAGGAGATCATGAAACGCTCACTGAATCCAGCTCACGCTGAAATGCCCCACAAGCCCATCAGAAAAGTGCCCGGCATCAATCCACCAGGGGATTGGTTTTGCGGACTTTAACCGCGGACTTGGATCTGAAGTAGACCTTATCATCAGGATACTGAAGCAGAACTTCCTGAATCTGGTTTGAGATGGGAAGCATGAGAGTCATCTGATACTGCGAACCCATGGCGTTTTCAATATCACCGATATAGGTTTGAATGAGTGAGCGATCCGCTTTGAAGACGCGGTAGTGGAAGCCGCCGGATTCTTCAGCAATCATCTGCATGAGTCCCTGGGTGATGGACCCCTTCTTGATCTTATCCATGATGATCTGTTTCTGGGTGTCCTTCTTTGCAAAGAAGCGGGACAATCCAATGGCACGGGCAACCCGTTCCCCCCGGCCAATTTCCTTCCTTAAAAAGGCAAATTCATCGGTGGAGACCTTGGGGTTGTTATCCAGCCAGAGGGAGTAAATAACCACTTCATTTTCGCGGGCATAGGACAACAGAGCCATGGGAGTGAAAACACCTTCAATGGAAATACCGTCTGAAATCAGAACGGCGGCTTTCCGCCCCGGATAGGCAATTAACGCGTGGATACCCGCAATCACCGCGTCGTAGACATAGGTTTCGTTTTCCCGATAAAGCCGATCGGAACTGCGCGGGTTGTGCGCATCCAGTGAAATGCTGTCGGCGACCGCCTTGAGCACTTCCTTACTCCTGGTGGGTTTGTTCATCTGGTAGTAATTGTTGGAGAATTTCACGAAGAAGCCCTGATCGATGGGGCGCATTAAACTGATGAATTTCTTGATCGCTCGAATATTGCCGGTAAAAGAATCTTTCATGCTGTAGGAACAGTCCACCAGAAATAAATAGGTAATGGCACTCTCTTCTTTTTTCATGCTGAGAGGTTTCACCGATTTATCATCCACCTTGACATCGATGGCCTCAAGATCCAGATCCGGTACGAAGGTGGTGTCTTCCTTGAAAGCGTTAAAGAAAATATTGACCGCCCTGGTTTTAATGGTCTGGTCAATTCTGAGCGGTTTGAAGGCTTTCTCCAGGTAACGCGGCCCGCTGTCGGTCTGCATAACGATGGTGAACTTGTTTTGTCCGGAAAGGTGAACCAATCCAGGACTGACTTCAACCTGCCACGGCGGTTTATCTCTTTGGGATATAAGCCTGTGATTGTGATAAACGTACATTTCATTGACTTTCAGATTGTCGGGCACTTCAATTCGAATGCCGGTCAGCTGCTCGATCTGATCGGATTGCGGTGCAGCCCAAACCAGTTCATTTTCATAGGGCAAGCCCTCGAAAGAGGCCACCATCTGGGCATGCGTAACGGGTTTGCCATCGAGCAGGTAAAAGGATTTGGCGTACTTTTGATCCAGGTTCCCGCCAATGACCTTGATTTCAAAAAAGTCACTCCAGGAAGACGAGGGTATTTCAAACAGCAGCCGACTGCCATCACTTATTTTCATGTTAATCAACGGTTGATCAGCTACCACTTTTTCATTGACCAAAACAACGAAGGAACTGGTTTCCAGACCGTAGGTTTCCAGCATGACGTAGAGAGGTGATTGACCTTTAATCTGATTCTGGACATCCAAAAAGCGGTCTGCAAAGATGAATCGCTTGTCGGTATTAAAGCCTTCGACGGGAATTTTTTTAAGAGCGTTACCCCACACAATACCGGAAAACTGAACACTGCCTTCCATAAAATCAGGTACATCCAGGTACCTTCTGTCCACGGTCATCCTTCCATCGGGGTCCTTGATTCGCAGCACCATCTGATACTGGTCGGGATCGAGCGCGATGGGAAAACCCACGAATTCGCCATTGGCGGCCTTGACCTTCTTTTTAATATCGAGCACTTTATTCTCGTAGGGGTCAAAAGCGGCCAGTGTTATTTCGTAGTGATGTCCTGAACCATCGTTGACCGTTACACCGACGTAAACTTCGGTTTGATAGGAGTCGGACTTGAAACAGGAATAGGAAATGGCGGCGTTTAAGTCTTCGCGGTCTTTGACCACCAGATTCTCGATATCCTTGGTGGCACCGATATTGGGGAGACTGATGGGCATGATATTGAGCTTGTAAGGCTCTGCCCGGTCTAATATCTTTGCCTGTCTCAATTTTTCGAATACGTTTTTATCTAATGGATCAATCAGACGATACCGCGTTCCGCCAATTTCAACCAAAAAGCTGAAAGTGACGTTTTCATCTTTGTAAATCCATTTTTCCTTGATACCGGAACCAAGAGCACTTTCAATGACGGCTTCCTGCACCACTTCATCGGGCTCCCCCAACAGCAGGAAAACACGGCCCCTGTCTGTCTGGACACCGGGTTTGTCTCTTTCAGAAAAGCGCAGCCGCGCCTGTTCTCTGCGTTCAAAATACTCTTTTTTGAACTCATTGCCGGCTAATTCGGGGTGGGGATCGCGCTTGTACCAGAAAATACTGTGAAAATAATCCCGCTCCCTGTATTTCGTGATGCCGCTGTAAATTTCCCGTTCACCTTCGGTAATCAGTGGATCCACCAGATCGAGGAACGTCTCCTTGGGGCCTGTAAACTGACCTTGGGCCAGAACGGCTGTGCTTGAAAAAATAATCCATAAAAAGAATGCCTTCATCGGGTACTCCCATACTTGTTGGCCGTATTTTCCCACAATCTCACAACGAGTGGAATCATTTAATGAAAAGCTCGCTCGCAGTTTGAGGAAAACCACAAAACCCCAGGCCCGGAAAACCAGCAAAGGCCTGACTGCTAGGGCATCAGCGACGAGGGAACCTCCAGGCGATTGTCTTCCATTAAAGCGCGATTGGTGAGAACTCGAGTGGTCTCTCCTATCTCGACCATACCGCCCTTGTTCAGTACCATGACCCGGTCAGATACTTCCGCGATCATGTTCAAGTCGTGGCTGACGACTATTTTGGAAACCTGGATGGATTTCATCAGGGCGATGAATTCCCTTCTTCCTCCGGGATCGAGTTCATTGGTGGGCTCGTCAAAGAGCATGATATCCGAGTTTCTGGCTAAAGCGGCTGCCAGACAGATTCGCTTCTTCTGTCCCAGACTCAAATGGTGGCTGCTCCTTTCCTCAAAACCCCGCATCCCCACTTTCCTGAGTGCTTCATCAACAAGGTTCGCAACCGCGGCCTTGGTGTGACCCAGAAAGTCCAGACCAAAGGCAATATCTTCATAAACCGTAGGCATGAAGAGTTGATCATCCGGGTTTTGAAAGACGAAACTCATCTTCTGTCGTATCTTTTTGGCGGTCTTCTCATCCAAAACCGTTGAGCCTACCTGTATGGAGCCCGTGCCTTTCAATAGCCCGCTTAACAGCAGAAGCAGGGTTGTTTTTCCCGTCCCGTTGGGACCAACAACACCCAGGGTCTCCTTGCTATGCAGCTTGAAACTCAGACCCCTGAAAACAGGCGCAGCCCCGGGATAGCTGTAGCTGAGGTTGGAAACGGTCATGGCATAATTCAACTTAAGTGCTCTCCATCAAAACCTCGCATGACCATGGCGTGGTGCACGCGTTCGGCGCGGTCGTAACTCTTGATGAAAATCAGGCCCAGCACATTGCTGTAAATTTTCCAGAGACCCAGGGAACGCTGTGTGCCGCGACGCAATTGCACCACACGCAGCATCTTCTCCAGCTCATCCACCAGGATGAAGGAGTAACGGTACATAAAAGCCAGCACAATCAGAAACAATTTGGGGACTTTCCACTGCTGCAACACCTTCAAAATGCAGGTAAAACGGGTGGTGGCCACCAGGAAAATGAGTGTCAGCATGCTGAATGAAACGCGAAGCGTCATCATGATCATGCTGTCGCGGTTCAGGTTGCCCGAAAAACCGTTAACAAGAACAATGACAAGAAGAAAGGGAGCCACCATGCCGAGCCGACGCAGGATAAAGAAGAACGGCACACGACTGATCATGCCAAGCAGAATGAAAAAAACCGTTTGCACCACGGCAGCCTGATACAAAAACCCGAACGGCATGACAGTCCAAAAGAGAATCGCGGAAATGGCAAAAAACAGCTTGAAAGCGGCTGGCAGGCGGTGAATCGGGCTGTCAAGCCTGCTGTAGGTATCGATAAAATCGTGCTTCATACCTTGTTGATCTCCAATAGCTCAGGCCTGATTTTCTGTATGAGATTGAGAAAGGATAACGTGACAACGGCCTCGACAGCGCCTCCAAAAAAATGGGAGATCGTCATGGCGACAGCTCCTGACTTCAACTCGATAAAACCGGAAAAATGGAGTTGAACCGCGCAGAGAAACGCAGAACCGAGCTTGGCGAGCCAGGCTAAACCGGCAACCCATAAAAAGCGGTTTTTAGCAGGCAGGATCCCTTTGGCCAGGTAAACGAACAGGCACGGCAGCAAACCGATATTCATTAAATTGGCTCCAAAACTCGATATCCCGCCGTGCTGGAAAAGAAAGAGGTGCAGGAAAAGAGCCGCGGCGGTGAGAATGTAGGCGGATAAAGAGCCTAACAGGAAAGCCACCAGAACCACCCCGCTGATGTGGACAGACGTTC
Organism: Acidobacteriota bacterium; assembly: GCA_002747255.1. GTDB lineage: Bacteria > Acidobacteriota > Holophagae > Acanthopleuribacterales > Acanthopleuribacteraceae. The sequence goes on along the minus strand of PDUC01000010.1, from coordinate 21,980 downwards.
CGCCTGGAACCGGAAAGCTGAATATTTGAACCGTAAAGAGAAAGGCGGCAGCCAAACCGAGCAGCGGCACCCGCTCGGAAGACAGTCTGGCGTTGACACGGCGAAGAGCCGGTAACAGCGAACCTGCGGCAGTCACTTGAGTGATGACAACCGTTTGAATATTGAGGAACCCTTCGGGAATGTGCAATTCTATTTTCCTCCGGCCTTGCTGCCCTTGTAGAAAAGAACGCTTCCAGACAGGAACAGAATGAACGACAACCCAAAAAATATCCGACCGCTTTTATTCTCAGATGGCTGGACCTGCGTCTGATAGTCTGCGATATTCTCTATTGCAATCCGGTGAACGACACCGTGACCGGTGCCATCGCTGACTTCAATCTTCCACTCACCCGGTTTGTCCGGCATGAACACAAAACAGCCTCGTTTATCGGTGTAACCGCCCTGGTGGAAGGAATCATCCGGCGCGTAGACTTTCACCTCACTGAAGGCAAAGGGATCGCCGTTGTCGTAAGTCAGCTGAATGCCCGTTCCGCGGTTCAACTCGGTCAACAGTGTGCCGTGGGCCATAGCCGCAGTCTGATAGAAAAAGAACCCCAACAAAACCATTTTCACACAACTAATCTGTTTCATCGCCGCTCCCCATGATCGCCATCTCCAGGCTCACCAACAGCATGCCCTTGATACCGCGCAACCGATCTGCAAGCTGTTGCACTTGTTCGGGCTTCCCACGAACGATCACCACTTCCAGACAGTGATCGTGGTTTAAGTGAATGTGCTGACTGGAAATGATGAGCCGGTGGAAATGGTGCTGAACATCGGTAACCCGGTTGACCAGATCCCTCTTGTGATGGTCGAAAACAAGGGTTAAAGTACCCGCCACCTCTTCCGCCTGCATCCATTCTTTCTTGACCAGCGCCTGCCGAATGAGATCGTTGATGGCCTTTGACCGGGTTGGAAACCCCTTCTTTTGAATGAAATCATCGAATTGTGTCAGTAAATTCCTCTCGATGGAAACACCAAACCGCACCAGTTCCGTCACCGTCTCCCTCCGTAGCACGAATGCTGGATATTGTAACACACCCCGCCGTGAATATATCAGAGTGAATATATCAGAGGACACCCAATTTATTTCAAGATGCTCCATGTTGCTCAATATGGGACACCCAAACAAGTTTTTTTTAATTAATAACGCCCTGAACCTCAAATAAACAACCAACGATTTTGTGAGTGGCTTCCTTATACATATCTGTGTTTATCTGTGGTTCCTTTTTTTTAACCACTGATGCACACTGATAAACACAGATCATTTTTTAACAGGTTGAGCCTTGCCCTGCTTTCATCTTTTCTGTTTTTATCCCCTTTTTTTCTCAACGAGGTTTTGGACTGCGTGAATATATTAAGTATTAGAGTATTAGAGGACACCCAATAGATTTCTAACTTTTATCACATACTGAATAGATTATTATCCGTAAAATCTCTTTACCGCATTGAATTCAGGGTGTTTTCAGGCTTAATAATCGCGTTTCTTTGGCTATTGACAGGTAAACCATCTATCTTTGAACGCACTTCTGCCAATACCCCTTTCTTTTCTTTTGAATTGGCCTTTGTCGATGCCGTTTTCCCGGCCAGCCACTTGTGCCCGGTCTTCCGGGCGGTTTCAATGAATTTTCTGACTCTCCCGGCAATTCGATAAAACCAGTTGTCAAATTGGACCACGGTTTCAAACCAGTTTTCTGTCTCTATCTTCATGGACTTCAAGATGGACTCCAGGTTGGAGGGTATTTTGCCAGGCTTGTCGCTCCTTGCCTGACAGGAAACAAAGGAAACAAAGGACACCCAAAGTTTAAAGACTTGAGTGTCCTTTGTTTCTTCCATCTTTTTGTGGTGTCCTATTTCCAAGTTCCATCTATTCCTTGTCCTCAATGTGAATAGAGCTTGACGTATGTCATAAGTTTGAGGCTTTTCCGATCGAATCTCATGTAATGCGGTACCCAACCCGCAAATACCAGACTGACAGAACCATCGGTGTAAGGTTCCCATCCATCACTTCTTGCAACAGGACTCTTGTAAAAAATACAACTTTAAACTTGACTGCGGCGTTCATACCAGATATTGATGGGGCATGTTTTTTCAATTTTAAATTCATCTGATACATGGAGTGGAATCATGGTTTTATATTTTATGCTTTCAATGTTTATGGGTGAAAGAATTTACTTAGAGGTTTACAGGCCGATGGGGCTGAGCAAAGTTGTCTACAACGAAAATAATGGAATAATGTTTTGTGATACAGCTTCCAATCAGATTGTGTATATGAGCTTATCAGACAGAAAAAGAAAAATACTGCTAGATAAAGGGCAAGGACCAAATGATGTGATGAGCCCAACTGGAATATATAAAGAAAATGGTAGTATTTATATAGTTGAATTAAACTTTATTAAGCTCTATAAGCTTGAAAATAATAGCTTAATAAATCTAAATAGCTGGAAAAAATCTTCAAGAGATATGTATTTTAGACAAGAGAATTACTGGATCCAAACCAAGTTCATATATGAAAAAAAGGGAGCTAAGGTACTCAATTATGTATTTAGCCACCTTGACCATATCGGTGAAAAACTCCTCGTATCAACCCAACTTGAGTCTTTAGATAAGATAAACCCCGTTTTACAACCATATAAGATTCAAATCTCCAATGATAATAAAGCGTTTGTTTTTGATCCGAATGAAAATGTTATCAAAATATGGGATCTGAAAGAAAAAAAGCTAACTAGAGAGTTTAATGCACCAATTGAACCACGTATGTTTGATATTAAGTGGGGAAAAGACTACCTAAATAAACTAGTTGAAGATTTGAGGAAACAGGGTATAAAATTCAGTAATAAGCCCAATTTCCCAGATACTCTTCCGGTTGCTAGCAATTTTTTTATTGTTAGTGAAAATGAGTGCATATTTCAGAAATTCTTTTTGACGCCCCCAAAGGAACAAGTATATGTTTGTAGTGATTTTAATGGTGACATAATAACACCTGAGATTTCACCAGAAATTCAATTGAGAACACTGCTGCATTTAAAAAATGGTATCCTTTTAATTCAATATGATAAGGAAAAAGAAGATTCATATTTGGAATTTTATTCTGAAAATTGAAAACTATTTACGTAAGTGCTTGTCCTACCAGGGATAAACTCACATTCCGCATGTTTATGATAGCACGTGTATGACGTCATACAGGTGGATCTCCTTTACAGCCTCGCGGTTGATGCGGGCTCGCGCCGTCGAGGATTTCGGGCATTTGATTGACACAGCCGGTGTTGAAGTGCACCAGTGAAGACAGCAGATAGGCTTTGGCTTCCTGTCGACAGGATTCTCCGTAGCAATGGAACAGAGCCTCGCAGAACGAGGGGAACGGCCATGTCCAGGCGGTTCCGTTGTGATAGGCCGGTTTTCTTCTGGCGTCTTCAGAGCCTTCGTATCTGGGCCAGAAGGGTTTATGCGGATCGTTGATCAGTTGGCCTTCCCTGTTACGCACAGGCAGAGCCACCTCAACAGGCTGATCGGCCAGGCTCCTCAACCCGCCCGGGACGACCAGTTTCCTCAGATTGTCCAAAACGCGGACTTTCCTCTTCAAATGAACCAAATCGCCCATTAGAGCGAAGACCTGATTGGGTCTCAGCGCGTCTCCCCGCTTGGCTTCCGCCGGAGATTGCAAACCCGAGGCGTACAGGCAATCGGAGAGGTAACCCCGCTCTTCCATCCAGAAACAGGCATTGAAGCTGCTCTTGACGCGTTCTGCCAGTTCACGCCATTTAGCCTCTTTGGTCACAACCGCGAGGAAGCTCAGTGCCTGATACCAAAGCGCCTGAATTTCAACGGGGTAGCCTTCTCTTGGTGTTCCAGCGGGATAGTTGGTATCCATCCAGGTGAAATGAGACGGACTGAAAACCAGACCACTTCTGGCATCCACCCGAATACCATTGGGTGTCCCGTAGAGATACCCGTCAGCCAGCTCGATCAGCACCTGTTTCACCGTTCTCTTTTCATCCACGGCCTGATCCAGGAATTTGAGATCTTTTCGAGCATCGCAAACTTCCTTGCAAACCACGAAAAACCAGAGCGGCGCATCGCTGGTATCCCGATTACTGGCGTTCTCACCGTGAATCATGTTGGGCAGAGTACCTTGAGAAGAAAACCGGCCGAATTGCAGCAGAACATCCATCACGTCATCCACGTAACCGGCTGCCAAAATGCCACGGGCACAGATCAGTGTGTCCCTTCCCCAGTCAAGGAACCAGGGATACCCGGCTATAACGGTTTTCAAGTCCCCTCTTTTCACCAGAAAGTGTGTCATGGCGGTTTTGAGTTTTTGCAGCAGCGGTTGATCGCATGTCCACACGGGAAAACCGTGATCCGTATTTAACCTGATACGCGCTTCCGCCTCGCTGTCAGCCTGACTGTATTCCGGCAGGCGATTCAACTCATCCCTGACTCCAACAGCCAGTATTTTGCGGTTGTTTCCCCGCAGGTTAAACGTGAAGTAACCCGGGCTGAACACATCGCCGCGATCATCCAGGCCCCTGCCGCTTTCTAGAGGGTAATGAACGTGATAGAGCCACTTCTCTTCCCGAACAAACCGGCCTTCCTTCCATTTGAAAACATAGTCGGAACCGGTATGACTGTGATACAGCAACTCTGAAGATCCCCTTTTCTTTAAACGGCGCGGCATGTCTCTTTCCGGGCCCTGATAGGCTTTGGTAAGCTCATGAAAGCTCCTGTCCTCGATATCAGGCCTCACGATGAGCTCCACACTCAGGTGATCGTCCAGCATGTCCTCATGCGTTTTCTTGTCACGGAACCACTCGGTAAGCACTACATTTTTATAGGGTAACATCCGCAACACGGCTTTCAGCCTAATCCACTTGCCCGTACCCACCGGGACAGCGAAAGTATAGGTAATGTGATTGTTGACATAAACGGATTCCGTTGTTTCAGGAGCCACGGCAGCCGAATGGCCACAGTAGCGCACCCAACATCTCCACCGCCTGAGGAACACGTGGCGGTCTTCGGGTATGTCTGAGTCGAGATTGGAGGCAAGCAAGGCATCGTAACGGCTGGCAAGACGACCCCAGCTGACATTGGCCCTGCACATGCCGCCGCGCCTGTTGGTGCCTAGGTAGAGCGTCTCTGTTTGAAAGTCAACGGGCAGCGGATGGCTCTTTTCATTGGGGCTGGCGATGAAGACGCGGGCCCGGTGTGACTCTGTCTTTTCAGCTCCGTGGGAGACGATTTCAAGTTCCTGGAACTGTGCTTGTGATTGGGCAGGGTCTTCTCCGTTACGGCCGCATAGCGGTTCAAATACAGCCACAAACATGCGATTGTCCGTCACAATCCCCTGAAGCTGCTTTTTTCTGAAGCGGGCATGAAAGGGGTTGGGCAGCATGAGAACAAGAAAGTGATCGGAAGGCAGTACCAACTGCCGATTCAGATCATGGGGATAATGGTAAAGCGTCGCCCTTCCCACTCTTTCACAAAAGGCAACCGGATCGGCGCCAAAGTCCGCTGCCAGCTGCCCGGCACGGAGCCTTCCCACTTCAGGCAGCGATTTGGCATAGGAAACCACATCCTGCGCCATGGCGGCAAGAGGGTTCCTGTCTTCACCCGACAATTGACCGGTCTCCAGGCAGACAAAGTGATTGGGAGCAAGAACCGCTTTCTCACTGTTTCCGTTCCATTCGTCTCCAATGGACATCACCCGATAACCTTCGCGATCGATTTCAAGGGGAATCGCCCTTTGAGCGCTCAAGTTAAAAGCGCACATCATGCTGACGCCCCTGGCCGGAACCGACCTTTTGAAAATCAGTAACTCGGGATCTTCGTGCGGGAGGAACTCAAGTTGAACACCCTCTTTGAAGCAGGGATGGTTGTTTAACAGGTCATTCAACTCACCGATAAAAGCGACCAGATTCTCATCAGCGCCCCAGTTGAGACCGCAATCCAGATGGACGTCTATTTTTTCATCGGCAAGCCACTCCACGCCGTTGGCAAAACCAAAGGCACCGTTGGATGACAGCAGCGCGCAGAGCGCCACTCTCATTCGCGCGTACGCTTTGGAAACAGAGGCAAGCCTGTTGTTGTCGTGCGTCTCCGCGTAGTGAACCATGCAGCCGTACCGGGCAGAATCCGACCAGGCTCCGCGCATGTAGTGTGTAATCTCTTCCCTGGAGTAATTCTGGAACAGTTCCGAGTAAGCCCAGTTCAGGTTGGAAGAATCGATGAGTTTCCGCGTGATTTCAGGATCACCGCCAAGGCCTTCAAGTAGAAAAACGGTGTCTGGAAATTCTTCGCGAACCCGTGCGACCAGGTAAGTCCAGGCCAATTCGGGAATCATGTACCCGGCATCGCACCTGAAACCGTCCACTCCCCTGCGGCACCAGGTCAGAAGAACCTCGGCCAGGTAAAGCCAAAGCTCCTTGTTGGTGTGTTCCAGCTCGGTCAAATCACCCCATACAATGCCCCATGCACCGGGTCGATGAAAGGTGCCGTCCTGGTTTTTCCTGATCCATTCGGGATGGGTTTCGTGCAGCTTGGCGGCCCAGCCGGTGTGGTTCAGGGCGATATCGATGAACAGGCGTCCCTCTTTGCGGTGAACGGCATCGACCAGTTCCCGAAACTGATCCAGCGGCGTGTGTGCCGGGTCGAATTGGGCAAGAGCCGGATCCACAGCGGTAAAGTCCTGTGCGGCATAGGGACTGCCAAAACGCCCCATGCGGCCATAGACAGTGGGAGTGGGATGAACGGGCAGCAGGTGAAGAATCCTGCAGTTCAGCTGATCGAAAATGTGATCCAGTTCAGCGATCAGGTCGCGGAAAGTTCCGGAAGGAGGTATGACAGAATACCCCTTTTTCTCGAGCTTGGCAATCTGACGTTCCCGGGTCTGCCCGGCTTGATCCAGCCTTCTTCTTTTGGTTTTATTGCGCCCGAATTGCCGTGTGAAGGCGCAGTAGATGGTATTTCCCGAGCGGCTCCAGTCGGGCTCGACGTTAATGGTAACATTGCCGCCTTCCGGCCAAACGGGTTCGGCCTTTCCCGCGGGAAGAAGATACGCTTTCGCCTGAAAATGACCAACCTCGAGCAAGGGCAGGGTCAGTTCAAAGAAGTTCTCACGGGTTTGAACCATGGGAATATCGAACCAGTCTTCTCCCAACCTCTGTTTACCCTCTTCAATGAGCTGGATGATTTCACGTCTTACCAAATCAGCATGGCCGATATTGGTTCGGATGAAGCCCATGCCCTGGAAATCGCTTTCCAAAGTGAAACGGATTCGATCACCGCGGAACTTAATATGCGCCTGTCCGCATTCAGGCGTTTGTTTTACTTTCATTTTTCTGCAGTCAAGAGAAAGACACCATAGGACTTTAGCCGCCCCGATGCATCTTCTTTTTCAATGGAGTGGACATCGTTAAACTGAATATTCACAAATCCAGCTTCCTTTAACATCGGCTCCAGATCGTTGCGACTAAAGCCGTTGTGCATGACACCGTGAACATGTTCGTGAAAAAAACCGTCTTCCTGATCGAGGTCCGCAATGGCCATCTTCCCGGAAGGCTGCAAAACTCGATAGAGATACGCGAGCAGACGTTTTGTATCGCCAATGTGATGCATGGTCATGCTGCTGAATACAAAGTCAAACGTCTCATCAAAAGGTTCACTGGCAATATCCCGCTCATAAACATCGATGTGTGACAGGTTTTTTTCCCTGATTTTAGCCCTTAATTGATCGAGCATTTTGGGTGATACGTCGCAAGCGGTAATATGCCCGAGTCTTTCTGCCATCTGCATGGTCAGCAGGCCGGTACCGCATCCAAACTCCAGAGCTCTTTGATAAGTTGACAACCTGTACCTATTTGAAATGGCCTCAAATACACGTTCAGCGAGTTGATTCCGCCTTGATTTCTTATCCCAATCCTTTGAAATTTCATCGAATCGCTCTTTATTTTCTTCTGCTTCTCTCAATTAAACAACTCCCGGTCATTCATTCACGGCACTATTCTAGCAGAGAACAACTCTCCTTCACCCGGATTTTCTGTGCTCTTTCATGGCAGGCATTTATTTCAAAAACGAAAGAAGGGACATCACGCTCTGCAACCTGCACGCATGGCCCTGAAACAGCTCTTGCAATTTGCTTTCAGGCAATTTATATTGAATTCCATGACGACAACAGTGCCTTCAGTGATGGATCATACTCGTTATGCCTTGATGTCATGGCACAACAAGGCGAATCCGAAACTGAAGCCCCTGTATGCAGAAGAAGCTTTCAAGCGCGATGAAACCTTACATTCAGGAGAAAGCCAACGAAACACCATTCATTTTACCCGTCAGAACAGACTGAATATGGATTGGTTCCATTCCAGGCTGTTCCATGACCGACAAAGTCCCAGCCACACCACTTCAAACAACAAGTCCGGCCTTTCCCCTGTGATGATTGTCAGCGCTTACCTTACCAACATCGAACCCCAAGTCTGTGGTCACCTGGTCGATATAAGCGGGTAAAAGGATCGCATCAATCCATTCTATACTTAAAACCATTACACTTATGTTACTATAATACCGATAGTATCATTGACTGTTCATACAGTCTGTATTTTCGCACTGGAGACGACATCATGGACACAGAAGGATTGGTAGACATTTCACAAATCAAGGATATCTCAGAAGGAGATATGGACTTTGAAAGAGATATTATTGAGATGTACCTAATGGATACTGAAGAGCGAATCCAGACAATTGAAAGCCTGGCTGCCAGTCAGAATTGGGACGACCTGAAGCGGGAGGCTCACACGCTTAAAGGTTCCAGCGGCAATATAGGCGTAAAAAAAACATTCAGCCTATGCAAAAATCTGGAAAGTGCCTGTACCGAACACGATACGGGAAGGGTCAATCAACTCATTTCCGAAATCCGCCATACTGCTGCTGGAGTTAAGGATTATTTTACAAACTATTTGGGTTAAACCGCTTTATTCGCCAAGCAAGTCATTCACACCCACAGAATCAAGTCATCCAAAGAGAACGCGTTTCACCCTCTTTTTTTAGATTTGATCGACTTTCAAACATATATTGACGTCGCGACCGATACCCCTGGTTATTTTCAAGAAAACATTTTTAAAAAATAACCGGCATTATTGAACCTGTAAAACCAGTGGAAGAATACTTGTTTCATCCGGCCAGTCTTCCAGCCTGGACCAGTGAGCCGTCTTGATCATTCGGACGAAACGCACTTCCAGGTCTTCCGCTCCTCCGTTGTAAATTCGGAAATCGGCCTGATTGGGTAAACTGCCATTCAAGTCGATTCCCTGAATGCCGAACGAGGCCGTTTTAACCTCCCCTGTATCCTGGTTCACCACGACCGGTGTTTGCACCATTCCAGAGCCATTGAAGTATTCAACGGTCCATTGAGCGTGCCCTGTATCCGGATAAGTCACTTTCAACTGAATGGAAGGACAAAAGCCGTTCAGGAAAAGGTCATCCACATAGAAATAGATGTAGTCCTGACCATTGGCATGGTGGGTTCTTCTGCCTTCATAGGACGTGCCGTTGTCGGGATCCACTTCACCCACTCGCATGTCTGTGCCTCTTCGTGTCTGACCGTTTGTCCCGATATCTTTTTGAACCAGCCACCGTTCAAAATTGTGAATCCAGGGTTTATCCTGCCACTGATGTGAATCGTCGTATTCCCAATACTTATCCTGAAATTCCCGCAAAGCCACCCAGGCATCGGGCGAATCTTCCGCCCTGCGGCCCAGTGATAGCCGCACCCATTCCCAGTGCTCCGCATAAGTATCCAGGTAACTGTCTTCCGGCACCACATACAAGTAGTTCACTCTCAGTTGAAGCGCCTTGAGATTGGCCATTTTAACCGCGTAGGACACATCGCTGACAGCATAGCCGCAAGCGGTAAAGCATTCGTTTTCGGCGGCAATCACTCGGCCGTCGTTCAGCAAAGGCCAATTCTCATCGACCACAATATGTCCATCTGGAGCGATGGAAGCTCCGTAGGCGGGAGTGTGATTGAGGTGAAAATTGAACACTTCCGTGATGCCCGTTCTGATTCCGCAGCCCGCTAAAACGGCATCCCGCGCCAGAAAATCGGCCTGACCATTCCAGGGCCCCCACGGATAGTCTTCTCCCGTGTAAACCAGTTTATAACTGAAATCATCGCTTGCTGTGGCGTTTTCTCCGTTAAAAATGGCCACCATTTCCGCCATAGCGGCTTGAAACCATGCGTTGAATTCTGTAAAAGTCAGCCCGCTGCTGGCAGCCTGTTCAATGATTTCAAAGTCAAATTCACACCAGGTAAAGGCACCGGGCACATACAACATCACCAGTCTGTCATCGCTTCTCAGGTTTCTGTTGATAAAAAACTCCCTGTAACAGGTCATCAAATGGTTCCAGACACATGGATCCCAAATAGGTATGTGATACTGGCCATCGTAGTCCTGCCAGGTTTCTGTAACCCCGCAATCTGTAACAACCCACTCGGGTGCCCAATCAAGACCGCTGGCCCAAATCCGCATCCAGAATGGCGAGGGGTCAGCTAACTGCGCATCAAGGGAGGGAAAATTCATACCCTGGGCCGAACCTGCCAGAGAGGTATTATAAACACCCTGAGAGGGGTTGATCTGCCGCCAAGAGACATCGACCGAGCGAATGGATACCTGATGAGGAAGCGAACGCTCTTCTGAAAAGAAACCCGTTCCCTCTTTGGGAGTAACACCGGAAGGTAAGCTCCAGTCATCACCTTCTGTAATTGTCAAGGTAGCTATTGACCTTATGCAAGGTTCAACCTCGTCCCTGGCATAACCTGAAACCAGACCCATAAAGCACACGCAAACAAGAGTACTACGAAAAAACACCATTTCCACACCTGAGAATTTCTTTTTCCTGCACTGTCAATGTTCCATTATAGAGCATCTCTGTTAAAGCCAAGTTAAAACAATTGTGACAGCCGCTCATTGAAAGCCCTATTGTGACATGGTAGGCAAAACGGAATGTAGATCAGACGAAATGGCTTGTTCCGCGTTTGACAAGCAGGCGATTGTGATATAATCCTGAAATGCAAACACGATGGTTCATACGTACAACATGAACAAATCAGGAGACGCTATGGCAAAACACAATCAAAGGCGAGTCCACTCTTTCAAGGAATCCACCAAGGTATCCATGAAGAAGAAGAAGAAACTAATTAACGCCCGCATGAACGTAGGTCTTTTAATGCGAAAATACAAAGGGGTCGATGATCTGTTATTCTCAAAAACCTCCAATCTTGACATTGTCTTTGAAGACATGGACTTTTCCATTGAAGAATTTTCCGATATCACCGGTTGTGATCTGGAAGAACTCCTTGAAGAACTGGAGCTGATTGTTTCGGGAAGGGTTTGAGCCGCGCCATGTACCACTCGCCTGAAATGACCTTCGTCCCTTTTTGCGATTCAACCAACGATCTGGCTTTTGAAGCTCTAAACCGTTCCGATGAAGTCCTGATCTGGACACTCGATCAGCGCAAAGGCCGGGGCAGCAGAGGGCGCAAGTGGATTTCTCCCAAAAACACCTCCCTGGCCTTTAGTTTTGGATCCACCAAAGGGCCCTTGCCCAGTCAGTTTCCCTATCCTGTTTTTGCAGGTTTATTGATCCATCAAACGCTGGTGCGCCTGTTCCCCGAAATCGACCTGGCCTTGAAGTGGCCCAACGATGTTCTCTTAAAGGGAAAGAAAGTGTGCGGCATACTCTGTGAATCCAACTGGAGATCCGCTGAAGAAGTCCACACCGTGCTGGGAATTGGCATCAATCTGGCCTCCAGCAAAGAGTTAAACGACATTCAGAAACCCAATACCTCTCTCGAAGCCCACGGTTATGAAATTCAGGCAGAAGCCTTCCTGAAAGAAGTGCTGCACACCATTCAGAGCACGGCATGGACGGCTGACCGGGTTATCAAGGGCTGGCAAAAAAGAGCCTGCTGGCGCGTTGGCAGCTGGCTGGAAGTAAGAAATGGCGGGCTGAACACACAAGGCCGGTTCATGGGGCTTTCAGAAAAAGGTCACTTTCAATTGCAGACTCAAAAGGGCTCCATCGAGACGGTCCTGCATCCCGAACCCGATTTCTCTGTCAGCGAATTATGACCCTCGTTACAGCAGATCAATTTCAGCAGTACACCCGGCACGCGCTCGACTTGGGGTTTACAGCCTTCGCTTCCGCCAAAGCCGGAAAAGTGCAGCAAAGCGAAAAGTACAGGAAATGGGTTGAAGACGGTTTTCACGCCGATATGGAATGGTACGCCCGCAACATCGAAAAACGCCTCGACCCCAAATTGATTATGGCATCGGTCCAGTCCATTCTGGTTCTGCTGACACCCTATCACCAGGAACCCATTCAACTGGCTTCTCATCAACTGGCGAGGTATGCCGCCGGTGACGACTACCACGATGTTCTGAAAAAGAAACTAAAGAAGCTCTGTCGATTCATCGCGGCAGATCATCCAGCAGCTGATTTTCGGGTTTATGTGGATACAGGCCCGGTGGCTGAACGCTACTGGGCTCAACAGGCTGGCCTGGGCTGGGTTGGCAAAAACTCCTGCCTCATTCACGGTAAAAAAGGGAGCTTCTTCTTTATTTCATGTATTCTGACGGATTTGGAGTTTCCCCACGCTGAACCGTCTTCCTCGCGCTGTGGAAACTGCACGGCCTGCATGGATCACTGCCCCACCAAAGCCATTGTCGAACCGGGCATTGTGGACTCGCGAAAGTGCATCAGTTACCTCAACATCGAACACCGGGGCGGTTTTGAGGAAGGAACCGACCTGCACAACTGGATTTTCGGCTGCGACGTCTGTCAGGATGTTTGCCCCTGGAACCGCAAGGGACACGGATACGACATTCAGGAACAGTTCAAACCAAGACCCCAATACGAGGAAGTTTCACCGGAAGAACTTCAGGAAGCTGAACCCGATGATTTTCAGGAGTTATTCAGAAAATCACCCATTAAAAGAACCAAAAAAGAAGGCCTGCTTCGCAATTTAAAACAGTTGGAGTGAATTGAGGGTCTGGCATCAGATCCTTTCTCTTAAACAATGTTCAGCAGCGACGAATTTGATGAACGATTTGTTACTCAGGTTGTTATTGATTAAAGTCCCCGGTGAATAAACTCTTTGTCCTAATCAAAACAAGAACCGCCGTTTGAAGCACTCTGCTTGTAAACAATCTCATGGCATAACCATCTTGTCTTTTTACGGCGAACAACTAAGGAACAATGAGTTTAAGATTGGGGTAGTAGGTTTTGTATTTTGTCCTATCTCTTGTGATTAAGTTGAACGCAGAAACCACTGCATGAGCTCCTATGAAAAAGTCTGGAAGTGTTGAGCTTTTTACCCTTTTGTTTCTTTTGTATTTTAAAAAAAACTTTCCGGCCAAGAACAATGCTTCTCGCGGCAACTCAAGTACTTTTACACCGGCTTCTTTTACAGCCAATTCAACTTCTTCAATATTATTAAATCCAATTGAAACTTCAGTTTAAATTATTGAATTGATGTACAATGTATTGGTTTGACTGTATTTTATCAACATTTTTTCGGACCAGTCAGCCCAGTTTGGATCATCAGTAAAATATCGAGCAACACACATGAGTCCACAAGTATTCCATTCATCATGATGTTCTTGTGAGGTTCATGATTTCTTCAGTAGACATTTGAGCCGTTGCAATGCCTCTTAACTTGGCAAAGTTTTTACTGGATTTTGGATCAGCTAGTTTACTGATATAAAATCTACCGTTATCTTCCTGAAACTCAATGTCAGATTGTGGCAATATCCCCAATGTTTCTCTTATATTTCTTGGAATTGTAACTTGACCTTTACTGGTTACCCGCATGACCACCTCATTTATTTCATAAGTCATACAGACATGGTATTACTTAGCAAGTCCTTTTTGGGAAAGAAAAAAATCCCGGTTTCCGCAAGAAAAATCAATAGCAAGGCCTTTATCGTATTCCATTTTGGCAATAAAGGGCATGGTATGACGTCAACTATTTGGGATTCCAGTCAACCCACACGATGTTTTGAGCTGTTAACGGATGCGTGCAACCAAGGGTAATTTTTACTATTCTTGCATCTTTGGGAACCGAATCGCGAAAACAAATTTCCAGCCCACCTCCAGCGCCAATTGCCTTTGGATAATAATGGTCTCCTTTATCGGAAATCAGAGCTGCCGTCAGTCTCACTGACTGACCATCCTGCAATTTAATAGCTTGCCATGGTGGTTCCGGTGTCCATGTCTCGTTCAGTTGCATGCGAATGCTAAGAGATTTGTTTTTGCGGCAGAGAGGCTGTTCTAGCTTTAAGACGGTTGGTTTATCACAGAGCATCACAGGCTCTTTTAAAAGTGTGACAGTCGTTGAATTTTGCGAGCAACCTGACAGACTTACAATTAATGTGAACATCCCGATTAAGGCACATACAAGTGATGTTTTTAAGTCGTCTGTTCGTTTAGTCATCCTTTTTTCCTGCAAAAATTGAAAAGTATGCTGTTTTTATCATCTTAAGCCACAAAAGCTGTATTTGTCTTTAAAGAAACGATGATTTTATTTGGAACGGGCCTGACTCATTCTGATATGACACAAGTATCTCATAGATAATTCCATCTTCCCTGAATCATCTTGTTGTCTTTCAAATTCATTATCTATCTTTGGACAAGTCAACAGGAATTCTTTGAGTGCCGGCCCCAAAAACGAAGCAGGCTTAACGCAACGGTTGCAGCTTTTCCAGGCTGCTTAATCCCAGTGCTCATAGATGGTTTTACCATCAACCTGAATACGGATTTGGAGGGCGCGATTGTTTTCGAAACCTATATCCAGGCTGCAATAACCTTTGGTTTTGAATGATATGTATTGCGGTAGTTTCCTGGAAACCTCATTAATTAAACCCCAATCTGAATTCATATTCAGTAAAAAGGATGCAACACCGAAAGTGGATAGACTGGAAGAATCCAGAACGGTTCCGCCATAGTATTTGAGTGACCAGTCTGAAGCGGTAATGATGCGCAGACCTCTATATACTCTGGCACCTACGAACTCGAAGCCGAGTTCGTGCTTGCTCGGTAAGTAGAGCCGCAGACCGATGAGCCTCTTCGGCCAATTCTCATTCATTTTAGTATTTGTTTTCATCATTTTATTCCTTTTTCAGGTTCTTGCTGAGTCACCTGACCGCAGCACCTCGAAGGAGAAGTAAGGAAAGTCAGCAGTGCAGGCGATAGGTTTGCCATTCGCAGCATTTTTAGCATTTTTCTCTGATCCACCCAACTCACAAGCCAGAGTCTCCCTTGCCAACCCAACTCAAGCCAAAGTTCCCCTTGCCAGTGGCTACTGAGCTCCCGGGAGAGCGTCGTGACGGGGGTCTGTTACAGCTTCGAAGAGGCCGTTTTTGTAAAGGATACCGTTGACATCGCTGATGTACACCTCGCAGGGTACCAGCTTTTTGTGACCTCTCTTTGTGAGGTTCTCGCGCAGGGCGGGGTTGAGCGCGAAGGGCTCAAAAAGAACCTGATCCGGTTTCCATTGATGGTGGAAACGAGGAGCGCGAATGGCCTGATCCAGAGTCATTTTGTGGTCGATCAAGTTGACAGTCACCTGCAGGACCGTGGTAATGATGGCCGAACCGCCCGGAGCACCGTAAACAGCCATGCTTTCATCCGGACCCAACAGAATGGTGGGAGCCATGGAGCTCAACATCCTCTTGCCGCCTTCAACTAAATTCAATCGACTGCCCAGAAGCCCAAATGAATTGGCGACTCCGGCTTTAACCGCAAAGTCATCCATTTCATTGTTCAACAGAAAGCCCGCGCCGGGAACCACGATTTTGTTGCCATAGGGTAAATTGAGGGTGGTGGTAATGGCAACGATGTTGCCATCTCGATCCATCACACTGAAGTGAGTGGTTTCCGGGCTCTCATAGGGCAGCTTTCCTTCCGCAATGGCACTGGAATCACCTGCCTTCATGAGCTCGACCGTATTCATGCGCGATTTCGCGTATTGCTTGTCAATCAGTTGTTCAACGGGAAGCGGATTGAAGTCGGGATCGCCCAGGTAAACCGCGCGATCCGCAAACGCCAGCCGTTCGGCTTCAATCATCCAGTGAACCAGATCGGGATGACCCCAGCCCAGTTTTCCCGGTTGCTTATCCTCGAGCATGTTGAGCATTTGAACCAGCAGAACACCGCCCGATGAAGGCGGCGGCATGCTGATAATCTGATAACCGCGATAGCTTCCCCTGACGGGTTCCCGCCAGATTGATCGATACGCTTTTAAATCCTCCAGTGTGATGGCTCCACCTGTGCGTTTCATTTCCCGCACAATCAATTCAGCGGTTTTGCCTTCGTAAAAACCGGCGCGTCCTTTTCCGGCTATGCGTTTCAGGGTGCGCATGAGATCTCTCTGAACCCAACGATCGCCATTGCGGTAAGCTGTACCGCCGTTGGTGAACACGTCCATGGAAGCGGGATGCCGCTTCATATCGTTCAGCTGTCTGCCAAACGATTCAACCAGAGAAGCGGGCAGCACAAAGCCCTCACCTGCCAATTGAATGGCCGGGTTGATGAGATCCCTGAGCGGCAGTGTTCCATAGGTCTTGTGAAGTAACAGCAGGCCGTCCACCGTGCCGGGTACGCCGGAACCCAGGGTGTGCAGCGTCAGGAGTTTATCCCGCACCTGGCCGTTCTTATCCAGATAGGTTTGGGCACTGACCGATTTGGGCGCCGTTTCACGAAAATCCAGAGCGCGACATTCACCGGAGCTAAGCCGTATCACGGCAAAACCTCCACCTCCCAGATTACCCGCCGAGGGGTAGGTCACGGCCAGAGCAAAGCCCGTTGCCACAGCGGCATCGAAGGCATTGCCCCCCTGCTTGAGAATATCTCTGCCAACTTCCGAAGCCAGGGTCGATCTTGAAACAACCGCGCCTCGATCCGATTTGTAGACGGCTGGAAATACCGGCAGGCAAAGCAAAAAGGCAATCGCGGCGGCTCTTTGCTGTTGAGCGAGCGCTTTCACCCGATCTTTGAGAAACATACGCACCTCTCTATTCCGTTTTGAGATACAATAGCATGTTTTTTGGAATGATGAACGCGCTAAAAGAAACGGGACATGCAGAAGAAAGAAAACAAATTAAGACAAATTGAACGGCATACGCTTAGATCACTGGAATTTGAGACCATTCTCAACTTTTACGCACTGAATGCCAAAACCCGGAGCGGGAAACAAGCCATATTGAACATGCAGCGCATTCCTGTTTCGCAGCTGGATCGCCATTATGAGCTTCTTGAAAGCTGGATGCTCTTTCTGGACAAGCACGATCCGCTTGTCATTCCCGAAATTCCCGATCCTCGATGTCTGGACCGCAATCCCGCAGAAAAACCGCTGACAAGTGAAGAGCTCATTCTTTTCAGGAACACACTCCTCTTCTGGAACGCGTTCTGCCAGGCGGAAGACCTCAGCGAGTTCAGACAAACCCTGCTCGATGATGTGGAACAGGATGACGGCGGGCTGAGTGACCTGTTGATCAAACTCAAAGCCTCTTTCGAGCCCGACGGAAGTTGGTCTGCGTCCATTACGCCGCGATTCAAGAAGCTGTGTGAGGAGGAAAGCCGCGTAACCAGCCGTCTGGATCACATCCTGAAGGAAAAAGTGAAAACGCTTTCCAGTCAATTGACGGAGCATGTCATTTTTGAGCGCAATGGCAGGCGTGTCCTGGCCGTGAACAAGACCTACAAGCGAAGAGTTCCCGGTATTTTAATCGACTACAGCACCTCCGGTCAGACCGCCTTCATCGAGCCCGACACAACCACGCCCCTTCAAAACAGGCTTCAGGAGCTCTTTTTTGAGAAAAGAGAGGAAATTTTTCAGTTCAGGAGGGAACTGACCCTGCAGCTGCAAAAGTTGGCTTTCATTCGGTACGGCCTGCTGCCTTCTGTCAGCCGTATTGACTCCATTCAAGCGCTTGCCCTGACGGCAATGGAAACCAACTCCTTCCCCGTTAAACCCAATCACAGCCAGTCGCTCTTGCTGATGAACGCCAGGCACCCTTTACTGGATGAACGGTTTCAAAAACACCGGGAGGCGGTTTCGGGCTTGAAGGACCGCAATCGCATGGTGGCACTCACTCTGCGTCTGGATGGGGATTTAAAGGGCCAGATTATTTCGGGTGCCAATGCCGGCGGTAAAACGGTGACCATTAAAACGGTCGGGTTACTGGCTCTGATGGCCAATCACGGGTTGCCCATACCCGCCGATCCCGATTCCGAGCTGCCTTACTACGAGCGCGTGTTTGCCGATATTGGCGATCACCAGTCGCTGAGCCACAACCTGAGTACGTATGCCTCGCATTTGGAATCCATGAAAACCATTCTTCAGCCGCAAGTAACAAACAAACTCATTTTACTGGATGAGCTGGGCTCGGGCACCGACCCTCACGAGGGTAACGCGTTGGCACAAGCGTTAATTGAAGAGTGCGTGCAGCAGGGCGCTCACCTGCTGGTTACCACCCACCAGCAGGTACTCTGCTCCTTTGCGCTCAATCATCCGGAATTAGCCAACGCTTCCATGTCGTTTGACAAAAACCGGCTCGTTCCCACCTATCACTTCATTCAGGGTGTTCCGGGCCGATCGCATGCCCTGGAAATCGCCAGGCGGATTGGGCTGCCCGAGAAGTTGATTGAACGGGCAAGCTCACTGGTGGAAGACAATCAAATGGACATCCAGAGCGCCATCATGGTTCTGCAAGAGCAAAACAAGCTGCTGGAAAAACAGCGCATGAAGCTCAAGAAAGAGGAGAGACGAGCGCAACGCAGAATTGTGGAAACAAAGCAGGAAAAACGCTCTTATGAAGCCCTTCAGGAGAAAATGAAACTCAAGGAAAGCGAGCGTTTGAAGAAAGCCGTTGCCAGAATTGAGTCTGAATTCAGAGACCTTTTAAAAGAGGTGGAGTCCAGGAAGACCAGACAGAAACTGGTCTCCCGATTCTCGGAAAAGCAAAGGGAACTGGTGTCAGCAGAGCGGAAACCCGAGGAGGAAAGCGTCTCTATTACCTCTTCAGGCAAGCAGCCGGAAGACTGGCGCGAAGGCGATCAAGTGCTGCTGAAAAGCTGGCAGAAAAAAGGGAAACTCATCTCTGTAGACAGGAAACAAGCCCGCGTCGATGTGAGCGGCATGACCATGACGATCCCGGTTGCAGACCTGGTTCACACAGCGGAAAAGAGCGCACCGCGGAAAGAACGGGTTCACCTGTATTCAGATGAGCTTTCCTCGAAGACCATTCCACTTGAACTGAAGCTGATAGGAATGAAGAAGGAACACGCGCTGGATGAATTGTCCAAAATGATCGACGCTGCCATGCTACACCACCCCGCCATGCTGAAAGTCGTTCACGGACACGGGCACGGCATCCTGAAACAAGCCATTCGCCATTTTCTGGAAACCCATCCCCTGCGCTCACATTGGGAACTGAAAATAGATCCCGAAAACGACGGAACAACCGAGCTGGTTTTCAGGTGGTATTGAAGACTTCGCTCCACTCTATTGCGCAACCTCCCGAAGAGATGATGTACAAATAAGAACGGAAGCTTTCCGTCCAAACAGGACAGGCGGGGGTATTTTCATTTGGACATTTGCATATTGTCGTCATTTATGCCATTATTTTTTGAAACTGTTTTTTTTCAACATAACGGAGGCTGATATGCCAGAGTCACTAAAAAAAATTGAAAGCGAACTTCTCTCACTTTCCTCACAACAAAGGGCTTTTTTGGCTGATCGCCTGTTAAGCTCTTTAGATGGAGAGGAACATTTAACAGAAACAGATGCGGCTTGGCTTGCTGAAGTGGAAAGTAGATATGAACAATACAAAAAAGGATTGCAAAAAGGAATTCCCGCAGAGGTCGTTTTTTCTGAAGCTAAAGAGATAACACGGAAATGAATTCGATAGTTTTTTATCCTGAAGCTAAAAAAGAATTGTTCAATGCAATTCAGTATGATGAAGATTGTCAAACAGGATTGGGACATCGTTTTCGTCGTTCCATTGAAACGGCAACCCAAAACATATAGTCATCTCCACTTACCTATCGGATTTTAAAACCTCCATTTAGACGTTATTTACTGTCTAAATTTCCTTATTCAATTGTTTACTCTATTGAACCAAACTACATTCTTATCATTGCCATTGCTCACGGCAAACGCAGACCGTACTATTGGTCAAAAAGGAAACTTTAATCAGTCAATAAAAGAGTTATCACCAGCCATACTGGAGAGGCAGGACTTTGCCCTACCCTTTTTTCATCATCCCTTCGCAACCTCCCGAAGGGATGATGTACCATAAGAACGGAAGCTTTCCGTCCAAACAGGACAGGCGAAATATTCAGGCGTGTCGCTTCAATCCTGCCCGTCTACTTTTTCACCTTTTTTACTTCCATTTGAAGTGTCTTAAATTGTGCTTGAAGTGCTTTAAACTGCTCTTGCAGGGTCTGGTTTTGCTCGTGGAGCTGTTGAATGTAGATATGGGCTTTTTCCAGCTCTTCGAGCATGCCTCTGCGCTGCTGACCCAGTTCGACTCTTTTACTGCCGTCTTCTAAAACTTCGGGTGCCGGCACAGCGGGCAGACGCTGCTCGCGCCACATGTTCTCCGCGTGCTCCGCGATGCTCTCCAGATTGGCATCCTTGCCAAGAGCTCGTTTGGGGTGGATTATTGTGCCACGCTGGTAAATAGGGCCATCGACATCAAGGGCTCCTTTGATATCGACAGTTGCTGCTATTAACTGGATTGTCCCAGAAACAGGAACTTGAATATCGATTCTTTTGTAATATGAATTATATCTTATACTTGCATACCCAAGTGGCGTTTGCGAACTTGGGTGAAATATACCAAAAACCAGTGTAGATACCTCATCTTCTGCAGAAAAAATGCCTAAATAAGCTTTACCCTGGGAAGATAAAAAATTAGCATACTCATTACCGTTCGTATTCTGTACTTGAAAGTCTGGATAAGAATGGGAACTACTGCCACTAAGATCTACCTTGAAAGAACCTCCGTTAAAATTAAACTCTGTGTTAGGCACTGTAAAACTCCATTGGTCGTCTGTCACCTGCATTGAATAAATACTCGAGCCATCGTAATTTCTGAACTCAATCTTTCCCCTTCCCTGGGTACTGGTGGTGCCTGCGGACATCGTGATCGTTGGGCCAAATGATGTATTACTAATATTTTTCAACCAGTAATAATCTCCATTAAAATTGAAAAAAGGTCCATTCAAGTTAAAAGAATGGCACATAAAGTTGAAAGTGTCCCCTACAAAATTATACTCTAATGACCCACCTCTAAAATTCCATTGATCTTGTGTTACCTGCATCTCATGAATACTCGAGCCATCGTGATTGCTGAACTGAATGATACCCTTCCCATCGTTGTCTGGATTGTCTGCGATCATTTTGAGCATTGGAAGAGCGGAATTGGAAAAACTACTCAGTGTAAGCAGTGGTTGGGAACCGTCATCGGTGATCTCGGCGTACTTATTGTCGAGATAAACGCGATCACCAGCGGTCTGCCACGCACCGCCTGAGGCAATGGGCTCACCGGTCCAGGTACCGCTGTTATCGATCACTTCGCCGTAACCCTCGATGGAATAAGTGGTGGCGGTCACATCGATGGTACTTATGTTGTTGACAAGGTAGTTGGCGCATTCGGCCAGGTAGTTTGCATCCAGGGTGACGCTGCGGCTCAAGGAGGTTTTGAGGCTTTCCAGACCATCTGCCGAACCGGGCGAGACGGCAATGGCCTCCCGCTGCGGATGCAGGGATCTGGGTGCTTGCCAGAGTGGTTGACCGTCCGCGTAAACCTGAACGTAGAGCTCGGCCCGCCGGACCAGGTTCCCGGGCAGCGGTTCGCCGGTTGAGCCCAGGATCAGGAAGC
>PDUC01000095.1 GCA_002747255.1 Acidobacteriota bacterium | reverse complement strand
AGACACTCTGGGGGCAATTGCCAAAAAGTATCATGTGCCGATAAAGTTGATTGTCTCGTGGAATGGTCTGCGCAGCGCCAAAAGAATTCGGGCAGGACAGCAGCTCGCTCTCTTTATTGACAGTAAGGGAAGAGATATGCTCAAAACAACATCTGCAAAGTATATTGCTGCCAGTAAAACCAAACATATCCTGCAGCCGCAGAAAAAAGCGGCAGAATCCCAGCAGCAGGTAACAATCTCCGCTGCGAAAAAGAAGATCAACCATACTCCGCGGCAAAAAGAGAGTGCAGCTCTCTACTACAATGTGCAAAACGGCGACTCTTTATGGACAATCTCCCGTAAATTTCGCATCTCCATGGCAGATATAAAGAGATGGAACAGCCTGAAATCAAATTTCCTGAAGCCGGGAGAAACACTAAAGATAAAAAAGAGCTGAAAAACTCAGTTCCTTTCTATAGCTGACAAAAACAAGAAGCCCCTGGACAAAACGTCCAGGGGCTTCTTTATTAAACCAGACAAATCATTACTCACAGCAGTCACAATCTCCGCCAGAATGTCTCTTCTCCTGCGGCAGAGCGGGAAAACCACTTACTGACATATGCGGTGTCTGCTGCGGCAGCTTCTTTCTGGCAAATTTCTTTGCCACTTCAGCGGAAAGGGGTTTAACCGAGATCAGACAGACAATAATGGCGGAAAGCAACTTCAACCAGAAAGGAAGAAACTCCGTTGTCTTGCCAACCACCGCCTGTGGTGAGATACCAAACTGCTGATAGCAGAGATCAGTCAACAGACCAAAGAAGACCGCACAAATGGCAATGGCGGCAAGATAGAGATAGGTACTTTTTTTTCCCAATATCCCAAAAAGCACGGAAAGTGAGGTGATATTGGTTGCCGGCCCCACCAGCAGAAAGACCAGTGCCGCACCCGGGCTCACACCCTTCAATACCAGGGCCGCGGCAACCGGAGTGGAGGCCGTTGCACAGATATAGAGAGGAATACCGATAACCAGCATAACCAGCATTGAG
>PDUC01000093.1 GCA_002747255.1 Acidobacteriota bacterium | reverse complement strand
AAAGGAGGACTGGATACTGGCAAATTCATCAAGATCCACCGAATGATTTACCAGCTCACTCTGATTACGAATAAGTCCCCAGACCAGCGTATGCGGCGGTACCGCCAGCGGTTCATCACAGTCGATAATGGTATGCGGCATTACAATGGAATCTTCACCGATTGTAATTCGCGCATCCGCCTTGCCATAAATAAAACAGTTAAAACCGACAAATATATTGCGGCCAAGGGTGGTATCAATAATTTTGGCACCATGGGCCGCCACATCGCAGCCTTCCATTACCGAATTGATAATAAAGGAGTTCTCCTGCGCATCCGCCCCCTTGCCCATCTTCGAATTCTCCAGATAGGCGCGTTGGGAGATCAGTACATTATCGGCAATCTCGGTTTTGGGTATAACAACGGCATAGCGGTCAAGGGAGGCCGTCTCCGGAACAGAGCTGATATTCTCCATATTGACAAAATCGAAAATCCGCTGGAATTTCTCCTTGCGCTCTTCGATAAAATCGATCAGCACCCCCCATGGCACCTTATCCGGAGAAAGAGAGATATAGTGCTGCAACTCCTCCTCAGGATAAGTATAAAGAAAATTAAACTGATGCGGTTTCTCCACCCATACCGTTCCCGGCCGTACATCAAGGGAGACAATGCCGCCGGTCTGCAGATAGGAGTAGGCGCCAATCACGCTGTTGCGCATGGTGGTCAGATCAACCGTTGCAAAGGGACCGAGAAAGCAGCCATCAGAGGGCGAGCCATGGATATTGGCATAATCCATCGACATGGTGTTGCGGATAAAAAACTCCTCCACCGATTCAGGATTATGGGAGTAGTTATGCACCAGGGTTTTAATCAGAACACTGTTTGAAATATCGATCTTTTCATCATGTTTTAATACCAGATCAAGTTCCTGATCATCATCATAGTGCAGCACATCCCCTTTCCGCTTCAGCTCATCTCCACGAATATCACTTTTATAGAGCAGAGAGTTGCGCACCTTGCATTTACCAAGAAAATAACTGCCGGCAAGGGCGGAGCCGGAAAAC
>PDUC01000092.1 GCA_002747255.1 Acidobacteriota bacterium | reverse complement strand
CCAGCAGGAAGGGGTTGAAATTATAAAAAAGATGCCCCATGTGACCCTCGTTATTGGTACGCAGAATATCTATCAGCTGGTCAGCGCCCTGCAACATGCGGAACAAGGCGGCAGCCGGGTGATCACCTCTCTTGCCGACAGCTATGATATTCCCCGTTTTCTACCGAATTTCTCAGCAGACTCCCCTGCCCCGCCATTTCGTAAATTTATTACCATAATGCAGGGGTGTAATAATTTCTGCAGTTACTGTGTTATTGATGAAGCGCGTGTACTGGTGGAAAACGGGGTAAAAGAGCTTACCCTGCTGGGGCAGAATGTTAACTCCTATGGCAAAACCAATAGCGTTGTTTTAGGAAAAAAACGGGGTGAATATGGTTTTGCCCGGCTGCTTGGAGATGTTGCAGAACTTGCCGATCAGGGGCTGCAGCGACTGCGCTTTACCACCTCAAACCCAAAAGATCTGACCGATGAGCTGATCGCCTGTTTTGCCGATATTGATATTCTTTGTCCGCAGCTGCACCTGCCTGTGCAGGCGGGCTCCGACAGGGTATTAAAAAGAATGAACCGGCGCTATAGCATTGCCGACTATCTTGAACTTGTTGATAAACTGCATAAGGTATGTCCCGCAATTGCCCTTACCACCGATATTATTGTTGGCTTTCCTGGCGAGCCGGAAGAGGTTAAATCCGCCCGGCTTACCCGGTTTCAGCAGCGGCAGGATGAGATCAGCCTTGAGCGCAACAGGGAGTATATCGGAAAAGTGCAGAAAATTATGCTGGAGCCGGAGCTGGACTCCGCCCTGCTCTCCCGCGGACGTACAGAAAGCAACCATATCGTCCATTTGCAGCAGCCGGTAGCAGCAGTGCCCGGTGATATTATTGCAGTAAAAATTACAGGGGCTGGACAGCACTCGTTGCAGGGCAGTGTTATGGAGAATAATAATACTGAATACAGCGCAGCAGGCAGAGAGCTGCTGCAATACGATACGATATAGCCAGATAGTGTCTTGCTAAGAAAGGAGAAGCAATGAAGAAAATATTCCTGATAATAATTATATTATTATTTTTGACATCTAAAAACTGTTTGGCAGGCTTCTCTTCTTATAAAGAATCGTATGCAACAGATACGGCTGTCGCTTCTGTCTATATAAAAGATCAGGGAATATTCAATCTTGTTATCAAAATCCAGTTCCTGCATGAACCATATGATAAAAAACCATATACAACAGATGCATATAAAAATTATATCAACAGGTTATCAGTTGAATGGAGTGAGATTGCCACTCAGAATATTTTATCAAGTAATATCAGCAATATAAAAGATATAGAAAAGCTGAGAAATGATATTAAAACAGGAATTGGAAAGCGTGCTGAGTTGTTAAAAGGGAGCTATTCGCTAACCAAAAAGGATGAGTTTATTTACTCAATTACGGGAATTTATCTTGTAAAACCTGAATAATACCTCTGCCTTGGTATAGTAAGATTGTTTCACTTGCCGGTCAGCACATAATGACAGAGGAAGAATACCATGAAAAAAAGAGAAGTTGATGTCGCCATTATCGGCGGCGGCTCTGCCGGTCTTAATGCCCGACGGGCAGCATTGCAATATACACAATCGGTTGTTCTGATTGAAGGCGGTATCTGGGGCACCACCTGCGCGCGGGTGGGCTGTATGCCTTCCAAGCTGCTGATTGCCGCGGCAGAGGCTGCCCATCAGCTTGAT